>CAZUMF010000147.1:0-11693 GCA_964621385.1 uncultured Desulfohalobiaceae bacterium
GGTGCATGAATGTAGCTAAGAAACATTTTGGCATAAATGAATTTCATAATCCGTATGTTCATGGCCATATTCTTTTCGCAGAATCATGTATGCCTTTTATACAAGAATGTTATGAAAACTGTTTTAAATATGATCAATATATACAAACAAGTTTTGACGAAAGCATGCTTAACATTATGCTATGGAAACACAAAGCAAAAAAAAAGGTCCCTCGCCCTCCTGGGCCGGGCGGGGGCTTTTTCTTCAGGATTCGTCTTTGCGGGTCATTTGAATTCAATTTTCACTGTGTCCCGGACCGCCTCCTGGCCGATCAGGGCCGTGATGGTCGAAGTCCCGGCCTCGGTGGAAGCGACTGCGCCCACGGCTTTGCCTTTGGCGTTGGTGACTCCGGGCTGCTCCAGGTCGTCGGGTTGCCGGCTGGAGACGAGCTTGACCTGAAAATCGGGCACTGGATTGTTGTATTCATCCCGTGCCTCAACGATGATCTTCGCGGCATCCTCTCCGTTGGCCTGCACGGTCGGGGGCTCGGCCCTGAGCCGGGTGTTGTCCGTGTCCGGAGCCCCGGGGATGACCGTGACATAGGATTCAGCCTGAATGCTGTCGATGTCGGCGGATATTTTTCCGCTCCCCTGATGGGTGGCGAAAAACTCTCCGGGCTTTTTGAAATACCCGATATCCCCGTGCACTTCCCAGCTGAGCTCAGGGACCTGGACCTTGTTGTTGGCGACATCCGTGCCGGTCACTCGGAAGCCCTGCGAATGACCGGATTTGACGGTTACAGGATTGGGGTCGACGAACAGTTGTGCCAGATCCCCGGGGACGACTTGGATATCCTTGGACGCCACAATGCCTTGATCATAGGCCTCCACTGAACCGCTGCCCACTTTGGTGGCTTTGAATATACCGGTCTTCCGTTCGATAGTGCCGATATGCGTGGTGACGGCCCAATTGGGGCTGCATTGCACTTGGTTGCCCCCGGCGTCGAAGCCCAGGGCCTTGAACTGATAGCTTTGTCCGCCCTTGAAGGGACCCTCCGGGGCTTGAATCCGGATCGAGTCCAGAGGGCCGGGAACAACGCTCAGGTTGGCCGTGGCCGTCAACGAGCCCTTGCTGGCGCGGAGTGTCCCCGAGCCCGCCTTCTGGGCCGTGATCTGTCCCGAGGGTTCCACATCGGCCAGTGAATCAGGAGAAACAGACCAGGCGGCCTCGGTCTCGATCACATTGCCGTATTGGTCTTTGCCTTTGACCCGGAGTTTGATCTGTTCCCCGGAAACAAGCTCGAGATCCTGTTTTTCCAGAAGCAGTTCGCTCAACTCGCCGGGAACCACGGTGACGTTCGCTTCTCCTTGAATCGTTTCATATGCGGCCTGTATTCGGGTTTTACCGGCAGTTTGCGCCTTGAAGGTGCCGTCTTGCGAGATGGATCCCAGCGAAACGACGCCCTGCAGGGACCAGTGCAGCTCAACCGGAACCACATTTCCCTGAGCGTCGAAAGCTGTGCCTGTGAACTCCTGTTTGTGCCCGGCAGGAATTTCCAGGTCCTTGGGCTGGATCTCTATTCTGGAGACCGGGCCGGGTTCCACCTGAACACGGCTCAATCCGGCGATGCCGGACATTTGGCAACTGACATAGCCCTGGCCGACCGTGTGCGCCGTGAATTTTCCTTTTTCAGTAATGGAGCCGATTCCCCCGATCACGGTCCAGCTGGGCTTGAGATCCACCTCATTGCCTTCCCCGTCGTAGCCGGAGGTCTGAAAGGTCAAACCGGAGCCGGAGGCAATGGTGGCTTGTGCGGGTTGGACCTCAATGCGGGCCACCGATCCCACGGCCACCTGAACCGGTATCTCGACCCGGGCCTGTCCCACGCTGACAGTGATGTCACCGCTGCCGGCCGAATGCGCCCTGAATTGAGAGTCCTTGAGGACGGTTCCCAATTCATTCTCAATCTGAAAGCTGAATTTCGGTTTGGGAATTTGGTTGTCCTGAGCGTCAAAAGCCTGGATATCCAGTTTGATGCTCTCTCCGGCCGTGATCTCAATGGGGGTGCGGTTCTGCACGCTTATGCGGGTTGCTTCGCCGGGAACCACTTCAATGGATGCAGAGGCTTTTACGCCTTTGGATTTGGCGATAATGCGGCCTTTCCCGGCCTTGATCGCCGTCAATTGTCCCTGGTCATTGATTGTGCCGAGTGATTCCGGTTCCAGGGACCAGTTCGGCTGGAAGTCGACGGGATTGCTTCCTGGATCGAATCCTTTGGCCTGAAGCTGCAGCGAAGACCCGGAGGGGATGGTTTGCCTCCGAAGCTCGATATCGATCCGATCCAGAGGCCCTTTTTTGACTTCAAGGGGGAGTTTCTGGGCGATGTCGTTGGCCACGGCGGTAAGATAGCCTTCTCCTGCTTGTTGGGCGACAAAGACGTTGTTCTCGGTTACATGGCCGAGTTCGTTTGGTACGACCTTCCAGACAACCTCGGAAGCCACAACATTGCCGAACTTGTCCTCGCTCACGGCTTCCAGTTTCTGGGTTTCACCGGCTTTGAGGCTCAATTGGGCCGGGGTCACGTTGTTGTAGGCGATCTCATTGGGTACAACCGATACCTCGGCATGGGCCCGGACGTTTTTGATACCGGCCGTGATTGTCCATTCACCGGATTTGACTGGCTTGAAGATCCCGTTTGTGCTGATGGAGCCGATGGTTTCGCTTTCCAGACTCCAGTCAACCGAGGTATTGATGGTATTGCCGAACTTATCATAGACAGTGGCTTGGAAAGCCCGTTTTTCTCCGGCCGCCAGGCTGGCCTGTTCCGGTTCAATGTCAATTGTGACCGGCTCACCCGGTTTAACCTGGACAGGGTTTTCCAAGGTGGCCACCTCGCTGGACTTATTGTCTCGTATCTCGGCCTGAATTGTCCCCTTTCCGGATTTCTGGCCGGTCAGCACCCCCTGGGCATTGACCGTACCCAGTTCATTCGGCTCCAGATTCCAGACGGTTTTGGAGTACACCGTGTTGTCCAGAGCGTCCAGCCCAAAGGCATTGAAGTCCTGGACTTCGCCGGCCTGAAGCACCACCGGGTCATCCGGGGTGAGAACCGCCTTGACCATTTTTCCCGGGACCACCGCGAGGGAGGTGCTGGTGTGCACATCGTCCTGTCGGACGTTGAGAACTGTATTCCCGGCGGTCCGGGCCTGAAAGGTCCCGTCAGCCGAAAGTTCACCCAGTTTGTCTTCGAGCTTGAGTTCCGGGTCTACGGCAATCTGATTGTTGAAGCGGTCAAATCCCTTGACTTGGAACTGGATTTCATTGCCGGCCGTAACCGTCGGATTGGCGGGAATGACCACCAGACGATGCAACTCGGCCGGAGCAACCTGGATTTGCACTGCCTTCAGGATATTGCCTTTCTGGGCTCTGAGGGCTCCCTGGCCGCTTTGGTAGACGGTGAGCTCGTCTTTTTGCTGATCAATGCGACCCAGGGCCTGGTCCAGACTCCAGTTCGGCTCCACCGGGATGGGATTAGCAAAGGCGTCATACCCCTGGGCCTTGAGTTTCGTGGTCTCCCCGGCAGTCAGCGCGGTTTTTTCCAGTTTGAGTTCGATGTCCGACAGAAAGCCCGGTTCCACGGTGACAGGAATGGAAGCGGAAATATCGTTTTGACTGGCGGTGATGGTCCCTGATCCGGCCTTTTTCGCGACAAACAGACCGTCCGGGTCGATGGATCCCAGGTTCTGGCTCAGGTTCCAGGCGACTTTCACCGGGAGGATATGCCCGTGACTGTTTTTTCCGGTGACTTTCAGATACCTGCTTTGTCCGGCTTGTAGGGAGAGTTTTTCCGGATGGAGCTGAATTTTAGCGAGTTCCCCTGGTACAATGGAGAAGGAACGCCCGAGGCTGAGCTCGCGATAATCGGCGATGATGACGGCTTCGCCGGTGCTGAGCATTTTGACTGTGCCGTCTTTTTTCAGTTCGGCCTTGTCGCCGCTGACGGTCCATTCGGCCTCGACCGGTCGATGATTGCCGAATGTGTCATAACCAACAGCCTGAAACTCAACGATTTCATTGACTTCAAAGGTGTCTCTTTCCGGGCGGATGACCAGTTTGTTGATTGTGGTCCCCTGAATGCTCAAGGTTTCCTTCGCCGCTCCGGATTGCAGCGAAACGGCATTCTGTCCCGGTTCAGTCCCGAGGGTCACCTCGAAGGCAAACGTCCCCTCATTTCCGGTTTTCAAGGAGTCGGCGCTCAACTTCAACCCGGCGGTTTCCGATGACAGGCTGATCGAATTAAAGCCGGCCGGCGTGTTGTCCTGAGCCAGGAGTTTGCCTTGGACCTTGATTGTGCTCTGGGGCAAGGCCTGTTCTTTTTCAGCTCGAACCTTGATGGTTGCGACCTCTTTCGGCTCTATAGTTATTGTTGCCGTGCCGGAGATCGAGCCGGAGGAGGCCGTGATGGTTACCTCCCCGGGTTTTTCAGCGGTGAAAACGCCCGAACTGTCGATGGTTCCCTTGTCCGCAGGCTCCAGCGACCATTGGATGGATGTCCCGGGCATGTCTTCGCCTTCCTGGGAAAGGGCCTCAGCTTTGAACTCAATACGTTGGCCGATGCTTACGGTTTTCTGCTCCGGATCGACGGATATGGAATTCAATTCCGGTTCCCCGCCGCAGCCGGTAAGCACTCCAGCGGCTACAAGCAGGGTGAGCAGGAACCAACGGAACGATCGGGTGCGTTTCATGTTCATAAACCTTCCTCCTGAAGACTTCTGTTTTAAGGGGTCGTGGTGTGAAATGCAGCTTTGGAATATCTATTTCACAAGCCCCAATCACATCACAGATAAAGCGAAAAATCAAGAGAAAATTTGGGACGTCAGTATATTGACGAGGTTATTGAATATACATTTCAATCTGCGAAAAGTTTACGGATCGGCTTCCGGGGAGGAGACTCCCGTCCCGGGTTTGCCCTCAAGCGTGTCGGCGCATTTGCTAAATTAGAGGAAAGAATTTATTCTTTGTGCAATGCACCGACATATTCTGATGATCCTGCTTCTGGCCATATTTATTGCCCTGGTGGGAATTGGCATCATCGCTCCGGTGATGCCTTTGTATGCGTCCAGCCTGGGGGCTTCCGGCATGAGTCTGGGTCTCATTGTCGCGGGTTTTTCTTTGAGCCGCGGCTTTCTTCAACCCTTTGTGGGGGGATTTGCCGACAAGCATGGAAAGAAACGCTTTTTGATCACCGGTCTTTTTGTCTACGCGGTTGTGGGGTGTCTGTTTACCTGGGCCACCTCGGTGAGCCATCTGGTCTTGATCCGGATCTTTCATGGCGCGGGTTCGGCTATGATCGTACCCATTGCCATGGCCTATATCGGGGAAATGGCGCCGCGTGGAGAAGAAGGCCGCTATATGGGTTTTTTGAACATCGCCTTGTTTTCCGGTATAGGCGGCGGGCCCATCCTGGGGGGGGTGTTTCTGGATATCTGGGGCATGAACTCGGCCTTTTTGGTCATGGCCGGTCTGAGCTTTATTTCCATGATTCTGGTGAGTTTCTTTTTGCCTGAGCAGGGCTCTTCCATCGACACCACCGGCCGGAAGTTTGGAGCTACTTTTGCGGCCATGACCCGCAATCGCAGGGTAATGGGCATCCTGCTTTCCCGTATGGCCACCATGCTGATCATGGTTCCCAGCATGGCTTTTCTGCCCCTTCTTATGACCGAGTTCATGGATGCCTCCGGGGTCAAAATCGGGATGGTGGTCGCCAGCCGGACCCTGGTTACGGCCGTACTCCAGATCCCTTTCGGCAAATGGGTGGATCGCGGAAATAAGGTCCTGTTGCTCCTGTGGGGGACCTGTCTGGTCAGTCTGACCATGTTTCTGGTGCCCTTTGCCCGGGACTTTCTCCATCTTGTGGGATTGTTTACAGTCATGGGCGTCGGGGAAGCCATTGTCTGGCCCGTTTTGGGCGCCATGGCCTCGGAGGAGGGGCGATTCTACGGTCAGGGCTCCATGATGGGGGTCTTCAATCTGGCCATGAGTGCCGGGGTTTTTTTCGGGGCCGTGGGTTCCGGGCTGCTCATGGACCTTTTGGGTCTGGCCTGGGTCTTTTATATTATTGCGATCTTTCTCTTTTTTTTCGCGGTCTGTGCTACGGTCATGATCAACATTCCGGCAGTCAGGGATGAAACACGGTGAAGGCCTGATAGTACGGTGCTCTCGCCCCACCCGGAGTCATTTTTTCTGGAATCGTTTTTTGATCCAGATTCGTCCCAGAGCAATGGCCGTGAAAATCAGGACGGCGATTCCCAGGATGAGAAGATTCCAGTCTCCGGCGGCATCCCCCAGGATTACTATCGGGATACCCATCAAACCGTTGATCAGCCAGCCCAAGGAAAAATAGATCGGAAACGAAACACCGGACAGAGCCAGCATGTAGTTCTTCAGGGAATAAGGCAGTCCGGGAAAAAGCATGAACACGAAACTGAAGGAGAATCCTTTGCCAGGCGGGACTTGAGGAACAGTGAATCCCCATTTTTCAGCAATTTTTTGGATCCAGGGCCCGAGGACGGATTGGGCCAGTAAATAACTGACCAGCAGGTGCAGGGGCAAGCCTGCGAACATGAGCACATTTCCCTGAACAGCCCCGAATTTGATGCCGAAAACAATGAGAAAAAGGCTGATAGGAAATCCGACAATCGGTAAAATTGCATACAGGGTTAACAAGAGGGCGGGATGGGTGTTTTTGTTGATGATCGAAGCAATCATCTGAAACGCTCCCTTCCCATACCATATGGCGCTAACGACGGCGATGCCTCCAACCAGGAGGAACCCGGCGATCTTCAAAATCTGTTTTCTCGGCCAGGGCATTAACACAGCTTTTTCGTAAGCCCTAGCACTTGATTTGTCAATTTGAGGAGAGAACCATGGCTAGGGATCAACGACTCATAAAACCAAGGAAAGATCTGGAATTCATTCCGATTCAAGATCAAGGCCGGGACCTGATTGTGATCCGGGACCGTTTTGCTTTGGTCGCCAACGGATTCGCGATTGTTCCTGAAGTGTATCAATTCCTCTATCTCTTGGACGCGGTGGATGATGTTCACGAACTCCAGGCGGAACTCTCCAGACAATCCGGAGGCCGGCGTGTTACCCAGGAGGAAATCGAGCACATCATTCAGAACTTGGATCAATCCTTTCTCTTGGATTCCGAACGGTTTCGTTCAGCCCGGGAAGCCTGCAAAGTCCGATTTGTCTCTCAGAGGATACGGCCCGCCGCTCTTGCCGGCGATTCCTATCCTGCAGAATTAGGTGCTCTTCAAAAGCAGCTTGACGGGATGCTTTCCGGTTCCGTCATTCAAAGACAGTCAGGAAGGGACGTGAAAGGGATTGTGGCTCCGCATATCGATTTCAGCGTGGGCGGGAAGGGCTATGGTGAGGCCTACGCCTGCATTCAGGAGACAAGGGTGGATCGGGTACTTGTGCTGGGAACCGGCCATCAAATGGAGCACGGTCTCTATGCCTTGACTGAAAAGAGTTTTGAAACCGTGTTTGGTTTGCTTCCAGTGGATAGGGCTGCGGTTCTGGAACTTAAGCAAAGCGGAGGCAGATTGCTGTCAGAGTCGGATTTTGATCATCTGCATGAACATTCCATTGAATTTCAGACGCTTTTTCTCAAGCACCTCGACCAGAAAGCGGACCTGCAGATGATTCCCATTTTGTGCGGATCGGTATGGGGCTTTTTGCCGGAATACAGTCGCCAGGCGTTTTTGGAGGCCGCTGGTCCTTTTTTGGAGGGCTTGCGGGCCTTGGCCTCTCAGGAGGGGATCCTGGTGCTGGCGGGAGTGGATTTCTCACATATCGGGCCGAAGTTCGGGCATCAGGAATCCGCCATCCAGATGGAACCGAAGGCCCAGGAACATGACTATGCACTCCTGGCGGCTTTGTGCAATCACGACCCGGATACGTTCTGGCGGATATCCCGGGAGGTCGATGACTGCTACAATGTCTGCGGTTTTTCAGCCCTGGCCACCCTGCTGGAAATTCTGCCCGAGAGCAAGGGGGAGCTTCTGCATTATGAAATGTGGCATGAACAGGCAACGCGTTCGGCAGTCAGTTTTGCGGCAATGGCCTTTTCTCTTCTTTGAAATTTTCTCTCGGTTTTTTCGATGATTGAACAAAATTTCAAAACACAAATTATAAATTCCAAATAAATTTCACTAGCCTGATTCAAAATTCAAAAAAAAAGAGAGAGCGGCAGGCTGGAAGATTTTCTCTTTCTTTTCTGATCCGTGAACCTGGAAGCTTTGGGTTGCGGGCGAAACCGGCTTTGGGCGGTTCAAAGCCATTTTTTCTTGGCCGGGAAGGAACAGACCCTGTTTCTGCCTTTCTTTTTTGCCTGATATAAGGCCCTGTCTGCAGACGCGATCAGATCGTCCTTTTCAGATTTTTCCCGGATCGAGGTGAGATCGGCAACACCGAAACTGAGGGTGACCGCATAGGTTTGATGGTCCAGGATAAATTGATGGTCTGTAATGATGTTCCGGAGGCGTTCGGCAACGGCAACCGCCTATGTTCCGTCGGTTTCAGGAAGGACGACCGCCAGTTCTTCGCCTCCGTATCGGGAAAGAATATCGTATTCTCTGAGGTGTTCCTGAATAAGGCTGCAGATTGATTTCAGGATTTGATCCCCGACCTGATGCCCGTAGCGGTCATTGAATTTCTTGAAATGATCCACATCAGCCATAATGAGACTGAGGTTATGCTGTTTGCGCTTGCTCCGTTCAATTTCTTGATCAAGAAATCCCTGAAAAAAACGATGATTATACACCCCTGTCAACCCGTCCAGATACACGAGTTTCTCCAGTTGCTGGTTTTTTTCCGTTAACTCCTGGGTGACTTTTTGGAGCTGGATTTTTGCCGCGATGAGCTCCTTGTTCATCTGTTCATAATTCAGGTTCATGACGCTCAGAGCTGCATTGGCCTCCATGAGGATCTCTTCAACCGGCTTGTTTGATCTGATTTTTAAGGCAAAAAACTGGGCTGTATTTTCAAGGTCCGTGTTCACACGCTTCAAAATGGATTGGATGTCTTTTGATGCAAGTCCCAGCCTGTTTTTGCTTTTGTCATTGAATTGTTGATAGGCCTCCATGGGGTGATTTGAATACAGGATATCGGACAGCAATTCCGCAACGTGGGCGATTTCAATGACCTGTCTGATATCCTGATCCGAGCCGGTGAAGGCCTCAGGCCAGGGGTGCAATTTGATCGGCAGAAGCAGGAATTCGGGAAAGCCCCATTTTGCGGCGGCCTCATACCCAATCCGGGTGTGGTCGATGCCCAGTATGTCCTGTTCGACCTCAAGGATATCCTGCCGGGTCTGGGAGATCTGCCGGGATATGCGTTGATACTCCGCCGGCAGGGACCGGGCCAGGATCAGTTCGCCGATATTGAGTAAAAGTCCGGCTGCAAAATATTTTTCCAGGTCAATGCCGTCGATCTTGGTTTTGATCAGTTTCGCGGCTACGGCTGAAGCCAGAGATTTTTCCCAAAATTTTTCATAATCAAAGGCGTCTTGCGCCTTGTTCCGGCTGATGCGCAAAAAGGAAAAGGACAGGGCCAGGCTGAACACGCCATTGGTCCCGATAATGGAAACGGCCTGCTTTATTGTGCTGACCGTGTTGCTCATGCTGTAAAACGACGAATTGGCGAGTTTGAGCACCTTGGCGGATAAGGCGATATCTTTGGAAATGAGGTCGACGATGTCCCTGACCGGGGTTTCTTCGTTGGAGGCCAATGCGATGAGCTTGGAAGCGACCGGAGGAAGAACCGGCAAGTTGTCTGAATCAAAAACTTTCTGCAAGACGGTTTCTTGATTCATGGTTTTTCCTTGGATGGAAGTGGATAAGGGGGCTTTCCATAAGATTGATGAAAGGGGATATCCCATTATTCCTTGATTTGTCAAACAGCACCTCATTATGCAGGAATTCAGAACTTCTCCACTCTCCTGCATTAACTCTCCTGATTTATGGTGTTTTGCATGGTTCGACCCTGATTCATTTCCGGGAAATGGGGGTGGGGCTGCGGATGAGAGGGTGTGTTTTCGGCACCAAGAATGGGTAGTGGAGTGCCCCTCTCGGTCTAGGTTTATCAAATAGCTGCTTCAGGACTGGTAAGCCGGCTCTGATATTGAGAATAAGTTTGTTTGACACAGTCTGTTTGGTGGCTTATTCTACATTTGGATGAGTTCGAGATGTCGACAGATGATTCGTTTCGTTTGTTTTTTTTCTACAACCGTTTTTTGTCAGGAGAAAGTCGTATGCCTAAAAATGTCTATGTGTCCGTATTCTTAGTTTTTTTATATTTATTACTCAGCCATGAGGTTTTGGCCTGGGAAGATTACGGAATCAGCAAAAATTGTACAACTGTTTTGACAATCCAAGGGGCCAATAAGGGGCATTTTGGGGATCAGACGGCCATTGGCGATTTGAACAATGATGGCTTTATGGATCTTGTGGTTGCTGATGCCGATTATGATAATTCCCAAGGTGAGTATTCAGGACCGGAAGGAGGAATCTTTCTTTTTTATGGACATGCCGATTTTGGACAGAATACCTCAATCAATGCCTCCCAGGCAGATACCATTCTCACAGCTCCTGATTTGATCAAAGGCTTCGGCGACAATGTCGCCGTTGCCGATGTGAATGGAGATGGTTTTGATGATATTATCGTCAGTGGAGATAATTGTAATCTTGGCTATGATTTTGGATTTCAAGGTGATTATGATAAAGGAACAGCTTTTGTTTTTTTTGGAAAACAGGAAAAAATCAACACAAGTTTCAATGTCATTGAAGATGCCGACCAAATTTTAGCCAATCAAAATTGTTCCTACTATCGTTTAGGCAGAAGATTGGCTGTAGCCGGCGATGTCAATGGTGACGGATATGAGGACATCCTTTTTTCTTTTGGTGACGATTGTGATGATAATTATGGGTATCCAGCACTGAATTATGTCGGGGTGTTTTTGGGATCAGCCGAAGGCCTCGCAATACAGCCAGCCATGACCATTCACAATCCGGATAATTTTTCGGTATGGGGGGATCTGGACTCCCTCTCTACAGCCGGTGACGTGAATACAGATGGGTATGACGACATTCTTCTCCGGGAACAATCCAAAGATGTGGATAATGATGGCGATATCGATACCGGGGTCATAGCTTTTTATGGACAAGCCAATCTCCCGGCTGCAGTCAATTGCACTGATGCAGACTGGAGTGTTTTCGCAAGCAACAGTCAATATGAAAACGTAACAAGTAAATTTTGGACAAGCTCCAATGCAAGCACATTTGGTCGGAATATAGCCGCTATCGGGGATATAAACTCAGATGGGTATGACGATATCTTGATAAATTTTAATGTTGATGATTTTGGCGGATTTGTTTTTACCGGCGGGCCCGGGGGACTTGTTCAAAATTCCATTGAGACAGCCTTTTTACACATACCTGGCAATTTCGGACGAGTAGCTTCAGGGAATATTAATGGTGACGTCCATCCCGATCTGATTATTGGCAACACAAATGGATATTCCGGGCCTGATTTAGGCAATGTGCCGGTTTTGCTCGGGACTGGAAATGGATATGCCGGCAATGGTGTCTACGATTTGATTTCGGATAGCGTCAACGCGAGTATTGTGGGAAAGATCAACGACTATCAAG
>CAZUMF010000148.1:0-11672 GCA_964621385.1 uncultured Desulfohalobiaceae bacterium
GAAGCTTCTGAGCGAAGACGGACTTGTCACGGCATAGCTTGAAAAGCGACGCCGGAAGCCGGAATCCAGACTGAATTTGTAAGAGCTGGACCCCGGTCCCGGATCGGGGTCCGGGATGACGTTCCTGAGCCGGGGTGACGGAAAAAGAAAATGAAGTTTCATACGAGCGTTGAAGTTTCAATATTCATTTCTTCAGGCAGAATTTGAACGTCCAACATTCGATGTTCATTCTGCTCTCTGAGCTCCAACACCCAATCGCTGACATCCGGCCTCACCCCCCTTCCAGCCATTCCTCCAGGGTCGGGGGGCTGAAACCTTCATAGACCGGAGCCCATTCGCAGACAGCCTGGATATCGATCCCGCCCCGGATGATGGAAACCGGCCGATCGGAGGAAACCACGACCACGATGATGTTCTCGTTTTCAGCTGTAAATCGCAAAGCTGAGTTATAGCGCGCCCCCCTGGATGAGTCTTCCCAGGAGACCCGGTGCCCGTCCAGCAGACACCCGAATCCCAGGAGCTGCAGCTGCCGGTCGATATGAAGGGCCCCGTCCATTTTGGCCAGGGATATGGCCAGTTCGAGCATTTTGGGATCGGACAGATCCAAAGGGCTGGTCATGGTCTGTCCAATAATGCCCAGCGGCTCAGGGTTCAAATCCAGGATCAGGGCGCAGCCCCATTTCTTTTCCTGGGCCTTGTGCACGATATGCGTGACAGTCTGGAACAGACGATGCCTGAAATCCTGTTCAAACGAATACTCCAGGAAGGCCTCTTCCAACTGAACCATTTTGGCCTTTCTGGTGGTGGCATGATAGCTGCCTTCAAAAAAACTGCACACGCATTCATCCGCAAGGTACAGATATCCGAAATTGCCGTGAAACTCGGCAGTGATGCTGGACGGAGGCGCCGCTGCCTCGGTCAGGCCAACAATGGCGGTGCCGTCGGAGACGAGCTGCCGCCGCGAATCCTCCGCTGCAAAAAGATATTTGCGAACATGCTTGAAGTTTTTCACTTCCGGCCGGTTGTCCGGTGAAAACGCAACCAGAAGATCCATTTTAGGGATCAATTCGGGTTCCACGAACACCAAACGCCCCCTGGCCCAGGCCCCCTCTTCCCGGGTCCGGGAAATCCCGAGAATCGACTCCAGGACGGGATAAACCCGCAATCGGCTGTCCGGCCCCAGGAGCATATTGCGCTGATCAACCAGATAATCCCGGACGGCGTGCAGGCCATAGCCCTGCAGGACATAGCCGGACGTTCCGATATTTATCTCATTGGCCAGGGCGATATCCTGACACAGCAGCAGAGCCGCATGCTCCAGCCAGCGCTTGATCGGTCCTGTGGAACAGATATCCGGATGATGCTCGGTGAACCACATTTGATAAAATATGGCTGAAGAGCGTCCTCCATAGGCGATCAACCCGGCCAGGTCAAGACTGGACGTTTCGATCAGGGAGCAATGCTCTCCCAGGGACTGAAGATCCTTATCCCGCCATTCCCGGGAATCGACAAAGAGTTCTTTGATTTTGGGCTCATGATCGCGCAAGAGATCCTGCGGATCATAGACCCGCAAGGGGGTCTCCCGGCCAAAGGCATAGATCACAGCAACCCGGCTGGGATGGGAAAAAGCGGTGAGCCCGGAGCGCAGCCCTTCGGCATCATGAAAGAGACAGAGATTTTTATACGATTCTTCACCCATAGAGCTCGTGACAGCGGCCCTTGTGTTTGTATTCGGCGGCAGGGGCCTGCAGTGATCAGGTCAAGAGACCATAGACTATTCTGAAAGAGGACTCAACCCTTTTCTTTTTTTTGGAATTTTTTGCTTTCCACGGCCAGGGCGGGTCGGGATTCAAACTCATGACTTGCCAAAGCAGGGAAATTCACTTACGATTTTCACCATATTTCCACCGTTGCCTTCATCCCGCGAGGCACGGTGCGCCGATACGAATGATTCCGGTTTCGGCACTGCCGGACATCCGGATTCTGTATCCTCAAGAAACTTCAATTCTCGAAGGAAGGAGTGGCTCATGAAAATTCTGGTTGCCTATGACGGTTCAAAATCCTCGGAAAATGCGCTGCAGCTGGCCATTGAACATGCCAAGGTCTTCCAGGCCTCCCTCGACGTCATCACCTCGGCGGAACGGACCAAGACCGAAAAAGACCTCCCCCTGGTGGAGGAAGCGGAAAAACGTCTCTGGCAGGTGGAGGAGGACTGTAAAAAACAGGGAGTCGCCTGCAGCACCCATCTCTTGATCCGCGGTTACAGTCCTGGCGAGGACACGGTTGAATTCGCCAAAGAAAACGGCATTGATGAAATCGTTGTGGGTATCCGGAAAGAATCCAAAGTCGGCAAGCTGGTCATGGGCTCCACGGCCCAGTATATCATCCTGAAGGCCCCGTGCCCCGTGGTCACCATCCGCAACAGATAACAACAGCGGAACACACGGCCCTGTCCTGGATCCGTTTTCAGGGTTTCAAAACGGGTCTCTCCCCGCAAACCTGTCATGCCGTGCCTTTGCAGGGAACAAAACTTCATGAAGCTGTTTGAAAAATTCCACCACCCACGCCTGAACCTGCACATCAAAAACCTCCTCTTTGCTCTGATCATCGGTATTCTCTCAGGCTACGGAGCGGTGCTGTTCCGCTTTTTCATCAAAAGCGTCCAATGGTTTTTTTATCAGGACAGTTCCGACATCCTGACCTTTGCTGATACCATCCCCCCGGTCTTGAAAATATGCATCCCCGCAGCCGGGGGCCTGGTTGTGGGACTGCTGATCTACTGGGGGGCCAGGGAGGCCAAAGGGCATGGCGTCCCGGAAGTGATGGAAGCGGTGGCACTCCGGGGCGGATTTATTCGGAAGCGGGTGGCCCTGGTCAAAATCCTGGCCTCGGCCATTTCCATCGGCTCCGGTGGATCAGTTGGACGGGAAGGCCCCATCGTTCAAATCGGCTCCTCCATCGGCTCCAGTGTGGCCCAGTTTTTCAAGGTCCCCCGCATGCACATGAAAACCATGGTCGGCTGCGGAGCCGCCGCCGGCATCGCCGCCACCTTCAACGCCCCCATCGCCGGAGTCCTTTTCTCCCTGGAAATCATTCTGGGCGATTTCGGTCTGATGTCCTTTTCGCCGGTGGTTTTGTCCTCGGTCACGGCCACCACCATATCCAGACATTATTTCGGAGACCTGCCGGCCTTCATCATTCCCGAATACTCGGTGGTTTCCCTCTGGGAATTCCTGCTCTATCCTCTGCTGGGAATCGTGTCCGGCCTGGTCGGCCTGCTGTTCACCAAATGCCTGTATGCCTCTGAAGATCTCATCGATACCGTCCCCATCTACGAATGGCTCAAACCGGCTATCGGCGGCGCCCTGCTGGGATTGATCTTTTTCAAATTCCCGCATGTCTTCGGCGTGGGCTACGGCAGCATCAATCTGACCCTGGTCAGCGAAATGGGCCTGACCCTGCTCTTCACCCTGATCGGGGTGAAGATTCTGGCCACCTCGCTGACCATCAGCTCCGGCGGCTCCGGCGGCATCTTCGCCCCCTCCCTGTTCATCGGCGCCATGACCGGAGGCACCTTCGGGACCCTGGTCAATCTTTTCATGCCGCAGCTGACGGCCAGTTCCGGCGCCTATGCCCTGGTGGCCATGGGCGGGGTGGTGGCCGGAACCACCCATGCGCCGATCACCGCCATTTTGATCCTGTTTGAACTCACCAGCCAGTACTCGATCATCCTGCCTCTGATGATCACCTGCATTCTGGCCACGATCACTGCCAGCACTCTGACCAAAGGCTCGATTTACACCATCAAGCTGCTGCGCCGCGGGGTGAATATCGAAACCGGACGGGAGGTTTCCACACTTCAGCGGCTCAAGGTCAAAGACAGTATGCGCTGCGAAGTGCACACCATCCCCGAAGGCCTTCCCCTCAAAGACATCATTGAAACCTTTAAGAATGAAAACGCCTCTTATCTCCATGTTGTCAATAGCAATCAGCAGTTGACCGGCATCATCTCCTTTCGGGACATCCGTTCCGTTCTCAATGAAGACGGCTTGATGCTTCTGGTCATCGCCAAGGATATGGCCACCAAAAACCCGATCACCGTGACTCCGGAGGATTCACTCCAAACCGCCCTGGAAAAAATGACCTCCAAAGGCATCAATCAGCTTCCTGTGGTTGATGAGGGCAAACTGGTGGGGACCTTGCCGGAAAACGAAATTACCGCAGCCTACACCCGGGAAATGGTGCGCCGGGAAATCGAAGAGGGCTAGGGAAGGCAGCGTTTTTTTCCGGTTTCAGACTTGACCTCCGGTTGCAGATGATTTGTAATGACAGCAGAAAAACAGTTCCCTACAGCATCCGAACAGTACCGGGTGTCCTATGCTTGATAAATCCTATTTAACACCCATTCTGAACATAGTCTGCAGCGTCTTTGATGCCTATTCTGTGGTGGTCTTTCTTCCGGCCCGGGATGAAAAACATTTTCAGATCTCGGATTGCTTCAGTCTCGGGGACAATATCAACAAGGACTGCCTCCTGGAACCGGGCCAGGGACTGGTCGGCTGGATCATCCGCAACAACCAGCCTTTGCTGGTCAATGACTTTGATCGCCAGGGCGATGGCCTGGGCTATTATTATCCTGATGCCGAAGCCAAAATCAAATCCTTTATGGGCTGTCCCTTGAAAAATGGGGCCGGCGTGCTCTGCCTGGACAGCAAACGCTCCTTCTCCTTCAGCACCAAGGACCAGAAAATCCTGCACCAGTTTACACAGTTCATTGAAATTCTACGCAATAATCTATACGAATCTCAGTTAAATGAAAAAAAAATCAATTACTATATTTGCCTGCAGGCCATCAAGCAGCTGAAGGAAAAAACATCCAAGTGGACTGATTTTCTGGAGAGTTTTCTCAACATTGTTTCAAAATTCACCCAGTTTCAATACTGTTTCCTTGCGTCCAGGGACGAAGCCGGGCAGGGCTTTTTCCTGGAAGGCTGGAATCAACCCATTTTTTTCAAACAGGACCTGCACACCAAAAAATTCGACACCCGGGAGGGGCTTATCGGCTGGGTCTTCAGAAATCACAGCAAGATCATGAGTAATGACGGCAAACAGAGCCGTTCCCTGAAGACGCCGCTGTTCAAAAGACACCAGGACATCCCCCAATTCCAGAGCGTGATTTGCCTCCCCATTATCGCGAATCAAAAAACCAGGGCCGTTCTGGTTCTGGCCGACCAGAATCAATTGCCGATTCCTGATGAACTGAACGAGTTTCTCCTGCTGCTCACTGACCAGCTCTGCCTCCTGCTGGACAACCTCTATCTGAAGAACAAAGTCCGCCAACTCAACCGGACGCTGGCACAACAACACACAACACACGGAGACGGCTGATGTTTTTGACTAAGCTCTTTGGTTTTCTGGGAAAAAATCTGGCCATGGACCTGGGGACCGCCAACTCCCTGTTGTACGCCCCAAGGGAAGGCATTGTCCTCAATGAGCCTTCGGTGGTCGCCGTGGACAATCGGACCGGGAAAGTCCTGGCCGTGGGCAAGGAAGCCAAAGAATTTCTCGGCAGAACCCCGGAAAAGATCACGGCGATCCGTCCCCTCAAAGACGGGGTCATCGCCGACTTTGAAGTGACCAAAACCATGATTGCCTATTTTATCCGCAAAGTGATCAAAGGCCTGCAGCTCGTCAAACCCAAGATCGTGATCTGCGTTCCCACGGGCATCACCATGGTGGAAAAACGGGCGGTCATTGAATCCGGACAGCAGGCCGGCGCCAGGGAGGTCCGCCTGATCGAAGAACCTATGGCCGCGGCCATTGGTGCTCAGCTGCCTATTTCCCAGCCCCTGGGAAACATGGTGGTGGACATTGGCGGCGGGACAACGGAAGTCGCGGTCATTTCACTCAATTCTGTGGCCTACTCCGAATCCGTCAGAGTGGCCGGCGATGAGATGAATGAAGCGGTGCAGCGCTATATCCGGGATAAATTCAGTATCCTCATCGGGGAAAATCTGGCCGAAAAAATCAAAATGCAGATCGGCTCGGCCGTACCTTTAAACGAGCCCCGAACCATGCGCATATCCGGAAAAGACATGGTGGACGGCATCCCCAAGACCATCGAGATCACCGACAGCGATGTCCGGGAAAGCATCAAGGAACCGGTCAATCAGATCATTTTGGCCGTGCGCATGGCCTTGGAAAAAACCCCGCCGGAACTGGTGACCGACATCGCCAATAACGGTATGCTCCTAGCCGGCGGAGGCGCCCTGCTCATGGGCCTGGACCAGCTGATCATCAAGCAATCGGAAATCAATGTGATCGTGGACGAAGATCCCCTGACCACCGTGCTCAGGGGAACCGGATTCGCCATGGAAAACGAAAAAGAGCTGGAAAGCGCCTTCATCAACTGATTCCGCGCGACTGCGTCGCACGGAATCAGTTCTATCTCCAGAGTTTTTTTCAAGAAGCTGGACTTGGGCAATGCGATGAGGCGGGTGCATTCTCATCCAAAAAAACACACAAATGCAGGTAGATATACTGATACAATTTTGGTTTTTGAAACAAAGACTGATTGTCATGAGACTTCAACGACAGAATTCTGAAAAAGGTAATTTGGAGCAGTATAGCTGATGTCGGATATTGTCGCCCAGACCCAAAACGCGGTGCTCAAGGCCGGAGAGATCATCAGGGAGCAGTGGTCACAACCCAAGGACATTCGGCACAAAGGCCGGATCGACCTGGTGACCCAGACCGATCTTCAGGTGGAGGACCTGCTCAAGACGGAACTGCAGGCCGTTTTGCCGGAAGCGGATTTTCTCGCGGAAGAGTCAGCCCGGGACCTCGCCCCTGGACTGCTGACCTGGGTGATCGATCCCTTGGACGGAACCACGAATTTCGCCCATTCCCTCCCTCAGGTCGCGGTCTCGGTCGCGCTCTGGCAGCAGAACCGCATTGAAAAGGGCTGGATCTACCTGCCGATCCTCGGTGAGATGTTTCAGGCCTCACGGGGACAGGGGGCCTTCTGCAATGACCGGCCCATACATGTCTCCCGGCAGACGGACCTGGAGCAGGCCCTCATCGCCACGGGTTTTCCCTATTCAGTCCGGGAACGGATCAATGAAATCATGCCGGCGTTTTCCGCCGCCCTCTCGCAAACCCGCGGTCTGCGGCGGATGGGATCGGCGGCTGTCGATCTGGCCTACACAGCCTGCGGTCGATTTGACGGCTTTTATGAACTCGGCCTGAAACCCTGGGACACGGCTGCCGGCTGGCTGCTGGTGGAAGAGGCCGGCGGATTGGTAACGCAGATGGACCCCACGGAGGCGTATTGTTTAGGCGCTGATTCCATCCTGGCCAGCAACGGCCTGATTCATGAAGCCCTGGCTGCCTGCATTGCCCCGTGAAATTGGACTGTACCATGTAATCAGGAGCGAAAGCACCACGAGGGCCGCCTTCACTGATTATCCCTCGGGACATTCTTTCTGAAACAAAAGTCCCTGCTTCCAGAAATACAACAGACCGGCTGTGAGATACTCGGCAAAGGAACGGACCATATAGGCCAGCTCATGTTCTTCCACAAACAGGCCCTGCAGGATCTCCCGGTGATCGGGTTGGGGGACTTGAGCGCTGATGCCCGCATAGAAGAGAAAGACGAATTCATAGCCGGTCTGGGGACCGGCCGGCAGGATTGTATGCAGGCGGACGCTGGACACAGAGATGCCAAGGCCCTCTCTGAGCTTTCGAATCGCGGCCTCTTTGGGGGATTCAGCAGCCCGGACATGGCCATTGGCCGAGAGATCCCAGCAGCCGGGATTCACGCTTTTGACCAGACTTCGCTTCTGAATAAACAACTTGTTCTGCTGATTGTACAAACAGACAAAGACGCTGCGGTGCATCAAGTGCTGCGCATGGATCTGGCCCCGGGGCATGAGCCCGACGACCCTGTTTTCTGCATCAACCACTTCCAGGAGCTGGCGCTGGCGCGCGGATGTTCTCTGCTTGTTCTTGCTGAAGGCCATAGATCCAAATCAGACGGCAGGTGCCGATGAGGCAGAAAATAATTAAAACAACAATGCTTTCAATAAATTAAAAAGTGCCGCTGCACAAGACACATCTCAGTAGCCTATAGAATTTGCAGCAGCTTGTAAAGGCTCTTTTCGTCTTTTTTGAATCTCTGGTCTTTTCAGGAGGCAGTATGACCTTTCTTGACGCGATTGATGTGAAGGATAAACGAGTGCTGGTGCGCCTGGATCTGAACGTGCCCCTCCGGGAAGGCAAAATCCAGGATGACAGCAGAATCAAGGCGGCCCTGCCCACGATCCAGTACATCCGGGACCACGGGGGTATCGGCATCCTCTGCTCCCATATGGGCAAACCCAAGGGCACTCCCAAACCGGACCTGTCCCTCAAACCGGTGGCGGAACGACTCAGCGAACTCCTGGGACAGGATGTGGCCATGGCTCCGGACTGTATCGGGCCTGACGTCGAAATCATGATCGCCGCCCTCAAGCCGGGCGATTTGCTGCTGCTGGAAAACCTGCGCTTCCATTCCGGGGAGACCGACAACGACCCGGAATTCAGCAGGCAGCTCGCCAAACCGGCTGATATTTTTGTCAGCGACGCCTTTGGCGTGGTCCATCGGAAGCATGCCTCCGTGGTCGGCGTGGTGAACCAGGCCCCTGTTACCTGTGCCGGGTTTCTCCTCAAAAAGGAAACCGAATACCTCGGACAGGCCCTGTCCAACCCGGAGCATCCATTTGTTCTGATTTCAGGAGGCGCCAAGGTCTCCACCAAGCTCGGCGTTCTTTTTAACCTGCTGGGCAAAGTGAACCGGATCATCGTGGGCGGGGCCATGGCCAACACCTTTCTCAAAGCCCTGGGGTATGCCACCGGAACATCCCGGGTGGAAGACGATCTTCTGCAGGATGCCCTGCAGATCATCCGCAAGGCCCAGGAGAACAGGGTCAGCTTCTATCTTCCGGTTGATTTCGTCACCGGACAGACTCCGGATGATAAGCAGCCATCAGGCCTGTATCCCTTTCAGGACATTCCGGATGGGGAGATGATGCTGGACATCGGTCCGGCTTCGCACACCCTGTTTTCCGAAGTCTTGAAAGACGCGAAAACCGTGGTCTGGAACGGACCCATGGGCGCTTTTGAAAACCCGGCCTTTTCCCAGGGGTCCTATGGATTGAGCCAGACCGTGGCCGGGGTGGACGGGCTGACCATCATCGGCGGCGGGGACACCGATTCTCTGGTCCACGCCTGCGGGGTCCAGGACTCGGTCAGTTTTATCTCCACCGGCGGCGGGTCCTTCCTGGAATTTTTGGAAGGCAAGGAGCTGCCCGGCCTCAAGGCGCTGGGGCTATAGTGATTTTCGATTGCGGATTGTGGATTGTGGATTGCTGCAATGAAAATGGGAGACCCTGGAATACACGAATTTGAAAATTCCTGTTTCTGCACCAGTCAATAATCAGTATTCACTGTTCAATTCTAAAAGGATTCTCATCATGAAAAAATGCATGGCTGCGAACTGGAAGATGTTCAAAACCCGGCAGGAAGCCGGGCAAACCGCTGCTGAACTCACGGCCCTGACTGCGGACTCACTGCCCTCGGACCGGGAAGTGCTCATCTTCCCTCCCTTCACCGCGATTTCGGCTGTGGCGGAAGCCTTGGGCTCCAGACCCGGTTTCGGGGTTGGGGCCCAGAATTTCTATCCCGCGGATGAAGGGGCCTACACCGGGGAAATCGCCCCGGGCATGCTCACGGATCTGGGCTGCACCTGGGCCCTGGTGGGCCACTCCGAACGCCGGCACGTCTTTGAGGAGAGCAATGCACTCCTGGCCGAGAAGACCGCCTTTGGCTTGTCCAAAGGCTTGAACATCATGCTCTGCATCGGAGAAACCCTGGACGAGCGCCAGCAGGGCCGTCTGGAATTCGTCCTTCAGGAGCAGCTGCAGACCGCCCTGTCCGTCTGTCCAGGCGAAAACCTGACCGACCGCCTGGCCGTGGCCTATGAACCGGTCTGGGCCATCGGCACCGGAGAGGTGGCCCGCAACCAGGACATCCGGGAGGCCCACGCCTTTGTTCGAACCCAGCTCCAGGAGCTGGTTCCCAACCAGGCCGAATCCCTGCGCATACTCTACGGCGGCAGCGTCAAGCCCGGAAATATCGCCGAGATCATAGGCCTTGACAATGTGGATGGGGTTCTGGTAGGTGGTGCAAGTTTGTCGGCGGAAAGCTTCAGTCAGATCGTTCTGGGCTGAATGCTGAAACGCCCTGAACGCATCAAGGCTTTTTTGAACCGGGAGGTTGTTGACTCGTGAACGCGCTTTTACTCACTGTCCATGTCATCGCCTGCGTGTCTCTGGTCTGTCTGGTCCTTCTGCAGTCAGGCCATGAAGGTATGGGGGTCATTTTCGGTGGCTCCAGCGGCTCCAGCTTCTTCGGGAGCAGCGGGGCCGGCGGCATTCTCTCCAAGCTGACCATCACCATGGCGGTTCTTTTTTTCGTGACCTCGTTGACCTTTACCTATCTGGAAGGCCAGAAGACCAAATCCGTGACCAAATCCGTGGTGGTCCAGGAACCGGCCCAGCAGTCCGCGCCCGGCTCCACGGAAAATCCTGAATAAGCTAAATGAACCTGAACGACCTGCTGAAAAAAGCTGGACATTCTCCGGTGTTCGGGTTAATTTCCTTCCCTTCTCCAAATTGTGCCGAGGTGGTGGAACCGGTAGACACGCTATCTTGAGGGGGTAGTGGGCAACAGCTCGTGGGGGTTCGAGTCCCCCCCTCGGCACCAAAAAAGACTAATAAAAACAGAAACTTTAAAAGAACAAAAAACCAGGAACAACGAACAGTCCAACCATAGTCCAACCTTCAAAAGTCTTGAATAAAAAATGAATGTTCAAGAATACCGTGAGACGCTTGAATCTTTAAGCGATAAAGAACGGAAAGATTTTATTGATAAATTTGGAGGTAAGGAAAGAACATCTGAAGAATTAGTAAGAGACTATGCTGACAATCCCGAACATGAAAGAAGAATCTGCTATCTGTTAAACTTGAAAACAGAAAACGAAAAAATTTCTGATTCAGTCATCCATTCAGCCAGATCAGCCCAAACCGCCTCCAAGACTGCTTTTTGGTCCTGCATTGCTACATTTCTAATTGCCATAGCAACGATTATTGCCCTTATTATTCAATAAAAGGGACCGGAGCGCACCCCGGCCCCCGGTTGACTACCCTTCAAGATGTTTGCCCACGAGCACTTCCATTTCGTCAAACAAGCTCTCCATCCGCTTGTAAAGGACATGCGCTGCACCTTCAGCAGCAGGCTCTTCCCGTAGACTGTCGGAAAGATTCTGCAGGCCGCTTATGACGTATGTAAGTTCATTCATCCATTCGCGGAATTCCTGTGCTGATGTTTGTTCAGTCATGTTCCACCCCCTGCTCGTCCTGCTCGGTTTTCGGTTGCATGACTTCCACCCCGAGCACATCACCGGCCTTGAATCCATGATAAAAAAGCGTCTGATCCGGAGCCAGAGCTAAGGACAAGCGCCCGAATTTTTCTTCAACGGCCAGGATCATTTCACGCAGGGAGTCATACGCGTGTCGGTACGCTGCGTACAGTATAGCAGCCTCCCCCATAAACTCATCGTCATACGATCCGAG
>CAZUMF010000149.1:0-11611 GCA_964621385.1 uncultured Desulfohalobiaceae bacterium
TTTCGAAAGATCTTGACATTCTACAGGCCATGAAACGCGCGCGTCACGGGCAGTGACGGAACAGGGCAAGCTGTTGATATGGAAAATCAGGAGGCTGACATCATGAAGATGCTGTTTCTGGCTCAATTTTTGTTCGGGTTGGCAGCGGGGTGCGCTTTTGCTCAGACCAGCCCGAACCTGGCAGACTACCAGTGGAAAAACCGGCTTCTGCTGGTTTTTTCCCCAGCGGCCTCGGATCCTTCCTATCGGGAGCTTGAAAAGAAGCTCCAGCAGTTCAGGGCTGAACTCCAGGACAGGGACCTGCTCGTCTTCCATATTTTCTGCGCTGAGGGTGCAGTTCAGCACACGCATGCCTTCAGCCCGGAAGCGGCCCATTCCCTGCGCCAGCGGTATGCGGTGTCAGACGAAAACCTGACCCTGATTCTCATTGGCAAGGACGGTGGAGAAAAGGCACGACAGGTCGGTGACTTCAATCTGCAGGCCCTGTTTGAGCGCATCGACGCTATGCCCATGCGGCAGCGGGAAATGCGGGAACGCAGGCAGGACAAGAATCCTGAAGAGTAGGCACTGCCCATGCTGCACATCCTGAGCTGTTTTATCGATGCTTGACTTATCCAGCGCCTCAACTTATCCTTTATTACCATACAATGCTGCCCGATTTGCCTTGGATAGGGGGCTAAGAGGTATACAACCATTGCCTGAACCAGACGGGTACAGAAAAGGATCTAAGGTGACTCATGCCTGAAATAGCCAGATTTTTGGGAATCATCATTTCAATGTATTTTGATGAGCATGAACCGCCACATTTTCATGTCAGGTATAACGAGTATCGCGCAACAGTAAGTATCCAAGAACTTAATATTATAGCAGGATATCTACCAGCTAAAGTCAGGGGCCTCGTCCAGGAATGGGCAGAACAGCATCAAAAAGAACTCTTGGAAATGTGGACAACCAAGGAGTTTCATAAAGTCGAGCCTTTAGTTTAGGGGGAAAATATGAACTCTGTCTTTATAGTTGAAGCAAAATACGTTGCCGATTATCGGGTATTTTTGAGATTCAATACAGGTGAATCTGGAGAAGCTAATCTTAAAGATCTGATATTCAAGTATGAGGCTGCAAAATCTTTGCGAGATCCTGAGCAATTCGCACAGTTTTTTTTGGACTCTTGGCCGACTTTGGCCTGGGAGTGCGGGTTTGATGTTGCGCCAGAATCCTTATACTATCGATTGACAGGGAACGTTGCTCCCAAAATGGAAGTGGCGTAATGTTCCGGGTTCTGTAAACTGATCCATCTTTCAACGGTCTCATGCTCCGGCTGCAGTTCTTTTCATACGTTGAAGGTCTTGAAGGACATCCCCGGGACAAGAGAAGAAGCGCATGATGGAAAGGAAACAGGGAAATCTGATCGAGCTGGCGCAAAACGGCCAGTTCGACGTCATAGTTCACGGCTGCAACTGCTGGTGCGTAATGGGCGCCGGCATTGCCAAGGCGATCCGCCAGGCCTTTCCGGAAGCCTATCAAGCGGATCAGCAGACCGAACCGGGCGACCGAAATAAACTGGGAACCTGCACTGAAGCTGTCATTGAGCTGGACGGGCACCGGCTTGTGGCAGTCAACGCCTACACGCAGTTCAACTACAAGCCAGAGGAAGGGAAGGTCCTGGTTGACTACGAGGCCGTGCGCTCTTGCATGCGCTGGATCAGAAACAGGCACGCCGGGCGCAGGATCGGGCTTCCCAAGATCGGGGCCGGGCTGGCGGGAGGCGACTGGAACCGCATCAGCCGGATCATCGAAGAGGAACTGGACGGTGAAGACCTGATCCTGGTTGAGCTGTGAAACGATTATACGAATATTGATTCACTCGAATCGTTTCCTGACGACTTTTTGCAGGTGTCTCAGGCAAGGGCTGGGCTGTTCACGTTTCGGTTCAGGGAGTTTTTTTGAATGATAAAAGAAATCAATACATTGTATTTCAGCGCAACAGGCACGACCGAGAAGATTGTCACCGGTCTTGCGGAGCGAATCGCGGAACACGAAGGCGGAAGCATTCCGATCACAAGTAGTGACTTTACCCTGCCGGAAGCCCGGAACAAAACGTATTCTTTTGATAAGGACACCCTTGTCATTGCCGGCGTTCCAGTTTATGCTGGACGGGTCCCCAACGTCTTGCTGAAATTCCTGCATTCCCTTGCAGGGAACCAGACCCCGGCAGTCGCCGTGGTCCTTTACGGAAACCGTGATTATGATGACGCGCTGATAGAGTTCAAGGATATTCTGGAGTCGAACGGGTTTCATGTTCTCGCCGCCGGCGCATTCATCGGGGAGCATTCCTTTTCAACGACGCTTGCGGCTCACCGGCCCGACGCAAATGATATGACCGTGGCGGCTGATTTTGCTGCCAGGATATCTGATAAAATACAGAAACCGGACAGCAATCCTGCTCTTGCCGTTAAAGGAAACAGGCCCTACAGGGACTATTATCGGCCAAAGGATGAAAACGGGAACCCTGTCAATATCCTGAAAGTGACTCCACAAACAAACCGTGATTGCCTCGACTGCAAGCATTGCGTCGAGGTCTGTCCAATGGGATCGATTGATTCAGACGATGTTTCGAAACTCACGGGCATTTGCATTAAATGCTGCGCCTGCATCAAAAAATGTCCTGTTGGAGCGAAATATTTTGATGATGAAAACTATCTCAGGCACAAACATGAACTCGAGGTGGAGCTTGGAGGCATACGGCGGGAACCGGAGCTGTTTGTCTGACAGGATGCTTTCGTGTTCCCGGCAGACCCTGAATCTCAGTCCGGGGCAGCCGGAGAAAGCAAAGCTTCGTGCCTGGGATTGCTTCGGCGAAGACGCCTCGTACGGTTAAATACTGGACAAAGGCAAGTGTCGTAAAGCGGCATTTAACTGGGCGAGCAATGACGGGCGAGGTGGACAGCCTGTTGGAAAAGGAAAGCTTCATTTTGGTTTTTGAAACAAAGACTGATTGCTCTCAGATTTCGACGAGGCCGAGATTCAGCCTGATGCACACAGGTATCCCTACATTGATTCGATGGCCTGTCCAGGCAGCTCTGGTCCTGGGCCTCTTCCTGCTGGTCTCGGGCTGCGGGGAGAAGCAGATCCGGGTTCCCCGGCAGCCGGTCCAGGCCGGTGCCGGACAGCTCCAACCCCTGGGCTTTACCATGCAACAGCGCAAGGGTTTCTCGGTCTGCCCTATCGCTGGGGCGGGACTGGCGCAGGGGAGGGATTCGACTGCAGCGGCTTGACCATGGTGGTCTACCGGCTGAACGGGCTGAATCAGCCCACAGGACATCACAGGAACAGTTCCAGGTCGGCCGCCCGGTGCGCCCAAGGGATGTGAACACGGGAGATCTGGTTTTTTTTGAGACGGCAGGGGCCCGGAAGGTCTCCCATGTCGGGGTCTACACCGGAGACGGACGGTTCATCCACGCGCCCGGCCCGGGAAAAACCGTTTGCAGCAGCTCCTATTACCGAAACAGGTTCTCCGGGGCCAGAACTTATATTCCTTGATGTTTTGATTCATACGTTCGGTGACGTATTCTCTAAAAGCCCATTTGAGTATTTTTTCAGACTTCGTACCGACATTACGGCTTTGAACCTTAATGCTCTAAAATAATGAACAATGTCTGAAATATTCTTAAAATTGGACATTCTTTTGGTTTCAGGTGTCGGGTGTCTGGAAAGGCAAAATCCACAAACTCGTATGAAACTTCAGACGAATGGAGTCACAGTTCCAAGCATTGATCAACGCTCGTCATTGCGAGCGAAGCGAAGCAATCTTTCAGAAGAGCCTCTTGTCAAGGATTGTTTCGGCGAAGACGCCTCGCCCGGTTAAATACTGGCCAGAGGCCAGTGCCGTAAAGCGGCATTTAACTGGGCGAGCAATGACGGGTAAGGTCGACAGCCTGCAGTAAATTCAAGTTTTTTCACTGATTAAACTGGACGTCTGCGGCCAGCGGCAGTGCTGACACCCGACACCCGACACCTGAAACCTGAAAAGCAGCTAAAAGAATATCCAATTTTGAAGCTAAGCAAACTATATACATTTATTTTAAAGTGTTAAGTGAGAGCACAATTGCAGGCTGATCAGCAGACCGAAGCAGAGGATTCCGGAGCGAGCCGGGGACCTGTTCCGCGGCTGGAAGCTCCTGCATGGGCTGGATCAAGACCAGGGAGAGAGGCGACAATGAACAGACGGGTGATTTTCAGGGCTGCGAGTCAGGTGGCGGCCCGTTACGGGGATAAGTGGGCACGCATGGCCGGGGACAAGACCGTGAAGCGTTTGAGTGAAATCATGAAAAAAAAAGGGCTTGCGGACCGAAGCTATGATCTGGAGTCCCTGACTGCAGAGTTCAAGGAGATGTACCGTCAGGGCCGGTTCAACAAGGAGGAGTGGGGGGAGATCAAGTCCCGGTTGCAGCAGGCCTGGAGGGAACGGCAGCAGAAGCGTCATTAGACATGGACATCATAGCATTTAAGGCAATGCTTTTAGGTATTGTCGTGGTAACTTCTTGATTTTTCGGTGTTCAGCAATGTTCTATCTTCAACTTCTCTATACCCGATGGAAGTCCTCTTCAAACTCAGGTTTGTCTTGATACCGCTTCAGAAAGTATGCCGGGGCGATTTCCAGGCTGTTCAAGATGTTTGAATCCACGTCTATTCCGGCGTGATGGAGGGCATTGGCAATGGACTCCGGGTGGGGCGGGCAACCTTTGACTTTGAGCATAGCTTCATAGTCAGGATGACGCTCATGGGCCTCGCACAGGCATTTTCCAAGCAGGATTGTTTTTTTCCCCGGGCTTGGCTGCATGATTTTGCCGGTGAGTACCTCCACATCCTCCCAGGCGCGACCCTGCCAGGCCGCAGCAATGGCCGTGAGCACCAGCCAGTTGACGGCGGAACAATAGGTGCACATTGTGGAGTCGTATTTGTAATAGGCGAGTCCTTGAATGCCCATTTTTTGCATGGGTCGGGGCAATGTTTCGTCGTCGGTATAGGGGAAAGCGTATTCGTGATAGGAACTGACTTCGGAAATGGATACCCCTGTGGTTTCAATGTCCCGTATATCCGGATTTCTGTTCTGCAAAGAGCAAGCCTCCACCAAATGGGGGACCTGTTCCGGGTCGTGCCCCAAAATCTTGCTGCCGACCATATCAGCCGACAAGACATCCCTGGAAGCGATGAGCAGGTTGCTTCGCCGGGCTTTGCCGTCGAATCCCGGACCACGCTCCAGGGAATAGATTCCGTCAATCACGGTGAGCATGGGAGGCATGGGCAGCGGCAGGCGGGCCACCCAGAAGTGTAAATCCCGCTTTGGATCAGGATTGTGGCATTTCTTCCTGGAGGAAACGTCGATAAGACCCTTGAGATTTTTGATCCCCAGACTGACGGTTGTCTGGGCGTGTGTTTTTAAGACCGGGAGATCGATGAGGACATCGCTTTCCAGAGCCTGCCGGTTAAAACGCAGATGCAGGCCATTCCCGAGCTCGATCTCTTGAAAGGGCTCCAGATGGATGTTCAGGAGCTGAACGCCATAACGCTTCTGCAACCGGGTGTAGCCCAGGGATGCATAAGCCGCTTCGCATAAGGCCGGATCCCTGGGCTTCATGCTGACCATGCCTTCGCCGATGAAGATGTCGTCGATTCCGCGTTCCTTGAGCAGAACCACCAGATCATGGACCAATCGAGAGGTGGTGATGACGCCCCATTTGGGGAATTTTCCCTGACACCAGGTGAGGATGTTTGGCTTGAGAAAGACCCTGGGCCTGTGCGGGAACAGGTCCCAGCCCGTGCAGAGATCGACTGCTTGACGGGTTGATTCCAGGGGGGTTGTATACCGGACGATCGAAACGGGGGGAGTAGACATGTGAGCTGCCATTGTCATCATTCCTGCTTGAACCAATAGGGTTCGAGGCGGGAGCGGACAGCCTCAGGAATCTCCCTGGACCGGTTGGCCTGATAGTCATAAAACACTTGCGTTGATTGCCCTCTGGCGTAAACCGGATCCTCGGTCCCGGCCCCCGCCAACGCATACTGCATGTCAAACCGCTTCCGGCCGATATCGCTGATCCAGATGTGGAGATGCAGGTGATCATTGAGCTTGACCGGCTTCAGGTAATCGCAACGCACATGGGCCAGGATGAACTGAAAATCGCTGGGCCTTTCCAGTCCGAACAATTCATGGATGAACACCTTGCGGCCCTCTTCAAAATAGGTGAAGAACACGGCGTTGTTCACATGCCCCATGGAGTCGATGTCCCGGAAGCGAACAGGGATGGGCGTGGTGATTGCAGTTGGGGGCGGCATCAGGATTCCCCGGCGGCCGATCGGGCCTTGAGTTTTTGGGTGAGTTTCGGGATGATCTCAAACAGGTCCCCGAGAAGGTAATAATCGGCATTCTTGACCATGGGGGCCTTGGGGTCGGTATTCACGGCAATGATCAGGCCCGCGGTCTTCATCCCGGCAAAATGCTGGACCGACCCGGAAATGCCGCAGGCTATATAGACCCGGGGATTGACCTTGAGTCCTGTCTGACCAACCTGCATGGTATAGGGAACCCAGCCTTCATCCACCGCCACTCGTGACGCTCCCACCGCCGCCTCGAGCTCCCGGGCGCAGTCGAACAGCAGTTGGAAGTTTTTGCCGTTTTTGAGCCCCCTGCCTCCGGAGAGGATGACCTTGGCCTCGTTCAAATCCGCCCCCTGGTCATCAGACTCTGTTTTTCCGATGAAGGCCATCCCCTTTTCGTCTTGATGCTTCGCATGAAAAGGGATGGCTTCAGGGCTCGCCGCAGCCGGCTTTTTGAGGTGATGGTTGGGGCGCATGCCGAAAAAAAGATACTCCCCGGTGACCTTGTACAGGGCCTCGGTCTTGCCGGAATAGGCGGAGGTGGAGACGGTCAGGTTTTCCAGGTCCACCTCTGTGCAGTCCATGACCAGGGGGGCGTCGAACCGAGCGGCCAACCTGGGCAGGAGGTCCCGGCCGCTCGGGCTGGTCTGGCCGAAAAGGATTGTCACGCCGGCGGCCTGCATGGCCTCTGCCACAGCCCGGGCTTTGAACTGGGGGTTGCGGGCTTGCGCTTCCTCTTGAAATTCGATCGCAAAAATCCTGTGCACTCCGTATGCCCCAAGCTGTTCGGCGTGACCGCCAGGAGAGCCGCTGATGACAAAGGCGCAGCAAGGGACGCCTTTGTGGCGCAGATAGGAGATGACGCCAAGGACCGAATCTTTGACCCGCCCGTCTGTTTCTTCTACAAAAACTCCGACCTGTTGCATCATTACAGAGTTTATTGAGTCCGGTTTGACTGTGTCGCAGTCATTAAGAATCGAAAATCCTATATCACCCTGGCTTCCTGCTCCAGGATCCGGATGAGTTCCTCCACCGCAGTATCCGCGTCTCCCTCAATGGGCCGGGGGGTCCTGTCCTCGGCAACCGTGCGGAGTTCGAGAAGCTCCATGGAGTTTGCGGACGGCTCGAACCTGAGGTCCTGCAGATCCAGGGTTCGAATTTCCTTTTTTCTGGCCTTCATGATGTCCGGAAAGGTGGGATATCGGGGGGTGTTCAATCCTCTGCCGGCCCCGATGATACAGGGCAGGTTCAAGGAATACTGCAGTCGGCTTCCCAGCTCGGCTTCAGTGCTCACGAAGGCTTTGCCGTTCTGAATATCGATGTTCACCGCATTGGAAAGGACCGGGATCTGCAACAGGGCCCCGATCCGGAACATGGTCTGCATCCCGCCGCTGTCGATGGCCTCCCGGCCGGTGAGGATCAGATCCGGTTTTCCGTCCTGCTCGATGGCCGCTTTGAGGATCCTGGCCGTCTCCAGGGAATCGTGACGGGCATCGCTTTGAATGTGGATACTCCGATCGGCCCCCATGGCCAGGGCCGATCGGAGACTCTCCTGGACCGATACGTTGCCGAGACTGACCGCGACCACCTCGGATCCGGGTTGGGCGTCCCGGATCTTCGCGGCTTCAGTCAGGCAGTGTTCATCGTAGGGATTGATGATAAACGTCATCCGCTCATCAATCCGGTTTCCTTCGATGATCTGGATGGAAGCCGCTGTATCCGGGACCTGTTTCACACAGACGTAGATTTTCATGATCTCGTTTTTCAATTTGAAAATGCAAGAAAGCAGAAAGTTGTCCACGAATGCTCACGAATTGACACGAATTAGTTCTTTTCTTCCTGCAGCAATCGTCAATATTCAATCGTCAATATTCAATTCATTCACCCATTGACCGAAAAGCTGGAATTGTAGTTGATTTCCCGCTTTCTGGAGTAGAAGCCCATATCAAAGGTCCGGCCCTTGAGGTATTTGAGTTCGTATTGATAGGGATTTTGATCGTGATCCAGCCCCTTTTCCACGGCATCGATGAGTTCGGCCATCATCCGGCCGACAACCGGGGCGTTTTTGTACTGATTGCCGCTGGTGCCGATGGCCATGTAAAAGCCGTCCATGTCTGACTTGTCATACACCGGTATCCAGTCGTCGGAGCAGTCATAGAGATCAACCACGCCCCGGGGCTGTTCCGGGACCTGCAGGGATTCCACCCTGCGGCCCAGGCGATAGCATTGGGCTTTCCACTGGGATTTGGTCAACTCATTGTTTGCACCCGGACCGCCTTCCCCGGCGTAAAAGGCGTCAGGATCGGGCCAGACCTGGGGATCGCAGTCCGGGTCTTCGCTGCCGATCAGAAACATGTTGCCCACTTCGGGCCGGTAATAGCAGCCCACATCCCCGTCCGAGATGTGATAGCCGTCGTTCAGGTAGTCGTAGCCTTCAGGGGAGGGGCAGTGCATGACCTCGTGGCGCAGGGCCTGGGTCTTGATGTTGCAGGTTTCAAAGACGCCCTGGGCCATCTGGTTGACCTTGAAGGAATGCGGCCCTGCGGCATTGACCACGATATCGGCATCGAACCGGGTGCCGTCTTTCAGGGTGATGCCTTTGACCTTATTGTTTTCGCTTCGGATATCCACCACTTCACAGTTGAACTTGAACTCCGCCCCGTATTGTTCCGCAGCCCGCATGATATTATGCGTGGACAGGGCCGGGTCGTTGACATACCCGCCTTCGGGACAGAATAGCCCGCCTTCGAGCTTTTGGGTGGGCGGATCAAAGAAGGCCGGGTCTTCGGGTCTTTTGACCGGCCAGTATTCCCACATATTGATCACGGGAATCATTGTTTCGATTTTTTCGTTGTCCCATTCTTCATAGGCCACGCCCACGGCATCATAGTGCCCTTTGACCTTTTTCCAGTCATGTCCCTGGCTTTTGATAAGCAGCGAACCGGTGTTCATGAATTTGGCCAGCCCTTTTTCATCCTCGACATGGTCCAGGTAGCTGGCCCAGTCGAGCCAGTACTTCATGCCTTCATAGGCCGTGGCCACCCCGTCCTCAGTGGAATAATGGGCCCGGACAATGGCGCAGGAGGCTGCAGTGGAGCCTTCCCCGGCGTCGTGCAGCTTGTCCACATTCAGGGTTTTGTAGCCCATCTTGGACAGCTCGTAGGCAATGGGCGCGCCAATGACGCCGGCTCCGATAATAATGGCATCATACTTCTGGGTCATTTCTTCGCTCCTTATTATTTTTGAATTCTCGATTTGGGGCTTTGCGTCTCTCCATTCCCATTCAATTGTTCAACGACTGCGTCTTTGATGCGTGTTTTCAAAAATAATATATTCTTGAAAGCAAAGTGTTCTAAAACGTCTCATCAAATTTCCAATTTCAAATTTCCAATTACGTAAACAAGGATTTCAACTGCTTCGGAGCAACAGCTTTTCTTGTTTTCTATGACAGAGATGCACTGAAAATTCTGAGCGGTCTTCCCTTCAGAATTGACTGCACCACTGCTTGAAGCGTTCCTCCCCGGCGGGGCGCATTCCGAATTCCTGACCCGCATCCAGAATGGCGTGGACCATGTCCCGGGCGTAGCCCCGGGAGCAGGTCAGGAGGATGCCTGGGGTGTCCCCCTTGGAAGCCACCACGATCTGGCAGGGCACGTGGGAAAAGGGCCCCTGCACCAGTTGGGGGGGCTCTGTGTCCGGTCCGTCCAGGTCCAGGTTGGTCAGCTTTTCTGTGACGGCGAAGACCTGCGGGCCGTACAGGGCCAGAAAAACCGTGGCCTCTGTCGTCTCGGTAAAGGCCGCAACATTGGGCATGGGGCCGGGATTCTCCGTGAAGTGCCAGACTGCGGCCTGGGTCCGGTTCATCCGGTTAACCGACATTTCAGGATTCAGGGCCACCCGGCCGTAGTCTTCGGGTATGGGCAGGGTCTCTGAGGCCAAAGACAGGAGATCCCCGTCCTGGACGTCCCAGCGGGTCTTGTGGCAGAGATCCGTCATCCAGGGCCCTTCACCCTCTCCGGGATATTCCAGGGCTACAGTCCAGTGATCCCGCTTTTCTTCACGGCTCGGACTGACATCGAAAACAACGGGTGAGCGTCGTATGATAGCAACCATATCGTGTTCCCTTTATCGGAAATCGTGCGGACACAATTTCCGATATGGTTAAGTTAAACAAGAGTGTATCCGTCTCAGTACAAATATCTTGCTGGTTTTCTCAAACACATCCGGCAGAGCCTGAATGCAGCGCTTTGCTGAATTCAAGCTTTCATGCGGGAGCCTTTGGGATCGTAAAAGGGCAGGGGCACCACCTCCGCCTTGAGCAGATTGCCCTTGCATTCGTCTTCGTAGATGGACAACACGCTGCCCGGCGTGGCCAGGGGGCCTTCCACCAGGGCCAGGCCCACGATTCCCTCTACGGAAAAGCTCTGGCGGATGGTGCAGACATAGCCCCGCACCCGGGATTCGTCCACGATCACGCAGCCGTCCCCGGGGACCCTGGCGTCCTGCATTTTCATGCCCACAAGCTTCAACCGGTTCGCATCCTGCTCGGCCTGCTGCAGGGCCACGCTGCCCACGGTCTTGGCTTCCGGCTTGTCCCGGTGCCAGAGAAAGCCCAGGTGCACATCCAGAAGATTGGTCCGCTGCTCCGATTCCTGTCCCAGGATGATATGGCCCTTTTCCATGCGCAACACATTCTGGGCCTCCACACCGAAGTTTCTGATGCCGAATTCCTGGCCGGCCTCCAGAAGGAGGTCCCAGACCGATTCCATATAGGAGGCAGGAACATGGATCTCGTAGGACAGCTCTCCCACGAAACCCAGGCGCATGATCATGACCTCCACGGCCTGCCGGATGCTGTAGCCCTTGACCCCGGAGAAGGGCAGGGCTTCATTGGAGATGTCCTGGTCCACCACCTTCTCGATGACCTTTCGCGCATTGGGGCCGGAGAGGTTGATCACCCCGAAGGCGTCGGTCAGGTTGACCAGGTTGAAATCCCAGCCTTCATAGCGGGTGTGGTAGCGGATCCATTCCACCGTGGCCCCGGCTCGGCCCGTGGAGGTGGTGAAGAAGTAGTCGTTCTCCCCCATTTTGGTGATCACGCCGTCGTCGATCACGCAGCCGTCTTCGTTGCACATGGCGGTGTACTTGATCCGGCCCTGCTTGACCTTGTTCATGTCGCTCACAAAGACCCGCTCCAGGGCCTTGAGGCAGTCCGGGCCGTGGATGCGGAACTTGC
>CAZUMF010000150.1:0-11516 GCA_964621385.1 uncultured Desulfohalobiaceae bacterium
CCGGCGACGATTACGGTTGACGGTTGGGATTGTCTTGCTCGTTTTCCGTAATCGTTGCCGTAATCGTCAGCCGGCTTCATTCCAGTGCAACTCTCACTTTTTCACTGTTTTTAGCTGTGTTGCTGTCTTGTCCCTCGTTTTTCTGCCATTTCGGTGGACGACTCCGGCGACGATTACGGTTGACGGTTGGGATTGTCTTGCTCGTTTTCCGTAATCGTCGCCGTAATCGTTAACCGGCTTCATCCCGGTGCAACTCTCACTTTTTCACTGTTTTTACCGGAAGCTTCTCAAGGGGCAGGATCACCTGGAAGGTGGTTCCCGACCCGATTTGACTTTCGACTTCAATGCTTCCGCCGTGTTCCTTGACAATGTTCTGGGACACGGACAGCCCGATGCCGGTTCCCCCGGTGGTGCGTCTGGTGGTGAAAAAGGGGTCCATGATCCGGGGCAGGGATTCTTGAGGAATGCCCTCGCCCTCGTCGCTGACCACGATCCGGATGCTGCGGAGCTGCGGGTCGGACACGGTCTGCACAGCCAGGGCCTTATCCGGTGCGGGCAGGGCCTGGCAGGCATTCTGGATCAGATTGACCACCAGCTGCTCCAGCTTTTGGGCGTTTCCCTGGATGCAGGGGAGGTCGGGGTCCAGGTGAAGCCTGAAATTGGCGCTGGCCTGCTGGATCATATTCTTGAGCAGCAGGACGCTCTGCTCCACGACCTGGTTGACATCTACCTCTGTTTGCAGGTCCTGGGGTTCCTGGCGGGAAAAATCCTTCAAGCCCTGGACAATGGCCTTGATGCGCTGCGAACCCTCGACAATGCCGGCAAAGAGCAGGGGCACCTTTTCCTGCAGCTCTGGGTAGCTCAGACCGGCAATGACCAGTTCCCCGCGCTCCTGCTGGGCCTGAGCAAGTATGCCCTGGGTACTGTCCCATATCTCCTGCAGAAGGGGCGTGTTGAGCATGATGAAGTTATTGGGATTGTTGATTTCATGGGCCACCCCGGAGACGAGAATGCCCAGGGAAATCATTTTGTCCGCCTGCCGCAGTTCCTGTTCCTGTTTCTTGGCCAGGGTGATGTCCCGGATGTGGACCACGGCCCCGTCCGCATCGAGAGCCGTTTCTGCTCCAAGGGGGTAGATGTTGACCTGTTCCAGCTTATGGGCATCAAAGCAGCCGGTTCGTTCAAAGCTTGTTCGTTCCTGGGCCCTGAGTCTTTCAGTGATCCGGCAGTCCTCGCAGATGCCGGCCTGACATGCAAAAGCCTCAACACAATTCAGTCCGATGGCTTCAACATAGGAAGCCCCGATATACGCTGCCGCGGCCTTGTTGAGCACTCTGATGGTCAGTGTTTCATCCACCATGAACAATGGATCGGAAATGCCGTCAAAAACAGCCTGGAGCAGGGCCCGGCTTTTCTGGAGTTTCTTCCGGGTGTCTTTTTTCTCGGTGACATCGAGGCCGATGCCCCCGATCAAGTCGGGTTTGCCGGTTTGCTTGATCAGGAACTTGTGTAGTTCAACCACCTGGGTCCGTCCCTGGCGGTCCGGAATGGAAAATTCCCGGGTCCGGGGGTTGTTTGGGACAGATGCTGCTCGTCCTCCAGGATGGCCTGGGCTACGGAATCAGGCAGAATTTCATGGGTCGTCTGGCCGATCCAGCTGCGGTTTTTTTCAAAGACGTTTTTCAGGTACTGATTTCTGAAGATGATCGGTCCGTTGACCTCTTTGATAAAGGCTCCTCCGGGAAAATGATCCATGAAGGCCGTGAAGCGCGCCTCATTTTCCCGGAGGGCCTGTATGGTCTGTTGAAGTTCGGCGTTGACCTGAAGCAGGTCCTGTGTCCGCTTCTTCACCCATTTTTCCATGTGGCTGTTCATCTCCCGGAGGAGGCTGAGGGTGCGGCTGTTGCGCAGGGCGGTGCCGGCCAGTTCAGAGTACCCGGTGGCCAGGCGGACGGTTTCCGGGCCGAACCCGGAGCTTCCCACCAGGCCCAGCATGCCTGTGGTTGCCTCCTCGATCCTGAGCGGGATCAAGAGCAGGTGCGCCTGGACGGCGCCATCCTCGTCCCAACTCGATTTCAGACTTGCAGGGATCGATTGGGTCGTGAGGATGGTATCCCCGCTGAGCAGTTCGTTCTTGAATGGAGTGAAGAGCTCGGCGACATCAATGCCGGGCGGGTTTGTCTGGTCGGGATCGAAAAACAGGTCTTCTAATTGGGTCCCCTTGGCGGGCAGAACCGCCAGAAAGGCCAGTTGCACCCCGATCTGCCGCCGGCAGGACTGCAGTATGGCCGGAGCGGCCTCTGCAAAGGAGGTGTATTTGAGGACTTCATGGGCGGCGTTCAACAGCCCGTCCAGTTCCTGTTCGCGTTGGCAGGCCTTTTCCAGGGCCAGGCGTAGATCTTCCTCCATCTGCTTGTGCTCGGTGATGTCCCTGGCATCAACCGCGACCTTGGCCACCCTGCCCTGAGGATCGAAGATGGGATAGAGGATGGTATCGTTCCACAGGCCTTCCCGTTCATCCACCATGCGCCTGGGCTGGCCCGTTGCAAAGACCTCTTCCACCTTTGCCTTGCGCCGGGGGATGACCTGCTGGGGCAGCACATCCCAGAGACATTCGCCGGTCATGTTCAGTGGGGTCAGGCCGAACCTCTGGGCATAGGCCTGGTTCGCGACCAGAATGGTTCCCTGCCGGTCCAGCAGGACAACCCCATCATGAGTGGCGTTGAGCAGGGCTTGGTTGTCTGCTTCACGGTCTTGAAGCTCCGAGTCTGATGCCTTGCGTCTGGTGATGTCCTGGCCGTGGGCAATGACCCCAAGGATCTCGCCACGTTCGTTTCGATGGGGAATATATTCCATCTCCATCCAGCGCAGACCCTTGCCCGGAAACTGCACCTGGACCTCATAAACGACGGTCTCACCGGCCAGACAGCGATTCAGGTTCGGGCGGATCTCGGACTCAAAGACCGATTGCCCGCAGAGCTCGGCCACGGATCGTCCCAGGATCTGTTCTCGCTCCCGGGCGAAGTAGTGGGAATAAGCCTGGTTGACCGCCTGGTAGCGGTATTCCTGTGAGACAAAGGCTATGGGCTGTTCAATAGTGTCGAAGATGGTTTGAAGCAGATCCGGGTCATGGGTGGTTTCAGGCCCCAGGGGCCTCCTGGATTCCTGGAGCGCCTGTTCCAGTTCTGCAATCCGGGATTCCAGATCTTTATAGCTCGGACGGGGTTCGGGTGACATTGTATTTCCCTGAGAAACTCAATTGCAGTTCATACGAGTGCAGGCAGGGCCACCCGAAAGGTGGACCCCTGTCCTGCAGCACTTTCCACTTCCAAGCGCCCGCCGTGATGATCGACAATCTGTTTGGCAATGGCCAGTCCCAGGCCTGTCCCACCCACACTTCTTCTGGTTGTGAAGAAGGGATCCATTATCCGGTGGATGTCCCGTTCCTCAATCCCTCTTCCCTCGTCGCGGACTACAAAGACAACGCGCTTTGTTTTTCGATCAAACAGGGTTTCCACAAAAACACCGCAGGTTGAATCAGGCAGGGCATCCAATGCATTTGAGATCAGATTCACAAACACCTGTTCGAGTTTGTTGCAGTCGGCCTTGACGGCCGGCAGATTCTCGCCATAGGTGATGGAGAAGCGGGTGGTTGATTTCTTGATGCGGTGCTGCACAAGCAGGAGTGTGTTCTTTACGGCTTCAGTGAGATCCATCGGCTTGAGATTCACCCCCTCGTGTTTGGTGGAGTAATTCTTCAAGACGTCCACAATGTTCTTGATTCGATTGGCGCTGGATTCAATCGCTGTAAGCAGTCTTGGGATCTCTTCTTTGATTTCGCTGTAGGGCAGATCGCTTATCGAGAAATCCTCATCACAGTCGCAATGTTTGTCGATAATCGGGGAGATTCCCTGCCAGACATCGGATACAATGGCCGCATTGAGCAGAATGATGTGATTGGGGTTGTTGATTTCATGAGCAACCCCGGCCACAACCGTTCCCAGGGCAATCAGTTTATCGGCCTGGGCCATCTCTTGAGCCAGCCTGCGCTCTTCGGTGATGTCCGTGATGCGGATGATGACGTCCCCAGTCTTGCGTCCGGATTCTTCAACAGGGTAGAGAACAAGCTGTTCGATTGCCTCCGGATCACCAAGACCATTTCGTTCCAGCGTCAGGTATTCTCCTTGTGATACGCATTCCGGCAGGTTGCAGGAACTGCAGGCTTGCCGATCCACGCGGTGGTGGTCCGGGCAGGGCCTCTTTCCTTGTTCCAAGGTAATGCCCAGACCCTGGTAGTATTCTGAGGCGGGCTTGTTGAACAGCTTCATATGCATGTCCCTGTCTACAAGCATCACGGGTTCGGCTATGCCGTCAAACACCGACTGCAGCATGGCCCGCTGCACCCGCAGCTGTTTTTCGGCCTCCTTGCGCGTAGCGATTTCCTCTTGCAGGCTTTGATTGCTTTCCAGCAATTGGGCCGTACGTTCTTGCACACTGTTTTCCAGTCCTTGGGTCAGGCGAGACAGCCCAAGGTGCGTCTCCACCCGGCTCAGAACCTCCTTCTCTTCAAAGGGCTTGGTCACGTAGTCCACTCCGCCGGCTGCAAAGGCCCGGGCCTTGTCGTCCCCATCGCCAAGCGCGCTGATGAACAATACGGGAATTTTACTCAGCCCCGGATCCGCTTTCAGTCGGCTGCAGACTTCAAAGCCGTCCATTTCCGGCATCAGGATATCCAGCAAGATAATATCCGGAGGATTTTTTATCGCGGCATTCAGCGCGGCCCGGCCTTTTGGAAAGGCCACCACCCGATACCCCTTGTCTCGCAACATCTTCTGCAGATACCTCAAGTTGGCCGGTGTGTCGTCCACCAGCATCACGGTTGCCGGGGCTGTTTCATTCTTCATGCGTCCTCCCTGTCGTGGTCAGCAGAGCATTGAGGCGAGGGTAGTCGAATGCATCGGCCAATTTGCACAAATTCCGCACCAGTTCCGGATGGAGGTCGACCACCTGTTCGAGCAGTGCCGTGAACTGCCCCATATCGCCTTGTTCAACCGCCTGCCTCAGCGTCGCCCGCAGCTCTTCAGGCAACTCGGATACGGCCTCGACCGTCAGCGCGGGACGTTTTTGGTCATCGTCATCCTTGAACACATACCGTAATCCCAGGCAACGCCCGAGTATTTCGTATAATTCCCGATGTTGAAAAGGCTTGCGCAGGTAAGCGTCCACCCCGGCATCCAGGGTTTTTTGCTTGCCCTCTTCAAAGGCGCTGGCGGTCAGGGCGATGACCGGTGTGGCCAGGCCCTTGTTGGTGCTCTTGATCCGGCGAGTGGCCTCGTATCCGTCCATATCCGGCATGCGCATATCCATGAGCACCGCATGGGGGGAAAACTCCTCGAAGCGCTCGAGCGCCTCCTTGCCGTTGCCGGCCTGGCGGATCTCAACCCCTATGGGCAGCAGAAGGGCCTTCACCAGCACCTGGTTGTCAGTATCGTCGTCCACCACCAGGACCCGCACAGGCCCGGAGCCGGGCTCGAGGCCGATAACCTCCCGGGAGGCGGTCAAACCATTTCCAGGAACCACTTTTCCCCTCGGCATAATCGCTGTGAAACGAAAACAACTCCCCCTGCCCGGTTCGCTGCGAACCCGGATATCCCCGCCCAACAAGGCGGCATACTCCCGGCAGACGGCAAGCCCCAGGCCTGTCCCGCCTTTTTGGGTCGAGGGGTGGACCTGCTCAAAAGGCTTGAAGATCTCTTCCAGGTTCCCCTCGGATATGCCGATGCCGCTGTCTTCCACCTCTACGGTCAGCCTGACCATATCCCTTTGCTCCAAACCCTCTTCCTGATGGACGTCGCTGCGCACCCGCAGGCTGATGCCGCCCTCCGCGGTGAACTTGACGGCATTGCTCAACAGGTTCAAAAATATCTGTTTCAGTTTGGTGCGGTCGCCATACAGGAACTCCGGCAGTTCATCGTCCCGCTCCACCAGCAGGTGCAGTCCTTTGGCCTCACAGCGGGAACGAAACATCCCATCGAGATCCGTCAGCAGTTCAGAGCTGGAAAAGTCCACGGGTTTGATCTCCAGGCGCCCCGCTTCGATCCTGGAAATCTCCAGGATGTCGTTGATGATGTCCAGCAGGTCCTGGCCGCTGCGAAGGACGACCTGCACATCACTGCGCTGCCGCTCCGTGAGTCGGGGGTCCCTTGCAAGCAGCTGGGAAAAGCCGATCACCGCATTGAGCGGGGTCCTGAGTTCATGGCTCATGTTGGAGAGAAACAGGCTTTTGGCCCGGTTGGCGGCCTCGGCCTGCTTCTTGGAAGCGAGCAGTTCAGCCTCCGCCTGTCTGCGCATCAAGGCCGCCCCGATGTGCGCTGCCACGCTTTCCAGCCGTTCAACCTTTTCCAGGGAGAGACGGTCTTTGCGCCGGTCGTTGATCTGGAGCAGTCCCGTTATCCGGCCGTAGGCGCGAATCGGAACCAGGGCCACGGAGGCATAGCCCTGATGGATGCAGGTGTTGCGCGGAGGCCTCCGGGGGTCCTGATCGGAGGGCAGGTCGAGCAAAGGGAGGGAGTCGTTGGTCCAACAGCTCCCCCCTGGGGTGAAGAGCGGGTCGGAGGGGTCGGTCTTGCCGGATATGATCAGACCGCAGGCGCATTCCAGGCGGACATTGCCGTCCTTGTCCCGGCACACGCCGCCATCCTTGCCGCGTTCGAGCAGGGTGTTTTCGGTTAGCAGAAAATCCTTGGAGAAACCCTCCTGGACGAAATAGGGAAAATCATCGCCTTCTTGCAGGCGTATGCCCACGGCCTCGAAGCCGGTGTGCGTCTTCAAGGCGTGGACACCCTGCTGCAAGGAGTCCTTAAGGTCTCCCGGCTCGTTCAGGATCTGCAGAAGTTCCTGCTCCATCTCGGCATAGGCTTCCCTCTCCTTGCGCGCGGTAATGTCCACGATAATACCGGAAACCTTAACCCTTCGATTCCCTTCCCACACTGACCGGCCTGTTGTGTGAACCCACATGGCCCGACCTGCGGTATTGGTGAAGGGAACCTCGAATTCATACGGCTCATCTGTGGACAGGCAGCGCTCAAAGGCTTTTTGCACAAGCTCGCGGGCCTCAGGGGCGTAACAGGTCAAGCTCTTGGCAATGTGTTCCGGCGAACCGGGTTCGACGTCATCCGGGGTGAACCCATGGATACGGTATGTCTCATCCGTCCAGGCCATAGATTTATTGGCTATGTCATACTCCCATCCGCCTATCTTGCCCATACGTTGAGAGTTGAACAGAAGCCTTTCTGACCTCTTGAGTTCCTCCTCTGCCTGTTTTTGCCTGGAGATATCCCTAAAAACCAGGATCGCGCACCTTTGTCCTTGAAACACGACAGACGAAACGCTGAATTGGATCCAGAGGCCGTTTCCCAGGTCGTGATCCCGAGAGATTTCGTGTTCCCGGTCTCCTATCCTCTCGATACCACCACCCAGGACATGGGCAACCGCATTGTTGATTGCACAATCTGAACAGTCAGAGGCGCTTCCACAACCCTCCGGATGGTTATGGCGATGGCGGCAGCAGATATAGTCACCACATCGGAGCGAACCCGGCTTGATTTCTTTAATGCCGCATATGGCCCGGGCTGCGGCGTTGTCGGAGACGACCTGTCCGGCCGGGTTGAATACCAGGATACCGAGCGGCACGGCGGACAGGATGGCCTCTAAATTGCTTTTGCTCTCGGTGAGTTCCGCATTCATCCGGTGCAGTTCCTGTTCGGCGCGGGCTTTCTGAATAATCAGGGAATATATCGTGCTCAACCGTTCGATCGCAGCCAGGTCCTGGTCGCTATAGTCATCCTTTGAATTGGCCAGGGCGATCATTCCCACCGGATTTTCGCCAAGGAGCGCTGGGACTCCCAGAAAGCGTTGAATTGGAATGTGTTCCTCTGGAACGTGTGAGGAGCGATGGTCACTCTCCGGGTGGTTGGCAATGAGGGGCCGGCCGTTTTTGAGAACCCGGGCCCACAGGCCGGTGAATCTTTGGAAAACAACGCTCTTGTCCGCAACACGGCACTCGCCCCATATATCTCGTGTCAATGTCGGGGAAACGAAGTTTCCTGTTTGCGGGTCCAAATAACCGACAAAACCGAAAGGGCTGCCCGTGAGTTGCTGGGCCTTTTCCAATACCAGGTGCGATATTTCTTCAAAAGATCCGGCATCGAGCAACTTCAAGGAAACTTCGGCCGCGGCCTTATCCACCATGGCTTGCCGGGCCAGTGCTGCTTCAAGCTGCTTGCGCTCGGTGTTGTCGAGCTGCGTCCCGAAGTGCCCGAGAATTCTTCCCTGTTCGTCGAACATGCAGCGGTAGCTGCCGACAACCCACATTTGGCTTCCGTCAAATCTGCGTTCATCCGATTCTATTTCCAGAAATCCTTGATCAAACATTTTCCGCCACAGCAAGCGCCCTTGTTCCAGATCGTGGGCAAACAGTTGTTTGGGCGTCGCGCAAAGAAAGTCTTTCTCACTTGCCAGGTACTGGTCCAGTAGTGCTCTGTTAATCTTGGTGATACGCTGATGGTCAAATGCATAATCAAGGATTTTTTCTTTGTCCACGGAGTCGTTCCATTCGACCGGTTCGTCAAGCATCATGAAAAACGCCCCTGCCGAAGACTCGGAAAAGAACTGATGTGCAGTCTTGTTGCTCTCTAGCAGAGCTTCTTCAGCCTGCGTGCGCTCGGAGATGTCGCTGATCACGCAACGGCACACCGGTGCGCCGTCTTCCGCCTGGGCGGCGGTTGTCTTCAAATGCGCCCAGAAGGGAGCGCCGTCGGGCTTGATCAGCCGCAGCTCGAATTCCTGGGGCTCGCCCGTCTCAAGGAGCTTTTTGCGGTGCAGGTAGTAGAGGTCCTGGTGCTCAGTGTCAATGAAGCGGGTCATCGGCTGTTTGAGCAGCAGGCCGCGGGACGTTCCCAGCAGGGTGGCCGCGGTGAGGTTGGCCTCCAGGATCAGCCCCTTTTCGGACAGGGTGCAGTAGCCCACCGGGGCCAGGTCGTAAAGGCCGAAGTAGCGCGTCCGCTCAGCTTCGATCTCGGCCTGGGCCGTGCGCAGCTCCTCGTTCTGCATCTCCAGTTCAATCTGGTGCACCCGCAGTTCGTGGAGCACCTTTTGCAGTGCCTCGGGTGTCATCTTTGCGATCTCTTCAGCAGACTGGCCTGGTGCTTCCTGTTTCTGAAGGTCGTTCTTTTTCAAGGTCATACTCGCTCAGTTGTCAAAAGTATGAATCTGCAAATATGGGGCCAAGATGAACAGGGACTTGAAATTTTGCATAGACTGCTTCCTGGAGGCCGTTCATATGAAAGGGGGGAGTTCTCCAGGTTTTGTTACGATTCAGACCACATTTGAGGGTGCACAAGGGAAGTGCTTGGTATTTTGCTGTTTTTTAAAGCGGCACGAATCGCAACACTGGTCCAACTCATATCAGGCGGTGGTCGGGGGTTCATGCTGACGGGTCTTCCACCGTCTTGAGCTGTCTGGCCAGCCGCTGCCTGGAGATACCCAGGATCCGGGCCGCCATGGATTTGTTGTCCTCACAGCGTCTGAGCGCCTCGGCAATGAGGTCGGTGCCGGCCTCTTCAATGGTGGGCAGACTGTGGAGTTTTCTGAGACTGCCGGGCCAGGTGTCGCCACCTTGCGGGCCGGACTCCGCAGTCCGGTGAAGTCGCGGTTTGTTGCGCAGATCAAGAGCAGGGAAGTCCTGGATTGAAAGCGTCGTTCCAGAACAGCGGCTCACTGCATCAAAGACAACGCTTTTCAGTTCCCGGACATTGCCGGGAAAGGGATGCCGGCTCAAGGCCTCGATCAGATCGGCCGGACAGCGGGGCGGCTGTTTGCCCAGGGAGCGAGCCGCCTCTTCCAGGAAATGTCCCAGGAGCAGGGGAATGTCCTCCGGCTTTTCCCGCAGGGGCGGGAGATGGATATGATGGGTGCTCAGCCGGTAAAAGAGATCGCTGCGGAATCGAGCGGGTTCCTGAAGGGTTTCAACAGGGTGATTCGTGCTCACGATGATTCGGGCGTTGGTTTTTTTGGGGGTGTCCGCGCCGAGGGGAAAGTATTCCTTTTCTTCCAGGAGCCGGAGGAGCTTGATCTGGGACTCGGGACGGAGGTCTCCGATCTCGTCCAGGTGGAGAAGGCCGTCCGCGGCTTTGGCCACCAGACCGTCCCGTCTCTGGTCCGCGCCGGTGAAGGCCCCTTTGACGTGGCCGAACAGGGTGTCGGCAAAGGCCTGATCATCGATGCCCGCCACATTGGCGGCCACAAGGGGCTGTTCCGCTCCGCTCAGTTGATGGATCGCCTTAATGAGCAGTTCCTTGCCGGCTCCGGTTTCCCCGGTGACCAAAATGGGCTGCCGGCTGGGGGCGATGGCTTCGATATACTGGAAGATGGACTGCATGACCGGGTTCTGGGTGATGATATCAGCAAAGACCTCGGAATGGGCCAGTCGGCCGGAGAGCATTCGATCCTTGAGCAGTTGGTTTTCCTGCTGCAGTTCCTGGATTTCAAATGCCCGTCTGACACAGGCCACCAGTCGGTCGCGCTCCACGGGTTTGACCAGGTAGTCAAAGGCCCCGTTTTTCATGCATCTGACTGCGGTCTCCACTTCATTGATGCCTGTGACCACAACAACGGTGATATGCGGAAATTCGCGCCTGATCTGTTCAAGCAGTTCCTCCCCGGAAACGGGGGGCATGATCAGGTCCAGAATACAGACGCTGAAGCGTCCGTTTCTGATGATATCCAGCGCTTGGGCGCTGTCCCGGCAGGAGGTCACTTCCTTTATGCCGCTCATGCGTAGCGTCATGGAGTAACTTTCCAGGGCATGCTGCTCGTCATCCACAAGCAGGACGGCATTGGAAAAGTGCACTGGCTGTTTCATTGCGGTCTTCCTTTTTTCAGGCTTATGGGAAAAACAAGCATACGATAAAGCCGGGTCCTTGTAAATCAGACGTCGTACCCCGGTTGTGCAGTGTACACTCAAGACTTTACTATCGAAATACGTGTGTTTTGACAAAAATGCCCGGATAGGGTATCAATACAGGATTGTTATCAAAGCTTCAGCGTCCTTACCGGTCGCAGGAGGACAGCCATGCCGTCAATGCAAGAGCTGAAAAAGGCCATTCGGTCTGATCTTCCCAAAATGATGGAAACTGACCCGGACATTCGCGAGTTCATCTTGAGACTCACCAGGGAGATGTATGCCGGAAAACAGGAAACAGAGAGCCGTTTCGACCGGATGTTGGAAGAATTGAAAAGAGATCGCGAAGCCGGAGATCGAAAATGGGAGGCCCAGGAGAAAAAGTGGGAGGAAAATCAGAAACAATTGGTAGCCAACGACAAAAAATGGGAAGAGAACCAAAAGAAATGGGAGGAAAGCCAAAGACGTTGGGAGTCCCAGGAGAAAAAGTGGGAGGAAAACCAGAAACAATTGGTAGCCAACGACAAAAAATGGGAAGAGAACCAAAAGAAATGGG
>CAZUMF010000151.1:0-11506 GCA_964621385.1 uncultured Desulfohalobiaceae bacterium
AATCGTGTGCCTACAAGGTTTGAGATTCTGTGAAGCCCCAAGCAATAAATTCAACACGTTATTCCGCCAAAACAGCCTGTATGTATCTACGATTGTCGAAGGCAGAGTGAGTAAGAAGATGAATATTGAATTTTTTTTAAGAAGTCAGAGGTCGGTCCTGCGGTCGGCAAAACTGACCACTGATCTCTCTCTTCTTCCCGACGTTTGACAAAGCACCCAGGACGATGTATGTGACTCGTTCAGTAGCAACATTGGTGAACGTCTTTGGACAAAGGAGGGGCTATGCCAAAGCGAGTGTGTGTGCTTGGAGCCGGCCTGGTGGCCGGGCCTCTGGTCAGGTATTTGTTGGACGTGCCTGATATCGAGCTGGTGCTGGCTGATCAGGATGCGGACAAGGTGGAGAGCTTGTTGGGCGGTCATCCCCGGGGCCGGGGAATGACCTTAGGCATTGACGATACAGAGACCCTGAACACGGTCCTGGGCGACGTGGATCTGGTGATCAGTCTCCTGCCGTTTACCCTGCATCTTACGGTGGCTGAACTCTGCCTGGCGTTGGGCAAGCATCTGATCACCGCCTCCTATGTCAAGCCGGAGATGGAAGCACTGGATGGAGCGTTTAAAGCCAAGGGGCTTCTGTTTTTGAATGAAATGGGAGTGGATCCGGGTCTGGACCACATGGCGGCCATGCGGGTCATTGATCGCGTCAAGTCCCGGGGAGGAAGCATCACCTCCTTTTATTCCTATTGCGGGGGTTTGCCGGCGCCGGCCAGCAACAACGTCCCCCTGGGCTATAAATTTTCCTGGAGTCCGAGCGGGGTGATGCTGGCCGCCAAGAACGACGGCTGCTATCTCTTGAATGGAGAGCAGGTCGAGGTACCGGGAGAGCGGCTTTTTCAGCATTACTGGTTCCAGGACATTCCAGGCGCCGGGGTGTTTGAAGCCTATGTCAACCGGGACGCCCTGCCCTATAAAGAGATCTACTCCATCCCGGAAGCCCGGAGCATCTACCGGGGAACGCTCCGCAATATCGGGCACTGCGAATCCTGGGATCTGTTCAAAAAGCTCGGCCTCCTGGAAACAGAACCGGTCCTCGAGTCCAAAGCGCTGTCTCCCAGGCAGCTTCTGGCCGCATTGATCAAAAGCGACGGCCGGGATCTGGTCCGGGACCTCAGCCTCTTTCTGGATGTGCCTGAACACGCGGTCACCCTGAAAAAACTGGGATGGCTCGGATTCTTCAGTGATCAGCCTCTCAATATGGACAGGATCACCCCCTTTGACTGTTTTAGCCGGTTGTTGTTGGACAGACTGAGCTACCAGCCGGATGAAACCGACATGATTGTCCAGCACCACGAGTTTACCGCTGCATTTCCGGACGCGGCAGCGGAGCACATCACTTCCACCCTGGTCCAGGAAGGCGAGCCCGGCGGGGAGAGCGCCATGTCGCGTACAGTGGGATTGCCCGCGGCCATTGGCGCCAGACTCGTGCTTGAAGGCAAAATCACGGCCACCGGGGTTGTCCGGCCGGTGATCCAGGAAATTTACGACCCGGTCCTGGACGAGTTGGAAGGCCTGGGCATCCGGTTTGAAGAGAGCATAGAGCAGAGAGCATAGGGCATGGGGCAGGAGGAAGAGAGAGGTCGGACGTCGGACCCGGCTTCGCAAAGAAGCTACGCCGTGGCAAGCGTCGGACGTCGGCAAGAAGAGGCAGAGGATTAAGAAGGAAAGAGAGTTCAAATTTGGAAGAAGGCTCGAAGAGGCAGAGAGCATAGGGCATGGGGCATGGGGTGGGAGGAAGAGAGAGGGAAGACGTTAGCCCTGCCTCTGGCCGCAGACGTCCAGTTTGATCGTAAAAGAAACTTTGAGTCACCTCCTCCGTCATTCCGGCGGCTTGTCACGCCGACTTGTCACGGCGAAGCATCTGAGCGTAGCCGGAAGCTCTGAGCGAAGGCGGAAGCCGGAATCCAGGCTGAAAATTTAAGAACCGGACCCCGGCCTACGCCGGGGTGACGGAGAAAGAAAAATGAAGTTTCATACCAGGAAGAAGGGAAGGGGGAGAAAGAGGTCAGAGAGCAGAGTTGGACGTTCAAATTCTGCCTGAAAGAATGAATACGACCGGCCCTGCCGGGCCAGGGCCCTACGGCATGGAGGGAGACAATGCAGTCCTTACTCATACGCGCTGAAGACAAGAACGCCTGGGAACGGCGAGCGCCGCTGATCCCCGACCATGTCCGTGATCTTCAATCCCGGACCGGGGCCGACCTGTTTGTGCAGCGCTCGGCAAAGCGTTTTTTCAAGGAAGAGGACTACGCCCAATCCGGCGCAGCCATCTGCGATGACATGGAGTCCGGGCAGGTCATTCTCGGGATCAAGGAAATTCCCCGGGAGAAGTTGCTCAAGCAGCGGACCTATTGCTTCTTTTCCCACACCATCAAGGGACAGGCCGCAAATATGCCGCTTTTGCGGCAGATCATGGAGGACGGCTCCACCCTTATTGATTACGAGCGGATTGTGGATGAGAAGAATAGGCGGCTGGTGTATTTCGGCCGCTATGCCGGAGACGCCGGCGCTCTGGATATCCTGGCCCTCATGGGGAAGCGCTGGGAGGAGCAGGGCCTGAGCACGCCCTTTGCCCAATGCCGGCCGGCTGTGGAGTACAAATCGGTGCAGGAGGCCCAGGAACATCTGCAGGGCATTGGTCGGGAGATCCGGGAAAAAGGCCTGCCGGCGGCGCTGGGTCCTCTGGTGATTGCCGTCCTGGGCTACGGCAACGTCTCCTCCGGAGCCCTGCAGATCTTCGACTGTCTGCCGGTACAGCGGATTGCCCCCCAGGAACTGCGGCGTTTGGCGGAGACCCGGCAGCTGGATCCCCAGACCATCTATCTGTGTATCTTTCAGGAGCAGGACCTGGTCAGACCGAAACTGGGCGAGTTTGCCCTGCAGGAGTATTATGCACACCCGGAAAAATATGAGAGCTGTTTCCATGAATACCTCCCCTGGATCAGCATCCTGGTCAATGCCATTTACTGGGACAGCCGCTACCCCCGCTTTGTGACCTGGGAAGATCTTGAGACCCTCTTCACAGAAAAGCCGGCCCCCAAGCTGAGTGCCATCGCCGATATCAGCTGCGATGTGGGCGGGGCTGTCGAATGCAACGTAAAAACAACGGATTCCGGCCAGCCGTCCTATGTGGTCCAGCCCTTGACCCGTGAAGTGCGCGACGGCTATACAGGAGAGGGAATCGTGGTCCTGGCCGTGGACAATCTCCCGGCCGAGATTCCCAATGACTCGTCCACCTTTTTCAGCAAGCAGCTGAGCCCGTTTCTGCCCTCCCTGCTCGAGGCGGATTTTGAAAAACCGTTGGAGCATTCCGGTCTCTGTCCTGAACTGCAGCGGGCGGTCATAGTGTACAAAGGCAAACTGACTCCGGCCTATGAGTATCTGGAAAATATTTTAGACCCGAAGCGGGTCTAAAATATTTTCATACAATGGCTGATAGGCGTTTCGGTTTGAGATTGTAGCAGCCATTTTTGCGTAACTGTCTAAAAAAATTTTTTGAACCGCTTCGGGTTCAAAAAATTTAGGGAGCATTCATGAAACAGAACCTGCATGCCGGGCTCAAGCTGCGGGCCGGTTTGAGCCTGAACATTTTCACGGAAGACGAGCTCGCCGAGATTCACGGCGGGACCATGGAGGTCCTGGAGGAAACCGGCGTGTTTGTGGAGGACGAGGAGGCCAGGACCCTGTTTGGCGACCATGGGGCCGAGGTGGACCAGAAAAACCAGATCGTCAGGATCCCGGCCTGTCTGGTGGAAGACGCCATTCGTTCCGCGCCGTCCAGGGTGCGGCTGGCCGGACGCCATCCCAAAAACGATCTGGTTCTGACTGGAAACCGGGTGGCCTTCACCAACTTCAGCGAAGGGGTTCAGGTGGTGGACCCCTACAGCGGGGAGTCCAGGAGTCCGCTCAAGACGGATCTTGTGCAGTCCACCCGGGTCATCGACGCCCTGGAAGAGATCGATTTCTGTGAAAAAGCCCTGGGCGCCCATGACGTGCCCCAGGAAACCGCTCCGCTGCACAATGCCGAAGCCATCCTCCCGAACACGAGCAAGCACTGCGCCTTCGGCCCGGGCAACGGAAGGCTGCTCAAGAAGATCGTGGCCATGGGTGCGGCCATTGCCGGAGGGATGGACAAACTCAAAACCCGGCCGCTCGTCTCCTTCACCACCTGTCCGGTCTCCCCTTTGAAGCTCATCAAAGAGTGCTGTGAGATCGTTGTCGAATCCGCCCGTTCCGGCCTGGTCTGCAACATCCTGTCCATGGCCATGGCCGGCGGCACCGCCCCGGTCTCCCTGGCCGGCACCCTGGTCACCCATAATGCGGAGATTCTGAGTGGATTGACACTGAGTCAATTGGCCAGAAAAGGGGCTCCGGTGATTTACGGCAGTTCCACCGCGGCCTTGGATCTCAAGCTGGCCTCGGCTTCGGTGGGTACGCCGGAATGCGCCCTGATCAGCGGCGCTGTCGCCAGGCTGGCCCGCTATTACTCCCTGCCCAGCTATGTGGCCGGCGGCTAGGGGGACGGCAAAATCAGCGATATCCAGGTGGGCCATGAAAAGACGCTGACGGGCCTCATTCCGGCATTGGCAGGTGCCAATATGCTCTACGGTCTGGGGATGCTCGAAAGCGGAATCACCTTTGACTACGGCCAGCTGGTTCTGGACTGTGAATTCGCCCGCATGATCAAAAAAACGGTGCAGGGTTTTGCCGTGGACGACGCCACCCTGGCCCTGGAGGTGATCAAGGAGGTGGGACAGTTCGGAGAATATCTGACCCACGAGCACACCTTTCAGGGGATGCGCGATCAGTCCAGCCCGGAGCTCATCGACCGCCGCACCCGGAGCGCCTGGGAAAACTCCAAACAGCCGGATATCCGGGAGCGGGCCATGGACAAGGTCCGGCACATCCTGGAGCACCACGAGCCCGATCCGCTTCCGGAGGGTGTCCGGGAAGAACTGGCGGCTATTGTGGCCGAGGCGGAGCAGGAAGAGGCATAGGGCATAGGGCAGAGGGCAGAGGGTTAAGAAGGTTCACAGTTCACGGTTCACGGTTGAAGAGGCAGAGGGACTGAAGAAACTCGAATTTCAGAATTACGAATCAGAATACTTGGAATATCAGGTATCAGGTATCCGCCGCTTCGGCGGATGACTGATTTTCCCCGGCCGATCAGGCCGGGAAAAAAACAATGTTCTTATTCGTGTCGATTCGTGTGATTCGTGGACACAATCTTTTTTCCCCGGTTTTTCAGTGAATGTCTTCATTTTTTTGCGATCAATGAGGTTTTTTTATGACAGACAAGGTTTTTTGCAGAATGGGAGACGGGGAGCGGCTCCGTATGGATGTTGCCGAGATCAGAGACGACATCCGGGAGGGCACCGAGGATGCGGCCCAGCGGGCCCAGGTGTCCCCCATGAGCGAGGAAGATCAACAGCGTCTGCTGGAGATCATGACTGATCCGTCCCGGACGGTGAGCGTTGCCCCGGGCAACGAAGTGGTGGTCACCGACGACGGGGGGACCATGAGCTTTTATTCCGGCCAGGACGGCGGCGGGGTCGGGGTTTCCATGGGCCGGATGCAGGCGGTTCTGACCTATGAACGGGCCTGCGGGGCGGACACCACCTCCCTGGGGCACAGCGACTACAGCTACAAGCCGGTCAAACCGATCATCAATTTCGAGATGAACGAGTATTACACCATCTCCCAGCAGAGCACCGCCCCGTTTTTTTACGGGGCCCAGCCCAATCTGGGCCTGTATTACAAGCCGGACGGGCCCTGCGACAATCCTTCGGAGTTTCTGCCCCTGGGCCGGATCGACGAGGCCAGGCAGACCCAGCGGGAGGCGGCGGAGTATCTCCGGAACGATCTGGTCTTTGTGGCCTCCAATCTGGCGGAGGTGGGCTGCGAAGGTCTCAATTTCGACACGTCGGGCTCAGCCGGGGACGCCGACCTGCTTGCGGCCCTGGAGGCGGCCCGGGAGATCAAGACAAAGCATCCGGATTTGCCGTTGATGCTTGGCTGCTCCGGGGAGTTCGTGCTGGGCATGCACGGGGAGGTAGAGTTTGCCGGACGCCGTCTGGCTGGACTCTACCCCCAGGACCAGGTCAAGGTGGTTGAAGCGGCCGGGGCGGATATCTTCGGACTGGCGGTGAGCACCAACAGCAGCCGCTCCGTGGCCTGGAACCTGGCCCGGGCCGTGACCTTTACCCGGGCGGCTGTGGAGCAGGCCGATATTCCGGTTCACGTCAATGTGGGCATGGGCGTCGGCGGAGTGCCCATGCTGGAACAGCCGCCGGTGGACAGCGTCTCCAGGGTGGCCAAGTCCCTGGTGGAACTGGGCAAGGCGGACGGCTTGTAGATTGGCGTGGGGGATCCGTTCGGCATGCATTTATCGCACATCATGGCCGCGGGCATGGGTGGTTTGCGGACAGCCGGAGATCTGGTTGCCTGGATGCAGATGACCCAGAAGATGAAGATCAATGCAGCCAAAGCGTATGTTGCGGAAAAGCTCGGGATCGAGGTGATCGAGCTGACCAATGAAGACGTCATGCGTCCCATCCGGGAGCAGATGGGCCTCGGGCTGGTGACCTCGGTGGCCGGCAGCCCCAAGGGGATCCGGGCCAAGCGGAAAATCGCCGAGCTGCTGGGCATTCAGATTAACTCCGTGGAGCTCTTCAAAAGAGATTTTTCCTGATCCGCACTGGCTTTTTGGACGGTGTGTGCTTTGTGGGCAGTGATCCGGCAGCCAGATGCCTTGCGGGGAAGGTCTCTTTTCTTGTGATCTGCAATATTCAATATTCAATCGTCATTCTTCAATGCTTAGCCCATGACCATCAAGCTGAATCTGCAGACCATCGGCCTGTCCGATTACGAGGTCACGGCCTATCTGTTTCTGCTCCAGAAACACCCGGTGAACGGCTCGCAGCTGAGCAAGCTTTCCGGGATCCCCCGGGCCAGGATTTACGATGTCCTGCGCTCGTTGAAAGAAAAAGGCGTGGTGGCGGAATCGGACGAAGGGCTGTATGTCCCCCTGCCTCCGGAGGAGTTGATCAAACGGCTCCGGATGCGGCATGAGTCCGAACTGGAGGTTCTGCAGGAGCGCTTCCGGGAAGCCTCCCAGGAGTCGAATTACGACTATGTCTGGATCATGCGGGGCTATGAAGAAATCATGGCCAAGGCCGGAGCCATGATTGACGCGGCGGACCGCGAAGTCTACATCAGGATGTTTTCGCCGGAAAGCCGCTTTCTCCGGCCGGCCCTGTTCAGGGCGGAATCGCGCGGCCTGGCCCTCAAGTACATCGCCATGCAGCCCGAGCCCCTGGACTTTGCCTGCCAGATCATCCATCCCGGGCATGAAACCATCCAGGCTACTCTCGGCGGGCGTTCCCTGGATCTGGTGGTGGATCGTCAGGAAGTCCTGGGCGGTCTGCTGGAAGCGGGCAATGAAGACCTCTCGCCCATCAACTGGGGGCGCAACAACTGGCTGGTGACCTCGACCCGGGACAGCCTGCGGCACGATTATTTTCACTACTTCCTCTATCAGACCTATGAGCTGCAACGCTCCTTGAGCCCGAAAGAGGCAGCCCTGTACGAGGCTATCGCTCGCGACGACTGAACGTACTGTCCATCGTGCCGCACGGCGTCCCGGATCAGGAGTCGTGCGGTACGTTCAGCGGGGTGATGTGGCCCCGCCGGAGCCTTCCAGGGTGCACTGGCTGAAATCAACCGGTTTTTTACATTTGGGGCAGGTGTGCGGCTTGTCGAACTCGTCCGAGAAGATTTCGATTTCCTCGCCGCATTCCGGACAATTGCAGGTAAAGGCGCTCAGGTTCTTGAAACTTTGAAAACCCGGGCAATGCTGGGGTGTGGATTGGGTTTCCTGTGGCATGGGTCCCTCCTTTATACTTACGGTCATCATAAATTGAGGTTTTCAGTATTCGAAAATCCCGGTATTCGGTGCTGTATATTTCTGCATATCTGCAATTTATTCTTCCCGTAAGTATCTACATTTTAAATAGTTAAAAAAATGAAGCTCCTATCCTAAATGATCTCCAAAAGGTTTCAATGAAGGCAGATACAAATCGCAAGTTATGCCAACTTCTGGTATAAATGATGGCCTTTGCCGCGTTGCAAATTGACCTTTCCATTCTATCCGATTTTCCCTACAATATCAAACATGGCTTTCGGAGACATGAGGGAATTGAAGAGTGATGTCAGCCCGGCCGCTGGCCACGCTGACATCCGACGTCCGACATCTGACGTCTGTTTTTTACCCCGGAGGATGCATGACAGACAACACACGGCAGGCCATGGTCCTGGGGTCCTTCCTCGGGGATTCCCTGGCCCTGGGCGCGCACTGGATCTACGATCAACAGCGTATCGCGGAGAGGATCGGCCGGGTGGACCGGCTCCTGCCCCCGCAGGCCGGCTCGTTCCATGCCGGCAAGCAGGTCGGGGAGTTTACCCATTACGGGGATCAGACCCTGGTCCTGCTTCGCTCCATAGCCGCGAATCAGGGATTTGATCTTCAGCATTTCGCCGAGGACTGGCGCGGCTTCATGAGCAGCTATCAGGGCTATTTCGATCAGGCCACCAAGGGCACCCTGGCCGGGTTTGACAAGGGGCTCGGCCCTGAATCAGCGGGTTCCCGGAGTAACGATCTGGCCGGGGCCTCCAGGATCGCTCCCTTGGTCTGTGCTCTGGAACACGACCTGGATGAACTGGTCCGGGCTGCTCAGGCCCAGGCTCGGATGACCCATCAGGACCCCGGCGTGGTGGAGAGTGCTGCGTTTTTTGCGAGAACGGCCCGGGCTGTGCTGCAGGGAGCCCGGCCTGTCGAGGCCCTGGAGCAGAGCGCTCAGGCCGGATATCAGCGGCTCCCGGCCAGGCAGTGGGTGCACAATGGATTGGCCGCCGCAGGGCAGGAGAGTGTCGCCGCCCTGGCCGGATTCGGGATCAGCTGCCACCTGCCGGAGGCCTTTCCCGGAACCGTGCAGCTCATTGCCCGGTACCAGGACGATATTCAGGAGGGCTTGATTCAGAATGTGATGGCCGGCGGGGATTCCGCGGCCCGCGGTCTGCTTGTAGGCATGATTCTGGGTGCCTGGCACGGCCTGGAGGCCCTGCCCGAGGACTGGCGCAACAGCCTTGCTGCCGGAGAAGAGATCAGGGGCCTGCTGTCCCGGCTCTAAGGGGTTCAAAGCTGGCTCCGCCCCAACACAAAGGTTTCAAGTTCACTTCAGATTTCGAATTTCGAATTTCAGGCCCGCGGACTGACGGAACGGCCGATGAGGAAATAGATCAGGCCGAGGATGAGCAGGCCGGCCAGCAGGAGGCCGAAGGACAAAGGGTCCTTGGACTCGATGGTGGCCACAAAGACCTTCCGGATAAAGGCCACCATGGCCAGATCCACAAAGATGCGCACATTGAACTTGCCGCCTTTGAGCTGGTGGACCTGGGTGTGCAGGAGCTCGATCATCATCCAGAGGATGAGCAGGGAGCCCAGGGACTTGATGACCCCGATTTCCAGGTCTGTCTGCAAGGCAAAGATGATGTCCGAACCCAGAAGGGCGGCCACGCCCAGGGACAAGGCCACCAGTCCGATCATCAATATCAGGTTCAGGCCGTGCATGAGCCGCTCCGACCATTTCACCAGCCAGAATTCCACCCGCTGCGAGAGAAAGACCTTTTTCAACTCCGCTTCCCGGTAGGAGCCGGTCATGACATCCAGGCTGATGTCCAGGACCTTGTCCAGGGTCTCCAGAAGCCTGTCCCGATACACGGGATCGGCCACCGCATTGACCAGATGGCCCTGGAAGTAGCGCCGGATGAAGCTCATGGCCGAGTTCACATAATGGCCTTCCAGGCCGATTTTGACATGGACTTCCCCGATGCGGGTGAGCTGCATGAGCAGGCGGTGATCGTACTTCGAGGTCAGAGCCGCCCTGAGCCAGTCCTTGATGGTCTCCTCCCGGCGCTGGACCGCTTGCGGGGATTGAAAAAAGGTGGCGGTGTAGTCGTTTTGCATCAGGTGCTTGTAAAAATCCTTGGCGAACTTGTCCTGGATGGGCAGGAGAAGCTCCGCCAGCTGGTGCAGGTGCTCCTCGTCCTGGTGGTGAAAGTCGTAGTTTTTGAGAATGGATTCCATGGGCTGCATAAAAGAACCTTCCTGTGCTCGGTGCGTGGCTTCAGTTGAAATTTCAGCCAAGGCTATCCTGAATTGGGAGAAGAGACAAGTTCAAAAGGCACCATTTCGGGGTCCTGTCTCCGGGCCGGGCCGGAGAAATCCCCCGGCCCCGGCCAGCCAGGCGCCGGCATAAAGCAGGGCCGCGCTCGTGAGGAGCCAGGCAAATCCGGCGTGCAGGCAGATGAGGGCCGCCAGCAGCGGGCTGAGCACGGAGGCGAATCCGTTCACGGCCCAGGCCCAGGGGGTCCAGGCCGTGGCTTCCTGCTGCAGGCGGGCCAGGCCCGCCGGGAAGGGAACGCCCATGAAAAAGGCCGGCAGGCCGCTGATGAGCATGCCCGTTGCAATCCGTAGGGGAAGGGGCCAGCCCATGCCCTGTTCGAGAAGGCCGGGCAGAGCCAGGGCGTAGAAGAGACAGATCCCGGCAACGGCCGCGGTACTGCGGAACAGTCCGATACGCTCCGCGCGGCTGCTGCCCAGACCCGCCCCCAGGAGCACGGCGACCAGAACTCCGGTCACAGCCGGGATCGGCTGGCCCATAAACAGGGTCATGCGCTGCATGAGCGCGATTTCCACAAACAGAAAGCCGAAGCCGAGGCAGGTGAAGTAGCTCAGGGTCCTGTTCAGGGCCAAGCCCTTGCGGGCGCTTCGCCGCCGGACCAAGGGCAGGAGGAGCAGCAGTCCGCCGGCCAGCAGGGCCTGGATCAGGGTCGCCAGCAGGATCAGATATCCCCACTGGACCAGGGTGGCCCCGCCCAGGCTGCGCAGTCCCCAGATCTCGGTCAGGGAGCTCCAGGAAAAAAAGCGGTTGAAATACGGGGCCGCGTCCGTGGCCGGCCGGACGTGAAATTTGAAGCGCTGCGCGGCCCGGGAATCACTGGAAACCGCCAGACTGTGCAGGCTTTTGAATGTTTCCGGCGAGAGCTGGGAGTCCGGCCGGGTCTTCTGCTGCGGCTGAGACTTGGCAAAGAACACCGCTTCAAAGCCGAACTCCCGGCAGAAGGCCTTGATGTCCAGCTGGTCCCTGGAGCTGAATCCTCCTTTTTTGACGAGACAAACCGCGGTGCTCTGGCTGAGGATCAAGCCCGTGCCGCACTGCGCACCGGTTAGGCCGGCTTTAGGGCAGGCCTGACTGACGGTGGCCAGGATTTTGGCGGTTTCGGTCCAGAGGGGATTGATCCAGTGCACGAGCAGCAGCAGGCCATCCGCCTGCAGATGCTCCAGATAGGAGGCAAAGGCTTGAACCGTGAAGTCAAAGGTTTCCTGCAG
>CAZUMF010000152.1:0-11451 GCA_964621385.1 uncultured Desulfohalobiaceae bacterium
CCCCAGTCCCACCGGACATCTCCATAGGGGGGGGGCCAGAACCGCCCTTTTGAACTGGCTCTACGCCAGGCACCATCAGGGCCGGTTCATCCTGCGCATCGAAGACACGGACACGGAGCGCTCTTCCCGGGACATGACGGACGCCATCCTCAGGGCCATGGACTGGCTCGGTCTGCACTGGGATGAAGGCCCGTACTACCAGAGCACCCGGTTTGCCCTGTATCACCAGCATATCGACTGGCTCCTGGACAACGGGCTGGCCTACTACTGCCGCTGCACCCCGGAGGAAGTCGAGGCCATGCGGCAGAAGGCCCGGGACAAAGGGGAAAAGCCCAAGTACGACGGCACCTGCCGCACACTGGGCCTTGGCTCGGGTCCGGGCCGGGTCGTCCGTCTCAAGGCCCCATTGAGCGGTGAGACCGTGTATCAGGATCTCATCAAAGGGCACAATCGTGTGGACAACCGTGAACTGGACGATTTCGTTCTCAGGCGGGCTGACGGCAGTCCGACCTACAATCTGGCGGTGGTGGTGGATGACGCCCTGATGGGCGTCAACTGCATCCTGCGGGGAGACGACCACATCAGCAACACCCCGAAACAGGTGCTGCTCTATCAGGCCCTGGAGTTCGAGCAGCCGGCTTTCGGCCATGTGCCCATGATCCTCGGTCCGGACAAGAAACGCCTGAGCAAACGGCACGGGGCGATGTCCGTTCTGGAGTATAAGGCCCGGGGCTATCTGCCCGGGGCCCTGCTCAACTACCTGGTTCGGCTCGGCTGGTCCTCGGGTGATCAGGAGCTGTTCACCCGGAATGAGCTCATCGAAAAATTCAGCCTGGACAGCATGGGTAAATCAGCCTGCGTCTTCAACCAGGAAAAACTGGACTGGGTGAACAGTCAGCACATCAAATTGGCCTCCCCGGCTGAGTTGGCCGGAGAACTGCAAGCCCGGCTCCGGGATAGGGGCCTGCCCGAAATACCCCGGGCCTACGCGCAACAAATCGTTCCCCTGCTCCAGCCCAGATCCCAGACCCTGGAGCAGATGGCGGAACAGGCGGTCTTTTTTGCCCGGGAAGCCGAAGACATTTTCTATGATTTCGATCTGTTGGAGAAATTTTTCCCCCCCGAGGTCAGGCAGTATCTCTGGGACCTGCTGGACCGGCTCGAAAGCCTGGACGACTTCTCCCGGGCGGCCCAGGAAGAACTGCTCGCCGCTTTTTTGCAGGAAAAGGGCATCAAATTCAAGCTTCTTGCCCAGCCGATCCGCATCGCCCTGACCGGGAAGAAGGCCAGCCCCGGTTTGTTCGAGACCATGGAGGTCCTGGGCAGAGACCGGGCCACGGCCCGTCTGCGCAGGGCCTTGACCCAGGCGGAGGGATCAGGAAAACAAACGGCCTCTGCTTCAACCTGAGTTGAAACCAAAGGCCGTGATCGGAAAGCATGGCTGGGCGGTCTTCCCGCCCAGCCATCAGTGCACCCGGGGTTTGACCACGGCCCCGGCGCGCAGGCACCTGGAACAGACGCTGATCCGCTTCACCTGTCCGGAGTCCAGCTGCGCCCGGACATTCCGGAGGTTGGGCTTAAAACGACGCTTGGTCTTATTGTTGGCATGACTCACATTATTCCCCACCAGGGGTTTTTTTCCGCACACATCGCATTTCGCGGCCATCGGACACCTCCTCATAAGCTGTTCGTATTCCATCGAAAACCATGCCCCTCATACCCCTGTCCGGCCCGCTTCGGCCCTGGGGCAGAGCCCGGCGTGTCAACAAATGCAGCAGCAGCGCCCCGCAGGGCGTGTACACAACAGGGAGTGATCCTATCCCCTGAAAAAAAAAAAGGCAAGTCTTTGACCTTGACAAATAAACAGTGAAGTCATTATATTTTTATGTTTCACATGGCTCGCAGCGTCCCGGCATTCGGGATCGGCGGCCTCCGGCACGACGAGCGAAAGACTATGGCTGAACTCTGGCTGCACCTGGCTGATCTGCCTGAGCAGGGCCGGACAATAGACGTTGCCGAACAGGCACTCTGGGAGGACCCGCTTCACGAGTTCACAATCCAAGCCTCGATTTCGATTCCCTTGACCGCCCGGCTGCTGCTACTGCCCGGCCCCAAGGGGCTCCTGATCCGGGGCAGCCTCGCCGGGCAGATCTGTATGCCCTGCGACCGCTGCACCCGGGACGTCCAGATCACCCTGGATGCCGGATTCGAACTGTTTGAAGCCTACCCTTCCGAGGAACAGGATGGACCCGGGGCCGAGGGCCTCATCAGGTCCCAGCAGGGTCATCCGGAACTCAACGCCGGCGAGCTCCTCTGGGAGCAGTTTGTGCTGGCGCTTCCGGTCAAGCCGCTCTGTTCCGGAACCTGCCGGGGCCTGTGCCCGAAATGCGGCCAAAACCTCAATGAAGGCGCCTGTTCCTGTTCTGCCGAGGGATCCGATCCCAGAATGGCTGTTTTTAGAAACCTGAAAATCGAAAGCTGAGGTCTATTATGGCGGTCCCCAAGAAAAAGACATCCAAATCAAAGAAAAACATGCGTCGCTCGCACCACAAAGTCCCCACGCCAACGGTGATCGAATGCAAGTGCGGCGCACCCAGTCTCCCCCACAGAGCGTGCCCTTCCTGCGGAAAGTATGGAGGAAGGCAGGTTGTCAGGGCGGACGATGCCGAATAACCCGACCCGGGTCGCCGTTGATGTCATGGGGGGGGATTTCGGACCTCACGTGACCATTCCCGGAGCCTTGCAGGCAGCCAGGAAATCGAATATCCCCCGTCTTCTGGCCGGCCCCAAGGCCACCATTCTGTCCGAGCTGGAAAAACATAACCTCGAGGGTCTGGATATCGAGATTGAGCATGCGGATGAAGTGGCCGCCATGAACGACAAGCCCTCGCATATCCGGCGCAAGAAAAACACGTCGATTCAAGCGGCGTTCAATGCGGTGAAAGAGCAGAAGGCCAAAGGCGTGGTCAGTGCCGGGCATACCGGCGTCACCCTGGCCACCGGCATGTTCATCCTGGGCCGCCTGAAAGGAATCGACCGGCCCGGCCTGGCGGCGATCATGCCCCGGGAGCACAACCCGCTGATCATCATCGACGTCGGGGCCAATGTGGACTCAAAGCCCCGCCATTTGGTCCAGTTCGCGATCATGGCCGAGGCCTTGGCCAAGAACGTCCTCAGCATTGAAGAACCCCGGGTTGGGCTGTTGAGCATCGGGGAAGAACAGGGAAAAGGCAACGCCCAAGTGAACGAGGCCTTTTCCCTCTTGAGCAAAACCACCCTGAATTTTTCCGGCAATGTGGAAGGACGGGACCTGTTCGACGGGACCCTGGACATTGCCGTGTGCGACGGTTTTGTCGGGAATGTCATCTTGAAGATGAGTGAGGGCTGGGGAAAAACAATCAGCGGCCTGTTGCGTCAGGAGCTCAAAACAGGATTCTGGTCCAAGCTCGGCTCTTTGCTTTCCCTGTCCGCCTTCAAGCGATTTTCCCAGCGCCTTGACTATGAAGAATACGGCGGCGCCCCCTTGTTGGGCCTGAAAGAAAGCGTGTTCATCTGCCACGGTTCCTCCGGACAAAAAGCCATCCAGAGCGCCGTGGTCATGACCGCTTCGTATATCAGCACTCGGGCCAATGAAGACATCCGGGACCGTCTGGAATCGCATCCGGAAATCAGTAAATTTCACCGTTTCAAAACCCTTTTGCACACTTCGGGAAAAGGGCAGTCCGAAACCGAGGACCTCTCGGGCTAACGTTTCTCCGAAAAACAGTGCACTCACAAGGACGGACAGGCATGGAGCAACAGGAGCACACCGCCCTGGTGACCGGCGGATCCAGGGGCATCGGCCGGGCCGCGGCCGAAGTGTTGGCCCTTCAAGGCTGGCAGGTTTTCTTGACCTATGTCCATCAACAGGATACAGCCGAATCAGTCTGCCGGGGCATCATGGACCGCGGGGGCAAAGCCCGGGCCCTGGCCCTGGATGTCAGTGACCGGGAGGCGGTGGGGGCGTTTTTTCGAGAGCACATCAAAGGCAGGGTCCATCTCGGCGTCTTGGTGAACAACGCGGGGCTGACCAAAGACGGCCTGCTCCTGCGCATGAAAAACACTGACTGGAACAGTGTTTTGCAGGTGAACCTGGACGGGCCGTTTGCCTGCCTGCAGGAAGCCGCCAAGATCATGGTCAAACAAAAAACCGGGAGGATCATCAATATCTCATCGATTGTCGGCCAGTCCGGCAATCCAGGGCAGGCCAATTACTGCGCGGCCAAGGCCGGCCTCATCGGCCTGACCAAGGCGGCCGCCCGGGAACTGGGAGCCCGCAACATTACAGTGAATGCCGTGGCCCCCGGTTTCATCGCCACGGACATGACACACGAGCTGGCCCCTGAAACCAGGGAGTCCTATCTGCAGAACATTCCCCTGGGTCGATTCGGAAAACCGGAAGACGTCGCTGAAACAGTGGCCTGGCTCGCATCGGACCAGGCCGGCTATATCACCGGCCAGGTCATTGCCGTGAACGGCGGCTTGTATATGTAGACAGAGGAAGACAGGATGAACGTATGTGACTATTCAGGGAATACTTTATGAGGAGGAAACATGTCAGTATTGGAAAAAATCAAGAATATCGTGTCGGAGCAGCTGGATATCAATCCTGAGGACATCAAGCCCGAATCAGCGTTTGTCGACGATCTGGGTGCGGATTCTCTGGATCTCACGGAATTGATCATGGCCATGGAAGACGAGTTCGATCTGGAAATCGACGACGAAGAGGCCCAAAATCTGCGAACCGTTGATGACGCCATCAAGTATATTGAAAAACATCAAGAGGCATCCTGATTGAGGCTCCCTGCAGGCCGGTTTCCGGCCCGCAGGGGTTTTCGGTTCTGGTGACGGCCGGCATCCTTTCAGAAGAAGCCGGCCGAAGCCCTGAGCACAAACGTTCCGCATGATGGAGAGAGTATGATCGGGAAACGAGTTGTGGTGACAGGCATGGAGATGGTCTCTCCCCTGGGGAATGACCTCAACACCAGCTGGGAGGGGCTGATAGCAGGAAAATCAGGCATCGCGCCCATCACCCGGTTTGATTGCAGCCAGTATACAACCCGCATCGCCGGGGAGATCAAGGACTTCAATCCGGAGCTGTTCATCCCCCGCAAACAGGTCCGGCGTATGGACCGGTTCAATCAGTACGCCATGGCCTGTGCCAAAAGCCTGCTTGCGCAATCCAGCTTTCAGATCAATCAGGAAAACGACAACTATACCGGGATCCTGCTGGGTTGTGGCCTGGGGGGCCTGGAAACCATCGAGGAATTTCACTCCAAGCTCATCAAGCGGGGTCCGGAAAAAATCTCCCCGTTTTACATCCCCAAGCTCATCTCCAATATGGCCACCGGGCAAATCGCCATTGAAACCGGGGCCAAGGGTCCCAACCTGGTGACCACCTCCGCCTGCGCTTCCGGTGTGCACAGTATTGGATACGCCTATTCGGACATCAAGCTGGGGCGGGTGAATGCCATGCTCTGCGGGGGCATGGAAGCCACCATCACCCCCATGGGCATTTCCGGTTTCACCGCCATGAAGGCCCTGTCCTCGCGTAACGATGAACCGGAAAAGGCATCCCGTCCTTTTGATAAGGACCGGGACGGCTTTATCCCCTCGGAAGGCGCCGGCCTGCTCCTACTTGAATCCCTGGACCACGCCCTGGAACGCGGGGCGACCATTTATGCTGAAGTGTGCGGATTCGGGGCCTCGGCCGACGCCTATCATATCACCGCCCCGGACGAGAGCGGCGCGGGCATGGCCAAAGCCATGGAGGTCGCCATCCAGGAGGCGGACATCAGCCCCGGGGAGATTGACCACATCAACGCCCACGGCACCTCCACCACCTGGAACGACCTCTGCGAAACCCGGGCCATCAAGCGGGTCTTCGGCAGCCGGGCCTATGACATCCCGGTGACCGCCAACAAGTCCATGATCGGGCATATGCTGGGGGCCGCCGGAGGCGTGGAGAGCATTTTCAGCGTCATGAGCATCGCCCGGCAACTGATTCCCGGAACCATCAACCTGGAGGAAGCGGATCCGGAATGCGACCTGGACTACGTGGCCGAGGGCACCAGACGCCAGCCCCTCCAGTACGTGCTCTGCAATTCGTTCGGCTTCGGCGGGACCAATGCCTGCATCCTGTTCAAAAAATTTGAACATCCGGTTTGAGCGGACGCAAACCGGATGCGCGTCGCATGAGCAAAAACAGGACTTCGATCTGAACGTACAGCAATCGTCAATCTTCAATTTTCACTCTTCAATACCCGATGCCCCGTCTGCCCTGGCCCAACTATTTCATGGAGATCGCCTTTCTGGTGGCTGAGCGCTCGACCTGTCTCCGGCGCAAGGTCGGGGCCGTGGCGGTCAAGGACAAGCGCATCCTGGCCACGGGCTACAACGGAGCGCCTTCCGGACTGGCCCACTGCCTCGAAACCGGCTGCCTTCGGCAGAAAATCGGGGTGCCCTCGGGAGAGCGGCACGAACTCTGCCGCGGACTCCATGCGGAGCAGAATGTGATCATCCAGGCCGCGGTCCATGGCATCCCCTTGTCCGGGGCTGACTTCTACTGCACGGATCAACCCTGCCTGATCTGCGCCAAAATGCTGATCAACTGCAACGTCAAAACCATCTATTTCGCCCAGGGATACCCGGATCAATTGGCCGTGTCCATGCTCAACGAATCCGGTACCGCCTACGAATGCCTGCAACGATGAACCGCTCCCGCCAAGAAGCAATCATGCGCCGGGCCGTGGACCTGGCCGAACAAGGCCGCGGTTCGGTCGCCCCCAACCCCTGCGTCGGCGCGGTGCTTACCCTGGACGATGCCGTGGTCGCCACGGGATTTCACCGGAGATACGGGGCTGATCACGCCGAAGTCGAAGCCATTGCCGCGGCCCGCGAAAACGGGGTCGACCTGCAGCAGACCACCTTGTGGGTCACCCTGGAGCCCTGCAATCATCAGGGCAGGACCCCGCCCTGCACCCGGGCCATTCTAGAGGCGGGCATCCCCAGGGTAATGATCGGGATCCGGGACCCCAATCCGGAAGTGGCCGGCGGCGGCGTGGAATACCTGCGCAGCCGGTCCGTCCAGGTGGAAACCGGCATCCTGGAGCCGGAGTGCCGGGATCTGATCCGGGACTTCTGCATCCGCCGTCGCGAACACCGTCCCTATCTCATATTGAAACTGGCCGCCACCCTGGACGGGAAAATCGGCACCCGGAACCGGGATTCGCTCTGGGTGACCGGTCCCCGGGCACGAGAAGCCGTGCACCACCTGCGGGCCGCAGCCCAGGCCGTCTGTGTCGGGGGGGCAACCTTCCAGGCGGACAACCCGGGACTAGATTGCCGGTCATCCGACTTCACCGGTTGCGAACAGCCCCTGGCGGTCATTGTCTCCTCGACCCTGCCTGAGAATCCTGAGCGTTTTCAAGTGCTTAAGCGCAGACCCAGCCAGAGTGTCTTCCTGACCTCGCAGGTGGCCGCGGCCTCGGAACAGGCCGCGACCCTCTCCCGGCTCGGGGTCCGGATTTACCCCCTCCCCCCACGGGGGGAAACCGGACTTGACCTTTTCGTCGGAATGAAAGACCTTCTCCGGAGCGAAGACTGCTACACGGTCTTGTGTGAAGGCGGCGGCCGCCTGGCGGGGAGTCTCATGGAACAGGGACTGGTTGATGAATTCAATCTCTTTCTGGCCCCGAAGGTCCTGGGCGACGAACAGGGCGTGGCCGCTGTCTCCGGGCTGCGGCCCCTTAGCATGGCCCAGACCAGAAACTTTCACCTGGTCAAGCAGCGCTCCGTAGGCCCGGATCTCTGGCTGACCCTGTACCCGGAGGATTGAAAAATGACTATTGAATATTGAAGATTGCTGCAGGAGAACCTTCGAATGGAGTCACAGTTCCAGGCATTGATCAAACCGGCAGGGAATGAATGCAGCATCAGCGTAGTGGCACATTCTTGTATTTACAAATATTTTCTATAGATATATATCAGCTTTGCCGGAGGCAAAGCTGATATCAGGAATTGCCTCTGCAGCAATAATCAATCTTCAATTTTCAATATTCAATGTCCCAATGTTCACCGGACTCATCCAAAGCATCGGCCGCATCCAGAGCCTGGAAAAAAAAGGTGCGGACGCCCGCATGCGCCTTCAGGCCCAAAAGCCCTTTTCCAACCTCCGCCTGGGGGAGAGCATCGCGGTAAACGGGGTCTGCCTGACGGTGGAGGATTTCACCGGCTCCTGGTTTGCGGTCTATGCCTCGGCCGAGACCCTGCAGACCACCACTCTGGGACAGATGCGAACCAGGGACGTCGTCAATCTGGAACGGGCCCTGACCCTGCAGGACTTTGTCGGCGGCCACCTGGTCAGCGGGCATGTTGACTGCCAGGCCAGGGTGTCGGCCCTGTCAGCCGAGGGAAGCTCCACCCGGTATGTCTTGGAGTTTGCCACAGCCTGGTCCGATCTGGTTGTGGTCAAGGGTTCCGTGGCCCTGGACGGGATCAGCCTCACGGTGAACACCTGCGGGCCAGGCTTTCTGGAAGTGAACATCATTCCGGCCACGGCCCGGGAGACCACGGTGGCGGGCTGGAAACCCGGCACCTCGGTGAATATGGAAACGGACCTCATCGGCAAATACGTGCAGCGCATGCTCAGGCCCTGGTCCCAGTCCGCCTCCAAGGATGCGGCCCCTGCCTCCGGCCTGAGCCTGGATTTTCTCAAACAGCACGGGTTCGGGGGGTAGGGATTGAAGATTGAAGATTTAAGATTTAAGATTTAAGATTGAATATTGAAGATTGCAGAATGAAGATTGCAGAATGAAGAATGGAGAGTGAAGTTTGCAGATTGAAGATTGCTGCAGGAGAGCCCTGAATATCAGACATAGTGGTGACAATTCAGGGCGTTATGTAAACCTCCGTGTGAATTCTTGGAAAGTTTTGATGACAATCATGGCATTTTGGATGGTTACGTATAAGCGATTGCTTTGCTCCGCCCGCAATAACGAGTGATGGTTCAAATTCCAACCTGACAACATTCAATGCCAATGCAGCAATAGTCAATCTTCATTCTTCATTATTCAATCACAAAGAGTCCGGAGCAGGATATGAGCATCAGTTCAATAGAAGAAGCGCTTGTTGATTTCAGGGAAGGCCGCATGGTCATCCTGGTGGACGATGAAGACCGGGAGAACGAGGGTGACCTGACCATAGCCGCGGAAAAAGTCACTCCGGAAGCCATCAATTTCATGGCCAAATACGGCCGGGGACTGATCTGCCTGCCCATGGAGCAGGGCCTGATCGAAAGGCTCCAGCTTCCCCAGCAGCCCCAGCGCAATGAATCAAAATTCGGGACCGCCTTCACGGTATCCATCGAGGCGGCCCAAGGCGTGACCACCGGAATCTCCGCCTATGACCGGGCCACCACCATCCTGACCGCGGTGAGCGATGCGGCCCGGCCCGAGGACATTTCCACGCCGGGCCATATCTTCCCGCTCAAGGCCAGGCAGGGCGGGGTTCTGGTCCGGGCCGGACAGACCGAGGGCAGTGTGGACTTGTGCCGCCTGGCCGGGCTCAAGCCGGCCGCGGTGATGTGCGAGATCATGCGTGACGACGGCAATATGGCCCGGATGCCCGATCTGGAAATCTTTGCCCGGGAGCACGATCTGAAGATCGTCACCATTGAAGATCTCATCAGATACCGCTCCAGATTCGATTCCATGGTCCGCCCTGTGGGCGAGGCCGATCTGCCCACCCGCTTCGGGACCTTCAGGATCGTGGCCTATCAAAACGATATCGATCACCACACCCATATCGCCCTGGTCAAGGGGACCATCAGCCCCGAGGAACCCATCCTGGTCCGGGTGCACAGCGAATGTCTGACCGGCGACGTCCTGGGCAGCCTTCGCTGCGACTGCGGCTCCCAGCTCCAGAAGGCCATGGAGACAATCGAAGCCGAAGGCAGCGGCGTGGTCTTGTATATGCGCCAGGAAGGCCGGGGCATCGGTCTGGGCAACAAAATCAAGGCCTATCATCTGCAGGATCAGGGACAGGACACGGTGGAGGCCAATCTCTCCCTGGGCTTTGTGCCGGACCTGCGGGACTACGGACTCGGGGCCCAGATCCTGGTGGATCTCGGGGTGTCCAAAATGCGGATGATGACCAACAACCCCAAAAAAATCATCGGCCTGGAAGGCTACGGCCTGGAGGTGGTGGAGCGGGTGCCCATGGAAGAAGCGCCCTGCGAGACCAACAGGCGCTACCTGCAGACCAAAAAGGAAAAAATGGGCCATCTCCTGCATTTTTTGGATGATGTCTCGAAAAAGGAGGAACCGTGATGTCTGCCATCACCACCATAGAAGGCACGCTCCGGGCCGACGGCCTGCGTTTCGGACTCGTGGCCGGACGCTTCAACGACTTTGTCGTGGAGCGGCTCGTCAGCGGGGCTGTGGACTGTCTCCTCAGGCACGGGGCCGTGCACAAAAACCTGACCCTGATCCGGGTGCCCGGGGCCTTTGAATTGCCGCTGGTGGCCAAAAAAATCGCCGCCCGGCCGGATATCGACGGTGTGGTCTGCCTGGGGGCGGTCATCCGCGGGGCCACCCCGCATTTTGACTTCGTGGCTGCGGAAGTGAGCAAAGGTCTGGCTCAGGTCGCTCTGGACAGTATGACCCCGGTGGGCTTCGGCATCCTGACCACCGACTCCCTGGAGCAGGCCATAGAGCGGGCCGGAAGCAAGGCCGGCAACAAAGGCGTGGAAGCGGCCCTGGCCGTTCTGGAAGCCATCCGAGTCCTGGAGCAGCTCTGAAGCGATCATGAGCCGAAAAAACACCCAGTCACGGCGCCAGGGGCGGGCAACAGCCGTTCAGGTCCTTTTCGGATCCCTGTTTGCCCCGCTGGATCGCAGCTCAAACACCTGGCAGACCCTGGAGCACTTTATCGCCATCGGGCATTTTTCCGACCCCAAGGCCAACGCCTTTGCCCGGGACCTGGTGGCCGGGGTCCTGGAGCATGCCCAAGAGATCGACCGCTGCATACAGAACTATTCAAAGAACTGGCGCCTGGAGCGCATTGCCAAGGTGGAGCTCACGGTGCTGCGTCTGGCCGTATACGAAATGCTTCACCACCGGGACGTTCCGCTCAAAGTGGCCATCAACGAGGGCATTGAATTGAGCAAGACCTTCGGCGACCCCAGATCCGGCCGTTTTGTGAACGGGATTTTGGACGGGATCGCCAGGGAGCAGGCCCTGCGCCCGAAGGAAGCACCTTCTTAAGTTCAGAGCTCTTTACAGGACGCGTCAATCTGAAAGATTTATCAGTTTCACGATACATGACAAAATTGAGAACCGGTCACAGGGTTCTCTTACGCGACCTCGCTGGGAGGCTCTTAGGTTTTCTTAGGCTTGCTCGCCGGGGGAAACC
>CAZUMF010000153.1:0-11391 GCA_964621385.1 uncultured Desulfohalobiaceae bacterium
CCAACCGCCTGGCCCGCTACTGCCTGTCTGAAATGGCCCTGCCCCTGAAAGACAAGGCCTCCGGGCTGTACAGCCTCTTGACCAACCGCTGGATCGCCTCCATCATTCCGGCGGCCATCGGGATCTGGCTGGCCGCCAGCGGGAACTGGCTGATCATCTGGGGCTCCTTTGGCGCAGCCAACCAGCTGATCGCTTCCATCGCCCTGATGGCGGGCGCGGCCTATGCCGCCAAAAAGCTGCAGTCCAGCTTCGCCAATTCAGCCGTTATTCCGGCCTGGCTGCTCTGGATCACCGTCACCGCAGCCATCTTGTGGTTCATCGTGGTGGTGCAGCCCGGGGCCATCGCCGCCAAACCGGTTCCCGGCTGGACAGTCATGGTTATCCTCTGTATCATGCTGCTCTTGAACTTTCTGTTTATCTGGGATTTCATCAAATCCAGGGCCTATAAAGTGGAATAAGCTCGAAGCCCTGTTGCGGAAACCGACGATCCTGCGCAGCCGCCCCCGGGGCCGCTGCGCAGGGCAAACCAGCTTGATCCGGTCGATCAGACCGAAGGAGGACCTATGGATCTGCAGACTGCCTTGCAAACAGCCATGAAAGGGGAAATTGAAGGCCGGGAGCTGTATACCGCAGCTTCGGAAAAGACCCGAGACCCCAAGGCCCAAGAGGTGTTCAAGATGCTCGCCGAAGAGGAGCAGCACCACCTGGACAACCTGATCCGGATCGCCGAAGACTACGCCGCCGGCAAAGAGCTTGCCATGCCGGATCTCACGACTCCGGCCTCCTTTGAGGATGCGGAAAGCCCGATTTTCACCCGGGAGTTCAAGGAGAAAGTGGCGGATTTCGATATGACCGCTCTGTCCATCGGCATGAAGCTCGAGCTTGAATCAGAAAAGGCCTACCGGGACATGGCCGGGGAGGCTGAATCGAATGACTTGAAACAGCTCTTCACCCGCCTCGCCGACTGGGAAAAGGGTCACTTTGACTACCTGCAGAAGCAAAAAGGCTTTCTGGAAAAATATTACACCCAGAAGTACAGTTTCTTCCGTTTCTAATATCCAGTTTTCCCCCGGACGCGGCTTCCGGGGGAAAACTGGATATGATTTGTTTCTCTTATGTCCGTTTCTCAATCTTTGTTTTTGTCATTTGAAAATTTGAATTTCGTGCTTGCCTGCCCCGTGAAATCTCTTCTCATTTCACTTGGGGTTCGAATTTCGAGTTTCGAATTTACCATACTATGCCTTCACGACTCATCGAACAGCTCAAAGATTTCCTCACCGGCATCGATTGGACCCATCGGGGACAGGCAGCCGCCTTGACCGAGGTGGAGGTCCGGGAGCTGGAAAACATTTTCGGGCTCCTGCTCCTGGGCTCTTTTGTCGGGCTCCCGGCCCCCCCGTCGTTTCTCGCGGTTGAGCTGCTGCCCTATATGGAGCATGAACTCCAGGTCTTGAACTGCAGGGCCCGGGACGCCGGGGATATGCTCGGGGAGATGTGCGGCACCTTGGGTATTGACTGAATGAAGATCTTCTTTTTCACCGGCAAAGGCGGGGTGGGCAAATCCACCCTGGCCGCGGCCGCGGCCTGGCAGCTCTCCCGGAAGTCCCGCGTCCTCATCGTCTCCCTGGATCCGGCCCACAATCTCGGGGACATCTTCGGCCTCGCGGTCGCGGACACCACGACGCGGTTTTCCAAGACCCTGGACCTGCGGGAAGTCAACCTGCAGCAGCTCTCCAAGGACTATCTCCGGCAGGAAACCGACGTTCTGAGCAGCAGCTACAGCTATCTCAAGACCCTGAACCTGGATCACTATTTTTCCACCCTGAAGTACTCCCCGGGCATCGAAGAATACGCCCTGCTCACGAGCATTGCCAGGACCCTGCGCCAGGACGCCGGATACGACGCCATCATCTTCGACACCCCGCCCACGGGTCTGACCCTCAGATTCCTGGCCCTGCCCCAGGTGAGCATCACCTGGATCGAGCGTCTGATGCACATTCGCCGGCAGATCCTGGAAAAGCGGCACACCATCCACCGGATCAAGGGCGCCATGAGCTCAAAGGAAACCGTGCTGAACTATTCAGAAGACGAAGACGACATCCTGAAACGGCTGCGCTTCCTGAACGACAGGTACCAGACCCTGGACAGGACCCTGCGCGGGGACGACTGTCATCTCGTGCTGGTCTTCAACCCGGAGACCCTCTCCCTGAAAGAATCGCAGCGTCTGATCCAGGGGCTCCAGGATCTGTCCATCCCTCTGCGGCTGCTGATCAACAACAAGGTGCAGACCGATGATCAGGACCAGGCCGGCCGGGTGGAGAAGCAGATCGCGGCCCTGGTTCCGGAGGCAGTCCTTGAACGGGTGCATCTGGACCCGGAGCTCCACCAGGGGGAGCTGTATACCATTGCGGAAACCATTATCCCCGAGGACTGGTGACAGGGAATGATTAATCAGCAATAGTCTATCTTCAATCTTCAATCGAAAATTTCGAATACTCCCATGACCAACCCCGAACAGATCATCTATCAACCCGTCTTTTTCCTGTTTGTGGCTGTCTCCTTTCTCCTGGCCTTTGGCTATTTCTGGGGCCGGCGAAAAAATCAGGCCATCTCCCACCGCGCCTTTGAGGATCTGCTCGCCATCTTCCGTCCCCGGGAGCAGCAATTCACCAACATCGGCGGGGCCATCGGCTATCACGCCAATCTCTATCTCAAAAAAAAGGGGGGCTGGCTCTCCCGGGTCGACGCCACCATCACCCTGCTGCCCAGGCATTCCTGGCTCTACCTCCCAATTTCCAAACTGATCCGCAAATACGACCGCTTGTTTTTGGAATTGTATCTCAAAAACGCCCCTCCTGAAGAGAGCCATCTCATCGAAAGCGGCTATTCGAGATTTGCCGGGGCCAGGATACTCAACAGCGAAGCGTTCCAGAGAGACGAGCTCACCTGGGGGCGACTGTGCTTTCACCTCTACACCCGATCCCCGGAGACCCGGGCCCGGTATCTGGATTTCACGGCCCGCCATCCGGATCCGGGTCTCATCCGGCACATTGCAGTCGTGCCCGAACACGCCAGGTGCTTTGTCTTCATGATCCCCCACATGAATCAGGTCGCCGCCAGCCTGCGCCCGGTCGTCACCTGGCTGCCCACGCTTCTTGACCGGAAACCTTAGCCCGATTGAGTTGTTTTTTTCCAAAACCGGGTAAAGTTTATAGAGGGCCATTGCTTCAAAGAGGACCTCAGAAGACCGGTCCCTGGAAGCCGGCCCGATAGTCCTGCCAGGAGGTCAGGCCCAGTTCCCGAACCAGATCCTCCAGCTCCTGAACGAGTTGAAAGCTCCTGTCCGGCCGCTGGAAGTTGGCTGAGCCGATTTGCACGGCCGTTGCCCCCACCAGCAAAAATTCCAGGATATCCTCGGCCGTGGTGATGCCCCCCAGGCCGATGACCGGAATCTGCACCGCCCGGCTCACCGCGTGGACCATGCGCAAGGCCACGGGCTTGATGGCCGGGCCGGACAGACCGCCGATGCCGTTGCCCAGGCGGGGCTGGCGGGTCCGGATGTCCACAGCCATCCCGCTCAGGGTATTGATCAGGGAGATGAGGTCCGCGCCGCTGTCCTCGGCCGCCCTGGCCAGGACGGTGATATCCGTAACATTGGGGCTCAGCTTGACCAGGACCGGTTTAGTCCCGGCCCTGGCCTTGACCGCCAGGCAGACCTCTGCGAGCAGTCCCGGGTCCTGTCCGAACTGAACACCCCCGGCTTTGACATTGGGACAGGAGACATTGATCTCCAGGGCGGCCACTCCTGGCTCTGCCGCGAGGACAGCGGCCAGTTCCCCGAATTCGGCCTGGGTCTGGGCATAGAGATTGACGATGACCGGAGTGGTGTCCCAGGGCAGCCAGGGCAGCTTGTCCCGGAGAAAGGCCTTGACCCCGATGTTCTCCAGCCCGATGGCATTGAGCAGGCCGCAGGGGGTCTCCCTGATCCGCGGGCCGGGATTGCCGGCCCTGGGGTCCAGGGACAGTCCCTTGACCACGATCCCACCCAGGCGCGCCAGATCGCCGTAAGGCTCGAACTCCAGTCCATACCCAAAGGTGCCGGATGCGGTGAGCACCGGATTCTTCAACTCCAGCCCCCCGGCTGTGACGCTCATGTCCATGTCTTCATCCAGGACTTCGGGCACTGAGACCCTTTCATGAAGGGACCTTCCAATTGACAACTCTCAAATTGGGAACACGTTGAAATTCTTTCATATTTGCTGTGACGAGGGTCAACTTCAGAGACCGGGCGTGGGCAGCAAGAAGCATATCGTTCGGGCCGATTGTTTGGCCTTCTTTTTCCAAATACAGACGAATATCGGCATAATGATGATCAGTCGGAGCATCCAGAGGAAGAATATCCAAAGCCGAAAGGACGGATTCAACCTGAAATTGCAACTTTTTTGAATCACTTTTTCCAGCTCCAAAGCGGAGTTCACAACTGACAACAATGCTCGTGCAGACACTTTCTTCACCCACTTCGAGAATCTTTCGGGCGATATCTCCCTGTGGTCGGCGAATCAGATCCGACAGGATGTTGGTATCTAAGAGGTAAGTGAAAGGCATAATCAAACTTTCACAGCGTCGAGTGCACCCAACCCCTCATCCACATCGGGAAATTCTTCCTCAAGGGTCTCCTGTTCGGCGAGCACTGAAAGAAGTCCCTTCTTTTTTACCGGTTCAAGAATTAAGCAATCATTGACTTTCCGCAGAGTCGCTTCTTTGCCGTCAAGTTCAAAATCCTTGGGGATTCTGACAGCTTGATTTTGTCCATTTCGAAAGAGCCTTACCCGACGTTCATTGCGCATAGAGGATCTCCTTCCATTTTAACACAAAGATCATATGCTTTAACATATGCTTGTTGTTTGAAATGTCAACCAGCAACCAAGCCGACTTGTTACTCCATTTTGAACTCAGCTTCTCCATCTCTCCGACCACCGACCCATTCCAGACGACAGACATCAGTCCCTTCCGGACATCAGATATCCGTCCTCCGACGTCTGTCTTCTTCCCTCTTCAACTGTGAACCGTGAACCCTCTTAAGCTTTATCTTAACCTTTAAATATTCCCCAACCTGACCTCATCCGCTCGAAAGACCGGACCCTGCACGCAGGTCTGGAGATTGCCGCCGGCCTCGGCCGGCACTGCACACCCGAGACAGGCCCCGATGCCGCACATCATCGCGGTCTCCAGGGAGATCTGCACCTCGGCCCGGCAGTCGGCCCCAAGCGTCTTGATCATCCGCAGAAACGGCAGCGGACCGCAGGCCAGGACCAGGCCGTCTTCGGCGTAATTGCGGATTTTCTCCTGGACCGCCTGGCGCAGCAGCTGCAGATCCTCAGGACAGGTATCCTGAAAATGCCAGGCCAGGGTCATTTTCTCCAGTTCGGCAAAGGGATAGCACTCGAGCGCCTGCCTGTGCCCGAACAACAGCTCCAGCCGCACGGGGTCGAGATGGCTGCGGATGAGTCCCACAAACGGGGCCAGCCCCATGCCGCCGGCCAGAAGCAGGAGTGGCCGCTCCTGATCATAGACAAAGCCCTGCCCCAGCGGGCCCCAGACGGGCACCGGCTCTCCGGGCTCCAGTTCGGCCAGACGACGGGTTCCACGGCCCACCGCCTGAATATAGAGGTGCAGACCCTGTGCATCGGTATCGGCTATGGAAAAGGGTCGGGGGCCGAAGGGATCCAGGCCCCAGGAATCGGGCCTGAGCATGAGGAACTGGCCCGGTGTCCAGGCCCAGGCCGGATCCTCCAACACGAGGTGAAAACAATCGGCCCGGCCCAGTTTTTCCAGGCCAAGCACGCGCAGGGTGCGGCAATGCGGCTGATCGGGCATTGAATTCAGAACTCTTCACCATTATGTCTAAAATTTGAGTATTTTTCGGACACGTTGTGATATTTCTTGCTGCTTTTTGAGGTTTCAGGTGTCGGGTGTCAGAGTTTAATACCTTGATATAACGCTATCTTTCTTTGCCTGACACCAGAAACCAAAAGAATGTCAAATTTTAACACCATTCCGTACATTGTTCATTGAAAAACGTTACGATTCAACGTCGCAATCTCTGTACGCAATCTGGATTTACCCCTTCCGCTTTTGCTCCAGCAGCTGCCCGGCCACGATCCGGCCCTGCTCCCCACCACCGGCCATCCGGATCAGTTCCGCCTGAATCTCTTCAGGACTCAAGCAGCGGCACCGGGTAAAGGTTTCCTGGTCCAGGACCTCTTTGTGAACATGAAAGTGCCGGGCGGCCCCTGCGGCCAGCTGGGGCCAATGGGTAATGAGAATAACCTGCTGTTTGTCTGCCAGCTCGCTGATCCGCTGCCCCACCTGCCCCAGGATGAGCCCGCCGATGCCGGAATCCACCTCGTCAAAGAGCAGGGCCGGAAGATTGTCCGCGCCCAGCAGACCGGCCAGGGCCAGCAGAAAGCGCGACAGCTCTCCGCCGGAGGCGATCTTGTCCAAAGGCTGGGCCGGCTGACCCGGATTGGGAATCCACAGCAGGCGTCCCCGGTGTTCAAAGACATCCTGGACAATTTCCGTGGGCCTCAAGTCAAAAGCGACCTGAATGTCCTGGGAAAACCCTAGGGACAAAAGCTCCCCGCGCAGTTGCTCGGTCAGGCGAGCGGCTGCATCGGCCCGTTTGCGGTTCAAGGCCTCCACAGTCTGCTGCAGTTCATGCTTGACGGTCTGTTCCCGGCTTTCCAGGTCCTTGAGATCCAAAGTGCAGCGATCCAGAAAGGAGAGGTTGTCCCTGATTTCGTCCTTGAGATTCAAAATCTGCGGCAGGCTCCGGTTCAATTGCCGTTGCAGCCGGCTCAGTTCGAAAAGCCGATATTCGATGCTTTCCAGCTCCTGCTCGCTCTCGCCCGGGCTCGGCTGCTGCCGGAGGCTTGCGTCCAGGTCGCTGAAAAACTGTTGAATGTCGTCGAGCTGCTCGGCATAGCCCTGAAAGTCATGCACGATCCCGGCCAGTTGCTCCAGAGTGCGCTGCAGGGAATGAATATTCCCCAACAGAGGGCTTTCCGGATTATGCAGGATATCCAGAGCGGTTTGCACATGGCGATGGGTTTGGGCCTGATGGCGGAGTTCGAATTTCTTCCGCTCCAGTTCTTCTTCCTCCCCGGCCTGCGGTGCGGTTTTGTCGATCACTGAAGCCTGATGTTCGAGAAATTCCCGCTGCGCCTGCAGGTCTTGGGACTTTTGCAGCAAGGACTGCTTTTGGGCCTGGATCTCCCTGATCTGCTGCAGAAGGGCGTCTTTGTCCGTGAGCAGGGACTCCTCCACAAAGCTGTCCAGGATCTGCTGATGGAAGCCCGGACTGAGGAGCTTCTGCTGGCTGTGCTGGCTGGTGTGGAGGATCAAGCGGTTTTTCAGAGTCCGGATCTTGTCCTGGGAGGTCAGGCTGTCGTTGAGGAAAAGACGGCTTCTGCCGGTCTGGGCGGCGATTTCCCGCCGGATGATATAATCCCCCTCCGGCAGGACGAAAATGGCCTCCACCCGGGCTTTGTCCTTCCCCGCCCGGACCATGTCCGGCTGGAGCTTTTCTCCGAGGATAAAATCCAGAGCCCGCAGGACAAACGATTTCCCGGCGCCGCTCTCGCCGGTGAGCACGTTCAGGCCCGGGGAAAACTCCATCTCCAGATCCTGGATCAGGGCCAGATTCTGTATCCTCAAAAATTCAAGCATAATACCCCTTTTTTTCACCTCCAGAGCTTACTACAGAGTGCTGCTTTACGCAATTCCTGAAAACGCGGGAAAAAATGTTTGACAAACCAGCCCCTGGTTGGGTAGGGTTACTTTTTACGGGGCTGTAGCTCAGTTGGGAGAGCGCTTGAATGGCATTCAAGAGGCCGTCGGTTCAATTCCGTCCAGCTCCACCAGGCAATCCAGGGGTTATGTGTAGGCGTAACCCCTTTTTTTATTGACTGGAATCTCAGGACGTATTCTCTTTGAACAATGTTGCCTTCAACAGGGCCCGTACACAAAAATCAATCCGCCCAAACTCCTTGACAGCAGAACCACTGTCATCTATCACTTTCGCGTGTTCACCAGGGTATTCCCTTTGAACTGCGAGTCCCCAAAAATGAAACTTCGCAGGCAATGGATGCGGTCAAAAGAGGTGAGCGAAAGAGTTACACCTCGGTTCAAGAGCTTTTTGGCGAGCTCTCATGCTGCCAATCCGTCCTCCATCCAGATTTCGTGGGTGTTTCGAATTTCAAGTTCCGAGTTTCAAATTTATCATAAGCAGAGAATATGTCCCACATCGTAATACTCGGCGGCGACGGCTACCTTGGCTGGCCTTCGGCCATGTATTTTTCTAAACGCGGTTATGCGGTCACGGTGGTGGACAATTATTTCCGCCGCAATGCCTGTACTGAGTTGGATGTGGGCATGCTCTACCCCGTGCCCACCCTGCAACAGCGGGCCAAGATCTGGCATGAAAGCACCGGTCTGGAGATCAAGGTCGTGATCGGCGATCTGACCGAGGCCGAAACCATGCGCTCTTTGTTTGACGGACGGGTCGAGTACAGCTTCGCCCTGAACCATGGGTTCACCGGCCTTCCAGAGACCGTGATCCACTATGCCGAGCAGCCGTCAGCCCCGTACTCGCTCATCGATTACCGCTACGCCAATACCACAATACACAACAACCTGCTTATCACCAACAACTTGATATGGGCCTTACGGGATTATTCCCGGGAAACCCACGTCATCCACATCGGGACCATGGGCGAGTACGGTACTCCGAACATCGATATTGAAGAGGGTTGGCTCGAGATCGAGCATAAGGGCCGCAGGGATACTTTTCTCTTTCCGCGTCAGGCCAGTTCATTGTATCACACCACCAAGATCATGGACACCGATCTCCTCTGGTTCGGGGTGCGCATGTGGGATCTGCGCGTCACCGACCTCATGCAGGGCCCGGTCTACGGCATCGAGACCGAGGAATCGGAGAGTATAGAACAGAGGTCGGAGGTCAGAGGTCAGAGGTCAGATACCAGAGATCAGAGGTCAAAGGTCAAAGGTCAGAACTCCTCACTCCATGCTCCATGCTCTATGCCCTCAGCCTCTGCCCCCTCTGCTCTCTGCTCTCGGCCCTCTGCTTCTTCCCTGCGAACGATCTTCAACTATGACGAGATCTTCGGGACCATCGTCAACCGCTTCATCACCCAGGCTGTGGTTGGCTACCCCCTGACCGTGTACGGCAAAGGGGGCCAAACACGAGGCTATTTGAATATCAAGGACACCCTGCAGTGCGTCCATAAATCCGAGCAGAGCCCGGCTAAAGAAGGTGAGCTCAGGGTCTTCAACCAGATCATGGAGACCTTCTCCGCCAATGAACTGGCTGAAATGACCCAGCGAGTGGGAAAGAAACTCGGTTATGATGTCCGGATCGACCATCTGGACAACCCGCGCAAGGAGGCCGAGGAGCACTACTATAACCCTACTTACCAGGGTCTGATCGACATCGGCGTCGAACCCCATTACCTCACCGACGACGTCATGGAAGGGATGTTCCGGATTGTCGAACGATATCGTGAGAATATCAGAAAAGAGGTGATTTTTCGCGGTGTGAAGTGGTAATCTTGGACTGCTCTCTAGAATGCACTCCATATTTGTGCTTGCGCTCAATAATTCAGAGCTCTTTACAGTACGCGTAAATTGAAAGGCATTATTGGACATTTTGTGATATTACTTGCCTCTTACTGTTTGTCGATCAAGATGAACCAAGACACCGCCACTTTTCATAATGTCCGTCCTTCTGCTCAACAGCCGCTTCGCTGGCTCGTGACCGGCGGCTGCGGCTTTATCGGCCGGAATCTCATCAAGGAACTGATGCTCGAGGGCGGTCATGGCATCAGAGTGTTGGACAACCTGAAAGTCGGCACCCGGGACGACCTGTCCCAGGTCTGTGGGTTTGTTGAATCTGATCCCTCCTCACTCCTGACTTCTCACTCCTCACAGTCTGTTGAACTGGTTGTCGGCACCATTACAGATCCGGATGTCTGCTCGAAAGTGACAGCGGGCATGGACGTCATCGTCCATCTGGCGGCCAATACCGGAGTTGGCCCATCGGTGGATGATCCAAAGGCGGATATGGACTCCAACGTGATCGGGACCGTGAACATGTTGGAGGCAGCGAGATCACACCGGGTAAAGCGCTTTGTCTTCGCCTCCTCGGGAGCTCCTGCTGGAGAGACCGAACCGCCCATTCATGAGGAGCTGCCGCCACATCCGGTATCACCCTACGGGGCGAGCAAACTGGCCGGGGAAGGGTACTGCTCGGCCTACTTTCGCACCTTTGGCCTGGAAACCGTCTGCCTGCGTTTCGGTAATGTGTATGGTCCTTTGTCCGGGAAAAAGGACAGCGTGGTCGCCAAATTCATCAAGCAGGTCCTGGCCGGCGAATCAGTGGAAATCTATGGCGACGGGTCCCAGACCCGGGACTTTATCCATAGCACGGACTTGGTCCGGGCTATCCGCTTGGCCGCCTCCACCCCCGGTATCGGGGGTGAAACCTTCCAGGTCGCCACCAGCCAGGAGCATACGGTCAATGAGGTGGCCGAGTTGATCAAGACAGAGCTGAAGGAGCAATGCGGGCTCGAAATGGACATTACCCATGGCCAACCCCGGCTTGGTGACGTCAAACGCAATTACTCCGATACATCGAAAGCACGAAGCGTGTTAGGCTGGAACAGCACAATCGATGTAGGCCCTGGAATCAAAAACCTCGTGGGATGGTTCGTTGATGAGTCTCGAGGTTAGGCATCCCGGCAGATGAAATCGCCACCGCCGGCCGGCGATCCATAAACAATCGGTTCATGTCTGCATAGCATTACAACAATCATTGTTTTGACTTTTCAGCTCAATAGCTCAACAGCTCAATCACTCAGCACCGTAACCCCGTATCTACTCAAATGTTTTCCAATTTTTTCAAAGACAAGCGCGTCCTGGTTTCCGGGGCCTGCGGCACAGTGGGGCAGGAACTGGTCAGACAGTTGCTGGACGAGTATGAGGTGGCCGAGCTCATCGGTCTGGACAACAACGAGTCCGAGCTCTTTTTTCTGGAGCAGCGTTTTCTGCACCACGCTCATTCCAGATTCTTCCTGGCCGACACCAGAGATGTGGACAAACTCATCCGCACATTCAGGGGGGTGGATGTGGTCTTTCACACGGCCGCCTTCAAACACGTCAGCCTCTGCGAGCGCTCCCCTTTTGATGCGGTGCAGACCAACATCCTAGGGGTGCAGAACGTGGTCCAGGCCGCCATCGAGAACAAGGTCGGCCGGGTGATCTTCACCAGTTCGGACAAGGCGGTCAACCCAACCAATGTCATGGGCACCTCCA
>CAZUMF010000154.1:0-426 GCA_964621385.1 uncultured Desulfohalobiaceae bacterium
TCAGATTTTAAAGGCTTGATATAGCTTTATCTTTCTTTTCCTGACACCAGAAACCTGACACCAGAAACCAAAAGAATGTCCAACTTTAAGAATATCCCAGACATTGTTCGTTATTTTATAGCGTTAAGGTTCAAAGCCGTAATGTCGGTACGAAGTCTGAACAGTGAATCATAGCCAAAGAATACAGAACGGTCAAGATTGGGAAACGTCCTGAAAATCCACCCCGGCAGGACGGTGATGCCTTCGGGTGCGCAGCATCCTGGAACAGGAGCTGACAACAGACCGGAATCCGCAAACATTCCAGACCACCCTCCAGGACGAGACTCTCGGCCTGAACCTGCTTGAAAACAAGAGCGCCGGGGACCCCAAGGTGCGCCCGCCCCGCCCCCCCCCCCACCCCCCCCCCTCTCTTCCCCTCCCCCCCCA
>CAZUMF010000154.1:436-11363 GCA_964621385.1 uncultured Desulfohalobiaceae bacterium
GCCGCGGGCCCCAGCCCGGAGAAAAAAAAGGGGGGGGGGGAGCCGGCCCCCCCCCCCCCCCTGCCTCCACACTATCCAGCCTGCTCTTCTGCAAATCCACACCGGGCAGGCTGCCCGGCCGATCCGATCAGGCGATACCCAGATGATACTTCAGGGAACGCAGGGTATTGCGCATGAGCATGGTAATGGTCATGGGACCGACCCCCCCCGGGACCGGGGTGATGGAGCCGGCGATTTCCTTGGCGGCATCAAAGTCAACATCCCCCTTGAGAATGGCCACCATCTTGTTGGGATCCTTCTTGCTCGGCTTTTCCCCGACCCGGTTCACGCCCACATCAATAACACAGGCACCGGGCTTGATCCATTCCGGCTTGACCAGTCCGGGAACACCCGCGGCAACAATCAGAATGTCGGCCCGCTTGCAGTGGCTTTCCATATCCTTGGTTCTGGTATGCACCACCGTGACCGTGGAGTTCGCGCCGGGACCCTTCTGGACCAGCATATTGGCGATGGGCTTGCCCACGATATTGGAGCGCCCCACAACAACGGCTTCCGCCCCGCTGGTCTCCACGCCGGCCCGGATGATCATCTCCTGGATCCCGGCCGGAGTGCAGGGAGGAAACTTGACTGCATCGCCCCCGATCATCAGGCGGCCCACATTGACCGGATGAAATCCATCCACATCCTTGTCCGGATCAATGGCGTTCAGGATCTTTTTTTCGTCGATGTGCTTGGGCAGGGGCAGTTGGACCAGAATGCCGTGAATGGAGTCGTCTTGATTATACTGATCAATGAGTCCCAGAAGCTCCTGTTCACTGATATCTTCGGACCGGGTGTCCTGAACCTCTTTGAAGCCTACCCGGTGCGCGGTCTTGATCTTCAGCGTCACATAGGACTGGGAGGCCGGGTTTTCCCCGACCAGGATGGTGACCAGACCGGGGACCTTGCCGTGTTTTTCTTTGATTTCAGCGACCTCCCTGGTAATTTCCTCCAAAATTTCTTCCCGGATCTCGGTCCCTTTGATGAGTTTCGCCGTCATACGCTCTCTCCTTGCCTGCTTGTGGATAATAAGTGATACGTGTTCCTGTTGGAAAACCGTTTCCCAGCCCTGGAACTCCTAAACCTGAAAGCGTTTTTTTGTCAACTGCCCGCAATCAGGCCGTGACCCAGCCCCGGCTTTTGGCGAGAACAGGCCCGTGATACAGGGCCGAATCACCGAGCCGATCTTCGATGCGCAGCAGCTGGTTGTACTTGGCCAGCCGGTCGCTCCGACTCAGGGAACCGGTCTTGATCTGTCCGCCGTTCACCGCCACCACCAGATCCGCAATAAAGGCGTCCTCGGTCTCGCCCGAGCGGTGGGAAACCACATTGGTCATGCCGTTATTCTTGGCCAGTTCAATGGTGGACAGGGTCTCGGTCAGGGTGCCGATCTGATTGAGCTTGATCAGAATGGAATTCGCCACCCCGGCGGCAATGCCCTGGGCCAGGATTTTGGGGTTGGTCACAAAGATATCGTCCCCCACAATCTGGATGCCCGCTCCGAGCCTGTCGGTCAAGACCTTCCAGCCATCCCAGTCCTGCTCCGCCAGGCCGTCCTCAATGGAGACAATGGGAAAGATGCCGCACAAATCCTGGTAATAGTCCACCAGGCCTTGGGCGTCCAGGCGCTTTCCTTCTCCGGCCAGGACATATTCCCCGTCTTTGTAGAATTCAGAGGCCGCGGCATCGATACCCAGGGAGATCTCGGCGCCCGGTGCATAGCCTGCCTTCTCAATGGCCCGGACGATATAGGCAAAGGCCTCTTCATGGCTCTTGAGATTCGGAGCGAATCCACCCTCGTCCCCCACGGAGGTGATATGTCCGTCCTGTGCCAGGATGGCCTTCAGGGCATGAAAGGTCTCCGCGCCCATGCGCAGGGCTTCAGAAAAACTGGCCGCTCCATGGGGCATGATCAAAAATTCCTGGATATCCAGATTGTTCGGGGCGTGCGCCCCGCCATTGATCACATTCATCATGGGCAGGGGCAGGACCCGGGCCCCGACCCCGCCAAGATACTGATACAAAGGCTGATCAAGAAAGGACGCCGCCGCCCTGGCCACGGCCATGGAGACCCCCAGCAGGGCATTGGCGCCGAGTTCCTCCTTGGTCTCCGTCCCGTCCAGTTCCAGAAGCAGGGCATCGATATCCAGCTGGGACAGGGCATCCATGCCAATCAATTCCGGAGCGATACGTTCTTCGACATTGGCCACCGCCCGGGTGACGCCTTTGCCTTTGTAGCGGTCCGGATCGTTATCCCGCAATTCCAAGGCTTCCCGGGTGCCGGTGGAGGCCCCGGAGGGAACCGCAGCCCGGCCGATCACCCCGGATTCCAGTTCCACTTCCACCTCCACGGTTGGATTGCCTCTGGAATCGAGAATTTCCCGGCCCAAGACATCAATAATCGCGCTCATACCCACCTCCTGTGTGTGCAGATTGCAAAGCGTTTGTTTCATTTTTCAAGGCCAACAGCAGTCCGGTCAACAACAAGTCTTCCCGCACGGCATCCAGACAGGGGCAGACCGGCTGGATTTTCCCGGCAAAGCCTCCGGTGGCCACCACCGTCACCTCCCCCTGCAAATTTGTTTTGAGTCTTGCGCAGACCCCTTCAATCATGGAGGCAAATCCGAACACAAAGCCCTGGGTGAGGCTCTGGACCGTGCTGACCCCGATCCGGATATCCGTGGATTCGAGATCAAGACTGATACGGGGCAGTTTGGCGGTCTTGCCCCCCAGGGCCTGGAGGGAAGACAGCACGCCCGGACAGATCAACCCGCCCAGATAGCCTCTGTCCTGCACGCACTCCACCGTGGTGGCCGTGCCAAAGTCAACCACCATCAATCCCGGGGTATCAAACAGTTCTCTGGCCGCATAGGCGGTCACCAGGCGATCGGCCCCCACTTCTGCTGGCAGGGTGTAATGATTGACCAGCGGCAGGGGGATATCTTCGGGTGCAAAATAGACCGGACACCCGGAATAGGCTTCTCCTGCCTGCCGGATGAGTGTATTTATCTGGGGCACCACCGAGGAAACCACCCAGGCCTTGAGATCCCCGGCCGAAAGCTGGAGGTAACGGCAGAGATCCACAATGCGCAACCCAAAGGTGTCCCGGGTCTCCTGAGAATGGGTGGGCAGGACAAAGGACTGCCGAATGGCCTCGGCATCGGCCAGACCGACCTTGATATTGGTATTGCCGACATCGATCAGCAAGAAAAGATCCTGCTTCACGGCCATCCCGGGCTCCTGTAGGTTCAGTGAAAAAATGAGGCCATCACGCTGTCGCTCACCAGCATGCCCTGCGGGGTCAAGCGCACTCGCTCCCGGTCCACGGCGATCAAGTTCCCGGCTTGCAATCCCGCGATCAATTCCCGGTGCTCAGCAAGCAGATCCTCCCCGCTCAAACCTGCGTAGGCGGAAAGGGACAGGCCTTGAGCGGTCCTCAGCCCGAGCATGATCAATTCATTGGCCTGATCCCTTGGACTCAGGCCGGTCTCCTGAAATGCAAACCCCTGGTCAAGCGGGGCTGTGCAGTAGCTGAGAACGTCGGAGGCGTTCTTCCAGCGGCGCGAGCCAAGACAGGACACCGCGGACGGCCCGAAGCCCAAATAATCGCGTCCTTGCCAATAGCCGAGATTGTGCGCGCACTCATAGCCCGGGCTGGCGAAATTGGAGAGTTCATACTGTTCAAATCCCATGGCCTGCAAACACTCCCGCCCCTGCAAATACATCCGGACCTGTTCGTCCTCCGAGGGCCAGTCCAGAGTCCCGGACTGCTCCAGGGCCGCCAGTCCGGTCCCGGACTCAACGCTCAAAGCGTAGCAGGAAACATGCCTGACCCCGAGGGTGGACACAGCCTGCAGCCCGGCGATCCAGGCCGCCGCATCCTGCCCGGGAACCGCCCAGAGGAGATCCACACTCAGGTTGTCCAGGCCGGCCTCCCGGGCCAGGCAACAGGCCGTCCGGCCCTGCTCCGCCGTGTGCCGGCGATCCAGAAAAGCCAGGCCGGCAGGGTTCAGGCTCTGCAGTCCCAGGCTCAGACGATTGACGCCCACTTCGCGAAGCTGCGCCAGATATCCGGCCGAACAACAGGAGTCGGGATTGGCCTCCAGGCTGCATTCGGCCCCCGGCCTCACGGCAAAATGGTCCCGGACTGTCCGGAAAATCGCTTCCAGATCGGAGACCTCCAGCAGGCTCGGAGTGCCCCCGCCGCAATAAAGGGTGGACACCTCGGGGCGGCCCAAGGCCCGCCCCCAGTAGCCGATCTCCTCGCAGACGGCCGCAACATAGCCGGACACGAGTTCCGGATCATACGCACAAGACAAAAACGCACAGTAGAGGCATTTGCTCCGGCAGAACGGAACATGGATATACAGGTGCATCCCGGACATTGAATATTGAAGATTGATTATTTATTCAGACTTCGTACCTACATCACGTCTTTGAACTTTAAAAATTTAAAATAATTGATAATATTTAAAATGTCCTTAAAATTGGACATTTTTTTGGTTTCTGGTGTCAGGTTTCTGGTGTCAGAAAAAGAAAGATAAAGTTATATCAAGGTCTTAACCTCTGACACCCGACACCCGACACCTGAAACCCGAAAAAGAGGCAAGTAATATCACAAAATGTCCAATAATCTTTCAAATTTACGCTTCCTGTAAAGAGCTCTGTTATTATTGAATACTGAAGAATGAAAAAAATCAATCAATTGGGACGAGTCGATCAAAAAATAGGTCTGAAATACAAAAGTCAAAAAACATCCCTGCCCCTATAGATACGCGCTACTCGGTCTGAGATTCAGGGCTCCGCTTTTCATTCACCTCTTGGAGACGTTCCTGGAAACGTTCGAATTCGCTGTACAGACAACCGCAATAGTCCTGGCGATACAGTTCCCACTCCAGGCTTTGCTGAATGCCCTCCTGCCATCCAAGCCGGAAATCCTGATACACAAAGCCGACCCGGCCGTCCCCGGCCAGATCAGCGCCAAGCTTGGCAATCACTTGGTGCTGTTGCTGCTTGCTGTAGAGGAGCGTGGAACTGAAGCCCTGGAATTTTCCCCGCCGGGCGATGGACAGGGTCCGTTCCAGCCGCACCTGGTAACAGAGCAGACAGCGGGAATTTTCCCGAAAGGCCACCCGGCGCATATAGGCCTGCGGATCGTACTCCCGGTCCAGAAAAATCATCCTGATGCCGAAGCGCTCGCCCACTTCCCGGGCGCTGCCCCGGCGCCGCAGGTATTCCTGGAGCGGGTGAATGTTCGGATTGTAAAACAGCCCCGTGACCTCATGCCCCTGCTCCAGGAGAGCGCGCAGGGGATAGATCGCGCAGGGACCGCAGCAGAAATGCAGCAGGATGTTCATGAACGTTCACTGCCCCTGAATCACCACCTGTTTGTTGAACTGGGTCTCGAATTCTTCGATTTTTTTCCGCTTCTGATTCAACAGATAAAAGGCCAGTTCGGTATCGGTTTTGTATTCCACCGCCTCGGGACTCTTTTTGCTGCGCACCTGCCGGAATATTTCCTTCATGGCCTGCAGGGCCCGCCACTCCAGACTGCGGACCGAACCGGTTCCCTGGCAGACTGCACAGTCTTCTATGGACAGGGACAGGGCCGAGGACCCCATCCGCTGGCGCACCATTTCCAGCAGTCCGAACTGGGAGATCCGGCCCACGGTGGTTCGGGCCTTGTCGTTTTTCAAAGCGGCCCGCAGGGTCTTCTCCACCTCACGCTTGTGTTTGTGGTCTTTCATTTCAATAAAGTCGATCACAATCTGACCGCCCACATCTCTGAGCTGCAGTTGCTGCGGAATGCATTCGGCCGCTTCCAGATTGACGTTCAGGGCCAAGTCCTTGAAACCGGAATCGCTGCTCATCTTGCCGGAATTGATGTCCACGGCCATCAGGGCCTCGGTCTGATCAAAAACCACCTCCCCGCCGCCGGGCAGGGCAACCTTGCGCTCGAAGACAGTTTCCAGCTGACGGAGAAGATTGAAGCGGTCGAAGAGCATCTTGTCCGTGTCCAAATGCTTTTTGACCATGCGTTTTCGCCGCGGATAGGCGAGCCTGACAAAATCCAGGACCTGTTTCGCTGTTTCGGCATGGTCCACCCAGATTTCACTGACCTCGGGCGTCAGATAATCCCGGACCGCCCGAAAGGCCAGGTCTTTTTCCTCATAGATCAGGCAGGGGGCTTTACCGGAGACCCCTTTTTTCCGGACCTCCTCCCAGAGCCGTTTCAAAAACTGCAAGTCTCTTGAAAGACTTGTTTTATTCTGATCGGAACTCACGGTCCGCAAGATCACCCCAACGCCCTCATCCAGCTTCAACTCGCTCATCAGGCTTTTGAGCCGGGCCCGTTCTTTTTCGTCTTCAATCTTTCGGGACACCCCGAGTTGCTCGCGGCCCGGCGTCAACACAAAATATCGGCCGGGCAAGGATAAATAGGTGGTCAAAAAAGCGCCTTTGTTTCCCGTCGGCTCCTTGCCCACCTGAACCAGAAGCTCCTGTCCGGGTTTGAGCGCCTTCTGCAGGAGCGGATATTTATAGCCTTTCGCCGCTTTCACATCAGGCTGATAATATTCAGGATGCACTTCGTCCACCTGTAAAAACCCGTTTCGCTCTTCACCGTAGTCGATGAACGCCGCCTGCAGAGAGGGATCGATATTCTTGACGATCCCCTTGTAGATGTTTCGTTTGGTTTTGGCCTGCTGCAGCATCTCGACATAATACTCCTGCACCGTGCCGTCCTTGGTCAAGGCCATTTCGATCTGTTCATCAGGCAGGACACTGATAAACATTCTCCTTTTCTTGCTCGTGCTCGTACTCATACCGTCCTCATAGTTTCAAAATTATCCTGAAATTTTGAAAATCAATTGCTGTGCTGATTGCTTGTCTTCTCAAAGTGCGGAGGCATTTTCAATACCCTGACCGAAAGTCTATCAGTTCCTCAGCGATTTGCAAGGGTTCCAGACCCAAACCGGGCAAATCGGAGCGCGGCCTCCAGTCCGGTGCAAAATCGGCATCCATCACGAAGAAACAATTGACTCTCGCTACGCCAACGGGTATGAACACGCACAGACAGACCTGATTGTTCCAATGCGCAATCCAGGAGAAACAGGCAGGAACTCCTATTTTCCGGCACCCATTCAGCGGCTGCTCACACGAATCCAATGATCACTTCCGGAGAACTGATACAACTCGTGAGCCCCAAGGGCAAACGGTATTTGCGGATTTTTGACCCTGATGCAGAACTGCATACCCACGACGGCAAATTGTCCCTCGGGGAAATCAGCTCCTTGAATTATGGAGACTGCATCGTTTCGCATCTGGGAAAACGCTACACCATCTTGAAACCGAGCCTGTACGACCTGCTCAAGAATATCAAGCGGAAAACCCAGGTCATCTATCCCAAAGAAATCGGGTACATTCTGCTCAAACTGAGCGTCGCCCCCGGGGCAACGGTCATCGAGGCCGGTTGCGGCTCCGGGGCGTTGACCATGGCCCTAGCCTGGTTTGTGGGTCAGGAGGGACAGGTCCACAGTTTTGAGCGCAGGCCTGAATTTCAAGCCTTGTGCGCCAACAATCTCGAGCGGGTCAAACTCCTGGAGCGGGTCAGCTTTCATACCCAGGACATCCAGGACGGTTTTGCCGTGGGGGAGGCGGATGCCATCTTCATTGACGTCAGAACACCCTGGGAGTACCTTGATCAGGTTCTGGGCGGCATCAAAAACGGCCATCCAGTGGGATTTCTTCTGCCGACCATGAATCAGGTTTCCCTCTTGCTCGCCGCACTCGAGCAGAAACCGTTCACCGATCTTGAAGTCCTGGAGATCTTTCTCAGAAAATACAAACCGGTTCCGGAGCGGCTCCGGCCTGAGGACAGGATGGTGGCCCACACCGGCTTTCTGGTCTTTGCCAGGGCCCGCAAAGAAATGCAGGGAGGAGGGGCTGCAGGCTGAAGCCGGATCATACGTTTCAGGCCCTGAGCCCATTGCCGAATCGAATATCGTGATTATAAAGGAAATAGTTACACGAAATTGGACCCAGCGCTCTCGCAGGAGGGAGTGTTTGAAGGAGTAGAGTCGTATGACCCGAAAAGACCGTACCGAGGGCATTTACAGCCGTCTCGAAGTCCTCGACGCCTCCGAGCGGAATCAATTTTACCGCATTCAGCTCAAGGACATGCTCAAGTACGCGTACCGGTATTCAGAAGAGGTCAAAAAACGGTTTGATCGAGCCCAGTTCGATGTGAACAAATTTCGAGATCTCAGTGACATCAAACACATCCCCATCCTCAAGAAAAAGGAACTGATTTTTCTGCAGTCCATGGGGCCCCGTCTGGGGGGATTGTTGACCAAGGATCTCGGAAAGATGAACAGGGTCTTTTTATCGCCGGGCCCGATCTTTGATCCCGAAGACCGGATACCCGACTATTGGGGCTGGACCGAAGGCTTCTATGCCTCGGGCTTCAGATCCGGTGACGTGGTCCAGAATTGCTTCAACTATCATTTCAATCCGGCCGGGCTCATGTTTGAAGACCCCCTGCGCAACCTGGAATGCGCCGTCATCCCTGCCGGACCAGGGAACACCAACACGCAGCTGGAGATCATGCAGAAGCTGAGGATCACCGGGTATGTGGGCACCGCCAGCTACCTCATGCACCTGGGCCAGAAAGCCGAGGAGGCAGGCTTGAACCTCCGCAAAGACCTCTTTCTGGAAGTGGCCTTTGTGACCGCTGAAAAGGTCCCGGAAAAAGTGAGAAACACCCTGGAGAAAAAATACGATCTCATCATGCGGCAAGGCTACGGAACCGCGGACGTCGGCTGCATCGGCTATGAGTGCTACCACCGCAATGGTCTGCACATGGCCAACCGGTCCTTTATCGAGATCTGTCATCCCGACACCGGCATCCCCCTCAAGGACGGGGAAGTCGGAGAGGTGGTGGTCACCGCCTTCAACAAGACCTACCCCCTGATCCGTCTGGCCACCGGCGATTTGTCCTTTATCGAACGTTCCCCCTGCCCCTGCGGCCGAACCTCGCCCAGGCTGGGGGGGATCATCGGCCGGGTGGACACCACCGCCCGCATCAAAGGCCTGTTTGTCTATCCCCACCAGATTGAACAGGTCATCGCCAGGTTCGATGAAATCAAACGCTGGCAGCTGGAAGTGACCAACCCCGGAGGCATTGATGAGGCCACTTTGTATGTGGAGGTCTCCAACTTCCGGCGCAAAGAAGACCTGATGCACACGTTCAGGGAAAAAATCAAGATCAGGCCGGATCTGCAGATTCTGGAACCCGGCACCATGCCCCCCCAGATCAGGCCCATTGAAGACAAGCGCAGCTGGGACTAATTTTTTTGCCCCGAACGGGAAGCCCGTTCGGGGCAAAAAAATTACTACGTCACTATCCCTTAACGCCCACACTCAGAAAATAGATCAGGCTCTCCTCTTGGCCGTCCAGCTGGAACAGGCTGTTGGCCTCTTCGTCAAAAAAGGCGCCCACCGGACATTGGGCCAAAATCCCCTTGTTCCAGGCATTCCAGAACAAAGTCCCGGACATTGAGGTGATACAGGCCTGGGGCGAGTTCGGCGACCCGGTTGACCTGCAAATAGGTCTCAATGGGGTACAAGGCACCGGCCGAAGGCGATGTCCGCAGTTCATGGCCCATGGTCTGCGCGGTCAGGCCCTGGCCGGCCCAGAGCAGGCCGGCGAGTTGCTCCAAACTGATCGACTCCCGGCTGAAATCTCGCACTGAGCGCCGGTCGTGCAGCACAGCCCCGAGATCGGACTGTCCGAGCATTGGCTTTGGCAGCTCGACACGCTGCGCCTCCTGATAGACCTTATACAGCGGCGCCGGAGCGATCCGTGGCCGACTGCGCCCGGTCAGGGTCTCCCGGTCGAACTTGGTCTGCTCCAGGTACTGGACTCCAAGGGTCTTCTTCAGATCCGGCATGCTGTCTCCTCTTGTCTGCTTTGCCCCTGGCAAAGCAGACATATAATTCTTTGATATTTAATACAATATTCGACTGAGATGTTATGCTGTTCATTGAAACAACGACTGCTGATTTCAAGGCGGCAAGACCCTATTTCCCACAAAGCCCGGCTGGATATATCCTGATCCAGCGACCGGCATCCCAACAAGGCCCGTACGTCAACAGAATATACTCATACCGCCGTCAAAGACACCTGTGGATCAGGATCAGGAGAGGAAATAAAAAGACACGGACTGCACCGTGCCCACCAGCAACCCCAACACGCCGCCGACCACTTCAATAAACCGAAATTCCCGCTTCATCAACCGAAAGAGAACGTTCTCCAGCTTTTCAATGGAAAAGTCCGCGATCTTGTCCCGGACGATGGTGCTGAATTCAAAACGTGTCTCCAGCTCATGGGCCGCTTTTGCCAGCATGTCCGGAATAAACCGTTCCACTTCGTCCACCACCAGGTCTTTGATCTTCTCCATCACCTTCCGGCCCTGGAGCAGAGAAGCGAGGAGCGGATGGACAGCAGACAGTTTTTTTTGAAGAAATCTGGAGACATAGGTATCCACCAGGCTCCGGATTCGGCGATGAAATCCCGGGTCCTGGATCACCCGCTGGATATCCTCATGATTGACCAGTTCTTTCTCCACGACCTCCCCGAGCAGATCGGCCAGTTCCGCTTGGCGTTTGGGAAAGAGCCCCTGCAGGGTCCAGCCCAGAATACGCTTGGGTTTTCTGGGGTGAAATAACATCTTGATGGCCAGATAGTTGGTGAACCAGCCGATGAATGCGCAGAGCAAGGGACCGAGAATGTATTTCAATGCTCACCCCATCTGCTGTCCAAGGACTGGCGACCTGAGAAGAGATGCTTCCGGCGGGACAGAGGTTTCGCTTTGTGCATGGGCATGAG
>CAZUMF010000155.1:0-3939 GCA_964621385.1 uncultured Desulfohalobiaceae bacterium
TTCTCGATTTCCTTTTTCAGCCTCGCCAAAACCTGCTCCGTTTCCAAGTCAGTTTTTTTTATGTGCAATGAATCTGCCAGGCGGCAGACTGAATCCAAAGCAATCCGGACAAGCTGCACCGGGGCTTCCAATATGGCTTTATTGCCTGTTCTGTAAACAGTAGGCGGAAAAAGCAGTCCGTTGAGATCGGCCGCCATATCCGCTGGAAGGACGACATCCAGGGCTTCCTTCTCCTGGAGTGACTCTTCTATGTTCCTGACTTCATCCCAGAAAAGATATTTGTCGGTCCCGATATTGCGGTTCAAGTAGATGATCGACCGGACAATCAAGTACTCCAGTATCAACTGGGATCTGCCGGCTCGGGCGTTTTGGGATTCCAACTGGACCGCCATCTCCAGAGGCCGGAAATCCTTGAGGGCGATCTCCTGCAGACTCGCTTCAGCCTCCTGCACATCGCCATCAGAAATCACTCCTTCTTCATCAAGGCTAATGCCTGCCAGGTCTTTCATGGAGGTGATCAATTGAATCCGAGAATGGCCGTTTCGTTCTTTGACAGCGGCCAGATAAGCAACGACTTCTCCGCCATGCGGAAATTCCACTGTGACCCGCCTCATGCATTCCGGCAGCTCATATTCCTGGAAATGGCTGATCAGGGCATCGAACACCGGCTCGCCGTATGAGGCGAAATGAATGTTCCGTCCATGCTCCTGGAGTCCATATTCGTAAGTATCCCGAGATGTTGTCAGGACTGACTTGTCCGGGATGCCGGAAAGATTTCGCAGCTCTAAAGACTGGAGTTGGGCATCGGAAAAAACAGTACAGCCCAGATCTCTCAAGTAGGTAGATGAAGCCAGGGCCCTCCAGATGCCTGCCAGGTCCACTGGGATCTCCGGAGAGAGTCCGCTTTTGCTCAGCCGTTTGTAGATTTCATAAAGATCCTCAGGCGCGATTTCACGGCTTGATATACGGGCTTTGGCCATGTCCAGCCTTTCGCGGACTTTCTTCTCCAACCGGGCTTCATCGATAACACCGCTGTTGAGATTCTCGAAATCCTGCCGCTCTACCGGCAGCAAAGAGACCTGCTGCGTGCCGACCACATTGTCAGTCTGACGCAGGCGCTGCAAGAGTCGTCCGTAGACTATTTCTTCAGCCGATCGAAGGTAGCATAGATTCAGGACAGAAACCGTTTCGTGAAGCTGCCCGATACGGTCGATTCGGCCGATTCTCTGTTCAACCTTCATTGGGTTCCACGGCAGGTCGAAGTTGATGAGCATATCTGCTGTTTGCAGATTCAACCCTTCAGCAGCCGCATCAGTGCAGACCAGGACATCGATCTCACCATCCAGAAAACGATGCTTGATGGTTTCCCGATCGACGCCCCGGATCCTCCAGGTCCGGGGATCCATGAACTGTCCCCCTTGCCCGGAATAGGACCCCACCAGGATATTGGGTTTCTGTCTGGTCAGGATCTGGACAATATCTTGTAATGTATCGTAAAATCTTGTGAAAACAACTGTTTGCCTGATCCTGTTTGTTTCAACATCCGTGCGTTGATCCAGACAGCGCAGAAGCCTTTGCATTTTGGAAGGAATGGCCGGAAGGTCCTCGTAGGCCGCGAGCATCCCCTGAAGATGATTCCGTTCCCACTCAAGGTCCTGGGGGCTTCTGTTTTGGAGAATAGTGGCCACCACTTCCAGGTCGTCATCCCCGGCCTCGAGCAGGTCTTCCAAATCAACCTCCTGGACCTCTGACTGTTCACTGATCAAGTGATGTTCCAGGGTGTATTCCACTTTCCGCAAACGCCTCTGCAGGGTTTGGCGAATCGCACTGAAGCTGGAAGCAAATCGAAGCCGCAGAAAATTCAGGTAGAAACCGATTGCATGCCTGTTCCCCGTATCTCCGCTCTGCTGGACCTGGGTCGCCAGTTCACGGCAATAGGCCTCGAGCTGTTCGTAGCATTGCTGCTCCTCATCGGAAAAGGCGATATTGGGCAAGGGGAGGATCTCTCTTTTGGCCAGATTGGCATGGAGTTCCCCTTTTTGGCGATAAATTTCCAAAAGGGGTCTGGTGTGCCTGAGCATGACCCTGTTCAAGGGTGATCCGGCAAAAAAGAAGCGCTGCATCCGTTGCCTGTCCCGGCCTCTGGGCGGCCTCCCGTCATTCAAGAAGCGCCTGACTGAAGTCCTGATCCTGCTGTCAACCACGGCTTCTTTGAGAAAGAAATCATAAAAGGGATCGTGTCCTTGAACATCAAGCAGAACGGCACGTACAAAAGCCCACTCCTTTGCCGACAGATCCTGATCCTGGTTCAAGCTCCCCAGCAGATCGTAGAACCAGGCGGACAGCCCGGGTTCAAACTGAAAACTGCTGACCCTGTTGGTGAGTTTGATCAGGTCAAAGACTTCCACGGCATCCAGCTGCATGGGCGTGGCTGTTGCCAGAAGAAGACTTTTCGTCATTTTCCGAAGGCGTTGTTCCAGTATTTTGAACAACCGGCCAAATTTGGGTTCCGCACGAAAGCCCTGGGTGGCGTTTTTCCTCCTGGCGTAATGGGCTTCATCCAGCAGGACCAAGTCGAACTTTGCAGCTGTATTCAGCTCATGGGATCGATCTTCCCGAACCAGAAGACCTGTTGAAATGATGGTCGCGTTTGTTTCAAACAGAGAAGAGCTGTTCTTCTTTACTTCGCTGGGGAAGATATACTCGTGCCTGGCCGGAACACCGCCTTGGGCCAATCCAAAAGAGAGCAGGAACTTATCGGCCATCTCCCGCTGCCATTGTCTGGTCAGACTGGCCGGAGCCGCAATCAGAATGCGCTCAGCCAGCCCGGACAGCTTGAGTGAACGAATGATCAATCCGGCCTCAATGGTTTTGCCCAGGCCGACTTCATCACACAAGAGATATGAAAACGGCCATGTGGATAGAACACGTTTGGCCACCACTTCCTGATGCGGCCAGGGCTTGACCGGCGCAGTTTCCAGCCCCACATAGCGCCCGCCGGGCAGAAACGGACCGTCGGCCAGCAGGGCGAACGTCAGTCTTTCCAGACTATCCGGCGGCCGAACCTCAAGCGGAGCCTCACTTGAACCGTCTATCTCCAAGGGTCGGGTCAAACCGTGGGCCAGCTTGATGAGCCGACTGCGCAGCGCCTCCGGAAGGGTGAGGACCTTGAAATGCGGATTGTGATTATCCCACAGGGTTTCAAACTCCTGGTCAGCCTGCCGGACCCTTTCTGCCTCGACTTCTCCTTTCCAGTTGCAGTGAACATCGATGTTTTCCGCATTCACGCACAAGGCAGTCCTGGATTCATTGAGGGATCCGTTGATGTAAATCCGATTGCCTGGCTCATCAGCAAAGAGCCCCCACTTCATATGCACGTAGCCATCATCCAGGCCGTCAAAAGGCAAGGGTTTTCCGGTCTCGGCATGGACCCTGAAGGCGACTTTGATCCGGAGATGGTCCCCGGCCACCATCCAGGCCAGGAGTTGCACGCCGTTTTGCACATTTTCAGGCCAGGATTCGAAATGTTCCAGCTCATCGTTGAGGGCCGCAACCAGCCAGGAATCGTCGTTCTTGCTCAGTCCGGACAGGACGGCCTGGACATCTTCAGGATTCAGGTCAGCCCCCACGATGAATCTGGCCTGACCCTTATTTTGGGTAAAAGCGGAAAATCCCTGTGAAGCAGCTGCCAGGGAGGAAGACCTGAAATACCCGGCCATCCGGTCGTAGCGCACAGCACGCTTGAGAACCGGGATGTAAAAGTCGTGCAGGATGTCGGTGGGTCTGCCCTCTGGATCAAGCGTGGAGGTGCGGTAGGATATCCGCCAGGGATAAGACTGAAAAGACAGATCAGCTGTGTCGGACATGAGGAGTAATACCTGGTTTTGCGTTTTGATGGTTCGGGATCTGATAGGAGGGCGCAGCATGCTGCGCCCCTAC
>CAZUMF010000155.1:4039-6126 GCA_964621385.1 uncultured Desulfohalobiaceae bacterium
ACCGGAATATCACCGTTATCATAGGCCACGAGCATGCCCTGCAGAATGTCCCAGTCTGTTTGGGGATGGCTCAGGCGCTTCTCATGTCGCTCAAGAGGTCTGGCCAGACGGAGCTTGGACCCGTTTCGAATCAATGGTGCGTAAAACGATGCAGTGTCCCGGTCTTGCCTCTGGCGCCCCCGCCCGGAGGACTGGGTGTTGATGCCTATAGTTTGCTTCTCGACCTGGTAGCCCCCGTTTTTTGCTGCCAAATTGATGTTCAGTGAACGGGAGAGGTTCAGTGCCTCGTCATAGGCCAGTTCATTCAGCCCCCAGATGCCATAGAGGGTGAGGGCCATGGCTGTTTCCGAATCCAGGTCTTCCACCTGGAGCCTGCCCCTGGTCAGCCTGGTGATCTGGTTTTCGGCCACGACCCGGCTGGCCTCGTTCATGGCCCGGATCGGGCTGACCTCTTCGTCGCCGTCCATGACAGGCCAGTTCTCGGACAGTATTTTCAAGGCCCGGCCATAGGAGGCCACCATTTCATCCACGGGGTTGAGGTTGAGTTGCTCGAACTCATGCAATCCCTCCCGGACTGCCTTTTCGATCTCCTGTTGTACGCCACGCCCGCCAAGCCCGGTCCACATGGCCGGAAGCCCCTGTTCAGCAACACGTTTGCGGCAGGAGATGAAGATGGAACTGGCGGCTGCGGCCATATTGGCCTGATGCATGGAAGCTGAAAATTCTGACTCTACAGGAAACGTAGCCGTGATTTTCCAGCCTGAATCAATCAAGGATCTGAGCAGGGTTTCCCAGGCATCCTGGCTCTTGTGGGTGAACATCAGGGTCATCAGACCATCGTTTTTCAATACCCGGCGGGATTCAGAGAAGATTTCCGCCATCATTTTTTCATAGTTTGCTTTGGCAGCCTTGTCTGAACCATCCCGGGCCGGATTGGCCACAGCCTCGGCCTTTTTGTTGGTCATGCGCCTGTTGTAAAGGTTGGGATAAATGTCCTTGAGGGTCCGTTTATGCCAGACGTAAAAATAATCCGAGAGCTCAGCATATTGGACATTGTTGTAATACGGGGGATCCATGCAAACACAATCTACAGTTTCATTTTGAATTTTTGGGATGTGTGCCGCAGTTTCGTTGTAAATTTTAAGGCTGTCGTCGATATGGCCTCTCATTGTCTGCACATTGTCCAACAGTTGAGCCATTCCGGAATACGAATCGACAATCTGGGATAAGCCCCAGGCAGCCCCGGAGTTTGGTCCGGTAAAGATCATCTCTCCAAAAGTCCATTTCAGAGAGAAATCATGACGGCCAAATGTACCAGAAACACTTGTTCGTTGGGGTATCCACCTTGTCTGCCGGCTGTTATAATCCACTCCCTTGTCAATGGCGAATTGGAGGTAGGTGATCACGGCCCGCCCGCGTTCTTCGCCGAGTTCTTGCAGAATTTGCGGCTTCAAGGCATTCAAGGCCTCGACAAGGGTCACGTGTCCCAGGAGCTGCCGCGGGGTGAACATGTCACACCAGCGGGGCATGCCGTATCGCATGGGCTCGCCTGTCTTTTGACCTCCTGGAATCTTTTCTGTAGGGATGTAGTCTTTGGCGACCCACTCATCCCATTTTTCATCAAATTGTGTTTTTGCCAGATCCAGAGCTCTTAAATCCTGTTCGTTTGGAGGTCGAAAGAAACGTAACTTGGTCGTCTTGATTTGACCCTTTCTCTCTCCTGTGGCGTAGCGCTGCGGCCGGCCGTGCTTGTCCAGCTTTGGCTCGAATCTGTTGGCCACCACGCAGTAGAGTCGATCCTTCCATTGTCCGAATCTGCTCTCTCCTCTGGCCTGGGCCTTGATCTCGTCTCCTGATATAGCCTGCCGGCAATGGACACAATACCCCACGCCCCTGTTCACAGTGGCAAAGTTGGGGTCTTCCCCATCTGGTCCTTGACCTTTGTTCACCCTGAAGGGTTCGAAGCGGACATTACCGCCTCTGTTCTTTCCATCACGAACGATACGAACCCCCCATTGCTTGCCGTCTTCCTTGGACAACCAGCAGGAGTTGAGAAGAGGTGCCTCACCGTGACAGTAGGGGCAGGT
>CAZUMF010000155.1:6226-11314 GCA_964621385.1 uncultured Desulfohalobiaceae bacterium
CTTGAGCTTGGAAATAAGTTCCAGATTCTGCTTCCTGCGCTCCTGCTCCCTGTCCAGAGCCCGCAGGACCACGTCGTCTACCGGAAGGCACTCTCCTCGCTGCCCATCAGCTTGGATCCGTTCCAGGAGCTTGCCGGTCAAGGTCCAATATGAGTTATTCACTTCAGCCACACATTTTTCAATGCCCAGGCTGCGCACAAAGTATTCCGGGTTTGTGTCCGCCGGAAGCAGGGAGGCTAAAACGGCTGCCCGGCTTGGGGTCAATGGGCGCCTGGCCCACCAGACGTGGAGCCTGTTTATTGGAGGGGCTTTCCCGGTATCTCTTTCCCGTATTGTTTCTGATCCCACCTGATGACAGGGAAAACCGCGTTCGATGAGCCGAGTGTCAGGACTGACCATGTTTGATTGTCTCCATCCATGTCGAAGTCGAATAATGACAGGTAAATGCCTTATTCTATCTTGCTGCTAACGATTATTTGATCAAAGGTCGCTCCCGGCAAAAAGGTGTGGTTTAAATCTTGTGGTTTTTGAAACGGACGGAAGTAGCCGGAAAGACGGTAGTAGCCAATATAACGAAGATAATGTAAGGCCCTGGCCTGATCCTGTATATCGAGTCCTCTGGAGGATAAAAGATCGATTTGTTCTTCAACTGATAAGGCGGGCTTGGTAAACGGGCGACGCTGTTCAGGCATAAAAAAACCCACCGTGGTGCGCATCCATTTTCATGGAGAGGCGTGGTGGGTGTTGTCATTAAGAATATTAAAACACCCATCTCCGCCTGTCAATAGTTTTATGAAACCCCATCCCTCAGTCGGATGAGCATCCGATCCACCCCAGCATCATGAGGCTGTCCTCCAAGCATGAGCCGCAATCCAGACAAAGCCCATCGATTGGCATCGGTTCCAAAGCTTGTGGTCCGGGATAACCAGTAGGCAGCTTCCTCCCGGGAAAAGCTCATGATCCGCCTGGCCATAAGCTCCACCCGGTCCAATTCCTTAACCCGCACCTGGAGGCGGAACAGAAGACCCAGCTTCGCCCCGGCTTCTTCATCCAAAGGCAGGTTGCACCGCATACGAAGACCGGCCTTGGTCATATAGCGCTGCAATTCCAATGGAACATCTGCATCATCCCTGACGTTTTTGACCATGTCCCGCAGCAGAGGCAGGCAGCGGCCGAGGGATCCTCCATGCATGGTGGCTATCTCGGCAAGCACCCGTCTGATCGAGCGCTCGGCCAAGGACTGTTGCTTGGCTGGTTTTTTTTTCTCTTCCTGGTATTCTCTTCGTTCCTTCAGGACAAGGACAGGAACAGGATAATCTTTCCATTCCGTGATTCTGAGCACATACGGCGCCTTGGGAATGAGAGGTTCCAGGTGTGCAAGCCGATGCTCTTCCAACTTAAATTGCTTGCCTTTCTTCATCGGTTTTATTCCAATATATAGGGGCGCAGCAGGCTGCGCCCCTGGGTCTGGATAACGAATGGTCCCACATTGACGGCAGGTTCAAAACGCTACTTATGCCAACAACCCAAAACGAGACCTGAAATGAATGCAGAGCGCTACAGGCTGGTGGTCAGTAGGTCGCAGCATGCTGCACCCCAGCGAGTCCCAGTTTGTCCAGATGGTTTATTTCAGTTTTTGGATCAAAAGGCAATTGTCATCCGGGTCGTTGATCGTCAGTTCGACCTCTGTATCCGGCCCCTTTTCAAGCAGATGTGCCAAAATGTCAAAGAACTCATCCAGGTTCTGCATGGCCTCAGGTGGTACGTCCTCGAGGGAAACGCGCATTTTCCCTCCGCCAGGTATCTCCAGGTCCATAAATTCGAGGATTTCGATTTCCGATGTTGCACCGCGGGAATAGAGGGTGCCTATGCTTTTGAGCAACGGAAATATCTTGTCCGCCCCGTCTTTCCCTGAGAGTGAAAACTTCTGTGTTTCCTTTTTCCAGCCTCTTTTAGAGATTGCTGCCGGGGTGATAAGAACCTGATCCTTTTCCGGCGGCGGGATGAAAGCTCCCGAGCCGTACTTCAAGTCAGCCGGCTTTCCCTTCTGGTCAGATTTCCCTGTGAAAAGGCCTAATTTGCCTTGTCTTACAAAATCTACGGCCATCTGGCTGACTTCGGTTTCCGGGACATCACCTAACTTGTTTTTGACGGCTTCGCTGATTTTTTTGACAGACGCGGCTTCATTGGAAGTGACAGTCTCATAGAGAACTGACTTGACCTTTTCCCTGTCGATTTGGACCGGCCCCCAGCCCAGCTGATTGGCTTTTGCCTGCGAGATGAGCGACCATTCGGGATCGGAGAGATCCAACTCCATGGGCAAGGGGCCTGTATCCCGGCTGAAGAAGTCATCAGGCTGTTCGCTATCGGCCTGCATTCGAAACAGGCACCACATGCCTCGTTCTATCCCGCTGCGAATGATCTGCTCAAAAAGCTGGGGAGCCTCCAAAATGGGCCAGGTCCGCTTACAGGCAAAATTTTCTCTGATGTCTTTCATTTTAGGGGTTGCGGATTCTTGAAAAAAGAGCCTCTGCAAACTGTAGAGGCATTCTTTGGTCTGAGCTGCATCAGGGGTGATGAGTTCGCCTTCCTGCTTGAGAATACGCCTGATTTCTTCGATAACAGAAGCCCCTCCCTCACCGCCGCCGGTTTTGATTTCCTTGCGAATGATCCGCCCTGATGCGGACGGAAACCACAACCCGTCGTAACATTGAGTAACTGTGGTCAGCAGGGCCTGTTCCCGTTCTTTGGACTTCTGGGAAAAATCCTGCTCCGCCAGTTTGACGCCCGTGATTCCATAATTTTCGGGTTTTTCCTGCAATCGTTTTCTGGCCAGGACAGTCCTGGCCAGACCATCCATACGGGACATGATGTCCTGAGCCGTATGGATCCGGTCTTGATTCCTATTTTCACTTTGCTCGCGGACCGTTTTGGGGACCAGCAGAAACACGAGATTTTGACGTTCCCGAGCCCGATTTTGCCCGGCCATGGTCACCAGCTCTTCAGCGCTGATCTTTTCGGCCCTCAAGTCAAGAATAGCCAGGATGGGCTTGTCGCCTTTATCCGGAATATCCTCCGGCACGGAGACATCATGAACGACTCGAAATGTCTCGGTCTCCTTCTTGACCACATTCCTGGCTGTTGCGGTCAAGCGTTCTCTGACATTAGAGCTTCCCAAGCCAGCCCGGATGGATGATAAGGCCCTGTTGACCGAAGGATCCAGGCTGGCATAATAACGTCCCTGACTTTTCCGCAAGTATTGAGCGCTTGCGTCAATCTCTTCCAAGGCTTTTTGGACCTGGGTTGGAGGGATGTCAGGATTGGAAACCGCAAAGAGAGCCTCCTGCTCATTGATTCCGAAAAGATTGGAACCCAACCCCTCGGACCTGCCCACCAGGCTGTGCACAAAGACTGTCTTCCAGGTGTATTCGTATAAAGGATATCCCTTGGGATGGGGGTTTTTTTGATCAGCCAGGCGGGCATAACTGGTCCCGGTCGAGAGGATTCCTGTATCCGGACCACCGATATCGGTATTCAGGACCGGCAAGAGGTCGGCCCCGCCGGTTCGGCCGATGAGTTCATCCACGGTTTGGGCATTTTGCATATCCAGGTGACAGGTGTGGATCAAAGGGATGGCCAGTTGATTATCCCAAAGGGTTCGAATGACAAGGGTCAAAATCCTGAGGACCCCCCTGGTTCCCTGGAATGTTTCCAGAGTGGAAAGCTTCCCGTTTAGAAACCGGATAAAAGTGGGATGAAACGGGTAGTGCGAGACAAGGGTCTGCCGGAAATCTTCCTGGACAGCATCTGACGGCAAGGAAGATGAGTGACTCCTGTACATTCTCATGTATGCCTCAGCGATTTCTCCAGCCGCATCAGGGTCGATATGTTGGAAAAGACGTTTGGCCAGAATGCGGGAAATCTCTCCGCCTTGGACAGGAACTATTGTAGAGGCATCTCTGGCCACCACGCTGCGAATCCCCTCTTCGGCCTCTTGAGCCAAGGCCGCAGCTTGAGCCTCATCAACCGCCTCTCCCCTGACCTCGGAGACGAGTTTTCCCAGTTTGGACGACTGCCTGGAAAAGGCATCCACACTGCTGGCCAAAGTCAAGACAACCGCAAGCCCGGGATTGTTCCTGGCAAAGCCGTGCAGCCCCATCAGAAAAGCCGCCAGTTGATCTGCGCCATCAGGCCGGGCTGCCTGTAGCCTCGTGGCATACTGGGCCAATTCATCGAGCATGACCAGTGCCTTGATATCACCTAAAACGGTCTGGAAATAATGGCGGCCAGGGGCGGCATACGAGGTGACCTCATCTTCCACCTGCCGGTAAAGCGTCTCGCCTCCGATCTGATAGGCGATCTCGCCCCACAGGGTATAAGGGATCAGCTCCGCGCCCTTGGGCTTATGGACTGGAAGTTCGTCCCCGGCCACTCCAACTACTCGCACTTCTCCTTGTTCAGGCAGGTATTTTTCCGGAAGAATATCTTTGACCAGTGGAGCAATTCTTTGACCTTGCTTGGCTAAGTGGGTCATGGCGATCAAGGAGTGAGTTTTTCCGCCGCCAAAAGCAGTCTCCAAACGTTGAATGGCTGGAAATGAGCCATCGCCGGAGATTCGCCCGAAAGCCGAAAGGACGGCGCTTTTCAAACCTTGAGTCGGATAGGTTGCCTCTCGAAAAAAGATCTGAGGATCGGTGTAAATAGTGGAGGGATTTTGATCTCGGTGATAGGCTTCAAGGACCTGCCCGAGACTGGCCGTGAAAATTTCCGGATTAAAGGTTCCCTGAAGAATATCGGGGCGTGGTTTGCAAGTGTCTAGAATTGACTTCATGGAGTTGCTCCCTGCAAGGATTACATGCTGAATGTGATCTTTTTTTGCACCATAGGCATATCGGCCACATCCTGTCAGATGCAAAGTGAGAGCGTCAAGGATTATTTGTCAAGATTTCAACCCAGCCCTCTTTGTACCGCATAAATGCGCCCCCTTGCCACCATCTTGACAAATACCCTTAATTGATCTATTAAAAATACATTATAAAGTGCTTTTAAAATAGAGGGAGATTTCTCATGCTCACCAAAATTCATGCC
>CAZUMF010000156.1:0-11313 GCA_964621385.1 uncultured Desulfohalobiaceae bacterium
GCTATGTGCTCCTGGAAACATAGCCTTGAATCCGTGGCCAGGTCAAATTCACAGCCACTTCAATAGGCCAGCAGAAACACTTGGTGCGCCAAAGTATTTTGCGAAGAACCGAGCAACATCTACTGTAAACACCTGAGAAGACGTGGACTGTATCTGAAAAGAGCTTGACTTTGAATCAGGGGCTCTATAAGATCCATATTGAGTATAGGATTCCCCGTGGGTCGCTCATTTCTCGTTTTCTTAGGATGCGTCATAAAATAAGAACTTAAAAGATTCACAGAAAAGGGCTGCCCCTGGGGACAGGGGCGCCCTACGGGTGCCTTCACCGTAAGGCTTGGGCAACAGACTTGGAAAACAGCAACCGTAGGCCCTCGCTCTCCGAGCGGGAGGCCATTTATTGATTTTAAGCTATTGACATTGTAAGTTTTTTCCCTGACACCCGAAACCTGACACCTGTGAAATGTCCAATTCAAAACACAAAGCCGCCCTCTCATACAATTCCTGAATCTTCGAGCGTTTCCAGGATAAAGTCCGTTGTCAGGGGATGGCCGTCGTAGCGAAGCACCTGCTGCGCAATGTCGAACCCGGTTTCCCGTCGCAACAGCCTGGTGAATTGTCCTGTAGCGTTGCTCTCCACTGCAATCACGGACTCGGCCTGCTGCAGGCGCTGGAGAAATTGTTCCGGAACCAGGGGCCAGACCTGGGAAAAATGAAGGGTCGCCACCTGGCGCGACTCGGAGTGCAGCATTTGGGCCGTTTCCTGCACGACTCCCTGACTCGATCCCCAGGAAACCAGCAGCAGATCCGGTCGATCCGGGCCCTGATAGCTCGGAGGGACGGTCTCGCGGCGCAGGCCGTCCATTTTTTTCAAGCGCTTGTCCACCATCTGAGTCCGGACCGTCTGATCTTCGGTGATATGGCCGTCCGGGGTATGTTCGTCACTGTCCGCAACCACCAGATCCTGTCCAGCGCCCGGAATGAGCCGGGGCGAAACCCCGTCCTCGGTCAGGGCAAACCGTTCGTAGACGTCCTGCCGCTCTCCGCTCTCGCCCGGCTGCCCGAAATCCGGCAACGCTTGGAGATCGAATCTGGGGACGGAGCGGATGGAATCCACCAGGAACTGATCCACCAGGAGGATGACCGGGCTCTGGAACTGTTCCGAGAGCCGCAAGGCCCGGGCCGTCAAGGAAAAACACTCCTCCTGGCTCCCCGGCGCGAGGATGGCCCTGGGAAACTCCCCATGCCCGCTGTGCAGGGCGAGCTCAAGATCGCCCTGTTCGGTTCTGGTGGGCAGACCGGTGGCCGGTCCGGGACGCTGGGCCAGGACAATGAGCAGCGGGGTCTCAGTCATGCCGGCCAGGCTGACCCCTTCGCCCATCAGGGCGAAACCGCCGCCCGAGGTGGGCACCAGGCTCCGGGCCCCGCAGAATGTCGCTCCGATGGCCATATTCACGGCCGCGATCTCGTCTTCGGCCTGTTCCACAACCAGGCCGGCGGATTCCGCATGGCCCACCAGATTGACGGCGATGCTCGTGGCCGGGGACATGGGATAGAAGGAGCAGAAATTCACGCCGGCGGCCAGGGCGCCCAGGGCAATGGCCTGGCTTCCGCTCACGGCCAGATAATCCTTTCCCGAGGGACCACCGGCGAGGGCTTGAAAATCGATCTGCTGCGACTGCAGCCATTCCTGTCCCTTTTTGAGGGCGGTCAGGTTTTGATCCAGCAGATCCTCATGCCGGGACCCCAGGGTATCGCGAACAACCGAGACGGCCACCTCGGTGTCTATTCCCAGCAGTCCGGCCAGGACGCCCAGGGCCAGAACGTTGTACACGATCTTTTTCTCCGCCAGTTCACTGAAAGGGATCTGCAGGAAGCGCCCGGCTTCCTGATGGTCCATGCCTTCCCCCAGCAGAAGAAGGCCCTGCTCTACAAGCTGATCCTGATGGATATCCACGGTTTCCTGGGTAAAGGCGGCCAGAAGGTCCACCGGGCCGCCGGGAGCCGGGGGCTGATCAGCTCCGCAATAGAGTGAAAAATAATTATGGCCGCCCCGAATCCTGGACATGGCGCTCTGCGTGGTGAGGACCCCGAACCCGGACCGGATCAGTGCTTTGGCCAGCATCTGCCCGACTGTTTCAAGCCCTTGACCGGCTTCGCCGCCGATACGAACCTGGAACCGCTGCTGCGGTGTATCACTGCCCATACGTTCCCCCTGTCCGGTTTACGCCTGCCGGCGAAAACCGGATGACTGCTGTGTCCGAGATCCAGTCGATCCCGGAAGGATCGACTGGATCTTTGCTTGGTTAGTCTTTGAAATAGAGTCCTTCGAATTCATGAATAAGCCGGTGAAGATCGTCGACGTGCTTGTCATCGGTGGTTTGTTTGCACTTCATGGCCGAGACCAGCATCTGATGCAAGAGACGGAGTTTGCGATCGTAGTCGGCATCATCGGGCTTGATCCGCTGGGTCAGCCAGTACTGACTGATGATATCCTGGAGCTGATTCGCATGATCCTCCTTGTTCATCACCCAGCGCACAAGCTGATTGTAATTGACTGGATCTTCAGTCTGAAGCGCTTTGACCTGCTTCATGCTTTTGCGGATGGTCATCAAATGCTCGTTCATCATCTGGATACGCATCTCATCGCCGTAAATGCCGCAGGGAATTTCGCAATGGGCCAGAGCCGAGGCATTGCAGGCAAAAATCAGAAAAACCGTGAACAAACCGATTCGAGCCGGGATTCTCATGGGAAGACCTCCTTTGTTGAACAATTCGGGACATGCCGGCAGCAGACCTCCGGGTCTGTGTCCGGTTTCAGCCCTGCCTCTGGCAGGGCTGAAACATAATTATCTGATAAGGGTAGGGACTTTTTTGAGCGTGTCAAGAATTCCCGGCAGAATGGCGCTCCCTCTCATCCCGGTCTTCGGATTCTGAAGAGGACAGTTCCTCATCATATGGCTCTCCGTTTGCGTGAGCCTGTGCATCGCTTGTTTGCTGGAAGACGACGTCTTCGATATCCTGGAGCAGGGCCTGGGTGCTGCTCATGGCCTTCTTGCCCTGAACAAAATTCTGGACAAATTTTTTTCCTCTTTCCATACACCGTTCCTTTTCTGCTCTGCCCTCATCCGGCAAAGGCAAAATGGTTACTTCAGGTCTTCCGGGCGTCCATCTCCTGTTCGGCTGCAGCCACTTTCTGCTTGACCTCCAGGACACTGTCCGGATTGAGTGAAATGGAATCAATGCCCTGCTGCACCAGATAGGCGGCAAAGTCCGGGTAATCGCTCGGCGCCTGACCGCAGATGCCCACCTTGCAGTCCGGCTGCACCGACTTCACGGTCTCCAGCAGGGATTTCACCGCGCGCTTGACGGCTTCGTTGCGCTCGTCAAACAGATGGCCGAGTTCGGACGAATCCCGGTCCACCCCGAGGATGAGCTGGGTCAAGTCATTGGACCCGATGGAAAACCCATCGAAACGCCGGGCGAATTGGTCGGCCAGCAGGATATTGGCCGGGATCTCGCACATCACATAGACCTGCAGGCCGTTCTCGCCTCGCTGCAGTCCGTTGTCGGCCAGGACTTCGAGCACTTGATCGGCCTCGTCCAGTGTCCGGCAAAAGGGAATCATGATAATGACGTTGTGCAAGCCCATGCTCTCCCGTACCCGGTGAATGGCCCGGCACTCCAGGGCGAAACCATCCCGGTAGGCCGCGCTGTAATAGCGGGAAGCCCCCCGGAACCCGAGCATGGGATTGTTTTCATGCGGTTCGAACTGCGCTCCGCCGATGAGATTGGCATATTCATTGGTCTTGAAGTCGCTCATCCTGACAACCACTGGATCAGGATGCTGGGAAGCGGCGATCTTGCCGAGCCCCATAGCCAGATGCTCCACAAAGTATTCTTCTTTGTCCGTGTAGCGATGGGTCAGCTGGCGGATGCGCTCTCTGGCCTCATCGTCTTCGAGCTTGTTGAAACGGGTCAGGGCCAGGGGGTGGATCTTGATCACATTGTTAATCACGAATTCCATTCTGGCCAGGCCGATGCCCTGACAGGGGAGCCGCCACCAGCGATAGGCCGCGCTGGGACTGGCGATATTCATCATGATCCGGGTCCGGGTCTCTGGAATGTCCGCCAGGTCGATCTCCTGTTCCTCATAGTCCAACAGGCCGAGATAGACAAAACCCTCTTCCCCTTCGGCGCAGGAGATGGTCACATCTTCCTTGTGATGCAGAACCTGGGTCGCGTTCCCGGTGCCGACGATAGCCGGAATGCCCAGTTCCCGGCTGACAATGGCGGCATGGCAGGTGCGTCCGCCGTGATCCGTCACAATGCCGGCCGCTTTTTTCATGATGGGCACCCAGTCCGGATCGGTCATTTCCGTGACCAGGATGGAATCCGGCTCGAATTGTTCCAGATCGGCGGCGGATTTGATCCGGCACACAGGTCCCGAGGCAATGGCATCCCCGATGCTCAAACCGCTGACTGTCCACTCGCCGCTCTGCTTCAAGGTATAATGCTTCAGGCTTGTGGCTTCTTTCTGGGATTGGACAGTCTCCGGGCGGGCCTGAACCAGAAAGAGCGCGCCCGAATCCCCGTCTTTGGCCCATTCCATATCCATGGGCTTCTGGTAATGATCCTCGATCCGCTTGGCCCACCGGGCAAGCTGCAGGATTTCTTCATCCTCCAGCACCAGGGCCGACTGTTCCCAGACCGAGGTGATGACATTCTTGACGGTCTTGGTACCGCCCTCGCTGTAGACCATCTTTTTCTCTTTGGCCCCGACCGTCTTTTCCACAATGGGGATCAAGTTTTCATCCCGGAGCAGCGGTTTGAAAACCCGGTATTCATCAGGCGTGACAGAACCCTGGACTACGTTTTCCCCAAGCCCCCAGGCCGCATTGATGATAATCATGTCCGGAAATCCAGTCTCGGTGTCGATGGAAAACATCACTCCGGAACCGGCACGGTCCGAGCGGACCATTTTTTGCACGCCCGCGGAAAGCGCCACTTTAAGATGATCAAAGCCTTTTTCAGTCCTGTAGCTGATGGCCCGATCCGTAAACAGAGAGGCAAAGCACTTTCGCACCGCTTCCAGCAGCTGCTGTTCCCCGGTGATATTCAAAAAGGTCTCCTGCTGGCCTGCGAAGCTCGCCTCGGGCAGGTCTTCGGCCGTGGCGCTGCTGCGCACAGCCACATCCACGGCTTCATCTCCGTAGTGTTCACACAGATCGCGATAGGCCTGCCGGACTTCGGCTTCAATGGCTTCGGGCCATTGGGCCTCAAGAATCCGGTTTCTGACGCTTTTGCCGATTGCTGTCAGGGACCGTTTTCCCGCTTCAAAGTCCGCAAACATCTCCTGAAAGGCTTCATCAAGGCCGTTGAACCGGATGACGTCCCAATAGGCCTGCGCGGTGGTGGCAAACCCATCCGGAACCCGGATGCCTTCCTGTTTGAGGTCCTGAATCATCGATCCCAACGCCGCATTTTTCCCGCCGACTTCCTGTACATCATCCATACTCAGTGTGTGCAGCGGTCGGACATAGCTTCCGGTATTCACAATCCCCCCTCTTGAGCAAAACCGGGTCTGACCAGACCCGGTTTTGAACGAATATCGTCTGTAAAAAACACTGATTACAGCAGGCTACGCCCGCAAACCCAAAAATTCCAGATTCACTCCGGATTGAGAAATTCGAAATCGGATCAGGTTGTCAGGCATTGCTGTAGAAAAAATTCCTGGGCAACTTTTTTTCCACCCGAAGATAGGTGCACAACGGTGTCTTGCAGCCCTTGAGCCCCATTTTTTTTCGAATATTTTTGCGGTGGGTCTGAATGGTCTCGAAGGATGAGAACAATTTGTCCGCAATTTCCTTGCTGGTCAGGCCGTCCTGTATGTACTGGCAAACCTCCATTTCAGTCGGGGTCAATTTGAGCAGGTCTTCATCCATATCCTCCAAAGACTCTGGAATCTTGGAGGCGGGGGCCGGTTTGGCCTGGATGCTGATCGAATACACATGCTGTCCGTTGAGCTGCACCCGCTGCACCCGGAACCTGGCCTCGCATTTTTGATGATCGGCATCCATGACTTCCAGGTCCTGCTGCCAAAATTGTTCATCCTTGGATAGCGATCGCTGCAGTTGAAAAAAATCCCGGTGAGATTGCTTATTGATGAGCTGTCGAATGTTTTGACCCAATAAATCACTCTGACTCCAGCCCAGATTTCGGGTAAAGCTGGAATTGACAGCCAGCACCTGGCAGGTTTCATCCATAAACAACATTGGTGTGGCAATGGAATCAAACAACACTTTCATCAATTTGTATCCATCATCCTCACTTTTACGCCTTGCAACCTTCCTGCTTCTTGGACTTGCCGTTTCCTGAAACATACGTCCCTCCTGACCAAAAGATTCCAACACATTTGAAAACGCGTCGTTTCAGAAATGGATGCAAAGAGCGTGCCTGACAGGTGGAAACTGAAAAAAACAGAGCGTTGTCCTGAGCTTGAGCGATTGCGTGCGTGACTATCGGGGCAGGAAGAATGTGGCATGTCACACTGTGCCACCCGCACAAATGAGACATGTCACACTCAGGGGCTAGACCGGAAGTTGAAACTGCTCGATCTTTCGGTACAGCGTTTTTCGATGGCAGCCAAGGATTTGAGCAGCCTTGGACTTATTGCCTTCGGCCTGGGCCAATGCCTGTTCAATATGTTCCCGGGTCAGGTCCCGCGGTGATTTGGATTTCAGGGTCAATCCCTGACTGGAGCTGAAGTCGATCATTTCCAGAGGGAGATGGTCGATATTGATCAATCCGCCCGGGCTGAGAAGACTGCCGTGCTCCAGGGTGTGTTTCAGCTCCCGGATGTTTCCGGGCCATTCATAGCGCATGAAGACATTCATGACCGCTTCGCTGACCCCGAAAATCTCTTTCTGGAATTCGCTGCTGAAATACTGGCAGAAATAATCGATGAGCAGAGGGATGTCTTCTTTGCGTTCCCGCAAGGGGGGCAGCGAAATCGTCAAAACCTTGAGCCGGTAATACAAATCTTCTCGAAACACGCCTTCGGCCACTTTTTGGGCCAAGTCAACATTGGTGGCTGAGATGATCCGGCAGTCCACCGTGATGGTCTGGCTGGACCCGACCTTTTCAAACGATTTATTTTCCAGGACCCTGAGCAGCTTCAGCTGAATGCGCTGGGAAATTTCACCGATTTCATCAAGGAATATCGTTCCCTTGTGGGCCGCTTCGAACCGCCCGATCTTATCCTTGTGCGCCCCGGTAAAAGCCCCTTTGACATGTCCGAACAGTTCACTGTCCAGCAGATCTTCGGATAGAGCGGAACAGTTGACTTTGCAGAGGGGCCCCTCGGCCCGGATGCCGGTATGATGCAGGGCGTCCATGACATTTTCCTTGCCGGTGCCGCTCTCCCCGAGGATGAGGACCGTGGAGTCCACATTGCTCAATTGACGGATCAGGGTGTAGACTCGCTGCATTTTATGGCTTTTTCCAATGATGTTCCTGAATTTGCGGCGGTTCTGAATCTGCTCCTCCAGCTCCTGCTCCCGGGTGACGTCCTTGAGAATCATGGTCGCTCCGATCAGCTCCTGCTGGCTGTTCAAGAGCGGGGTGCTGGTGACCAGGAGCACTTTCTGACGCATCCCGGCATAGGGACACTCCATACGCCGGTTCAGAAACTGCCGGTTTTCTTCGCAGGTCATTTGCAAAAGCCCGAGGCAGCATTCATTCCCGCCTTCTGCATTGATATCCCTCAGATCCTGGTTCACGGCCAGTTTTTTTCCCAAGGGACACAGGACCTGCATGGCTTTGTTGAAATCGAGCACCGTTTTCCGGGCATCAATGGTGATGATGCCGTCAGGGATGCTGTTGAAAACGCTTTCCAGCTGCCGTTGATAGCGCTCCTTCTCCTCCAGGGTCCGGGCCAGCTTCTCTTCGTAATGCTTTTTTTCCCTGGCCAGTTGGAGATTGTGAAAAGCGATCTTCATGGCCTTTTCCAGAACCTTGAGATCATCCAGGGACTTGATGAGATAATTGGTGGCCCCGAAGCGAAGGGCCTGGATAACATCCTCCATCTCCCCGATCCCGGAAATCACCAGAATCGGCGTTTCCGAGTCCTGGCTGCGAACCTGCTTGAGGACCTCAAATCCGTCCATGCCGGGCATGCGCAGATCCAGAAGCAGGACATCCGGAGACTCCTCCTGAAAATACTGCAGTCCCTTTTCACCGGACTCCGCCAGAAGCACCTTATAGCCGAGCTCCTGCAGATAGGCCCCGATGACCTGACGGCTCATCCGGTCGTCATCGATATACAGAATTGATTTGTCCATTTATCACCGAACGTGAACAGTGTTCACCCCTCAACTCCAGAGCGCTTTACAGGACGCTTAAATCTGAAGGATTTATTGGACATCATGTGATATTTCTGGTACATTTTAGAATGTTAAGATGCTGCGAAGTCAGAATTATGAGTCAGCTTTGCCAGAGGCAAAGCTGACACGCACGTTTTCGAGTTGTTCAAGCGCCTGCTGAAAAGAGGCGGGCAACTGTTCGGTTTTGGCCTGCAGATCATCCCGATTGGCATCCCGGGCGGCTATTTCAATCGTTCTGGCCAGTTCCTGTACTTCTACGGCTCCGATCAAAGCGGCATTGCCCTTGAGCGTATGCGCCAGATCCTTGAGGGATTGCAGATTGCCCTGGACATAGGCGTTCTGCAGTTCAGGCAGCAGGGTCTCCTGCAGAGAGGCGAATTCCTGCTTCATCACATCCAGGAGCCTGGGTTTTCCGGAAAACTGCTTTTCCAGTTTCTCCACATCCAGACAGGTCCTTGGTTCGTTTTTGTTTTCGTGCATCATAGACCTCTCTCTCTAACCGATCTCCATGACAGTGTAAAGGCGGTGCTCGGAATGCCTGAGGATTTCGCGGCATACAGGGCACAGTGACTTATGGGTTGCGGGCGGAGCCAGCTTTATACTTGAATGGACGAAGAGCGCTCCCGGGGATCAGCCGACCCGATTGGTTCCAAAGGCCTCCACCCAGCTCTCCACCAGCTTCTGGGTCCTCCAGTGCAGCCGTTTGGCGATGACCCGGGAGAGATGGTCCATGAACACATAACCCATATCCGGGTTGTCATCCAGGATTCCCCGCAATGCTGAAGCCTTGATGGCAAACAAGCGCGATGCCTGGACAAGCACGGCTGAGGCCGTATAGGTTTGATTGCCCGCCATGGAGGACCATCCGAAAATTTCACCGCGCAAAAGGACCTCCAGGACAATCGGCCGTTCATACTCCGTGTACCGGCTGATCACCGATTCTTCATATTCGATATTGGTTTCGAGGAGTTGATCCTTGTAGATAAAGGTCAACTCCACCTGCCCCTCCAGGATGCCGTAAAGCATATCCGCGGGATCATGCTGCCTGAACATGGTTTCCTCGGCCGGCCGTTCCAGCAGAAAACCCTGCTCCGCCACAGCCAGGAGCTGGGAGGAAGTCAACGCGGAAAATGCTGGCAATAATTTGATTTCATTTGAGTTGTCCATTGTTCACCCCCTGCATTCAAGCTGTTCGCCGCCGCAATGCGCAGCTGATTGTCTGTAGTGTAGCCTATCGCGTGAAAACAGAAAACGGTGATTTTTAGGTGAGAAAACAGGGAGAGTTTTTTTCCCGTCCGAGAAAAAAAGCTGATTGAACTCCAGACTCCAGGGGCTTATACTCCGGCCCATGAACATCATTTACACACCCAAATGTCTTGAATTCAGTGCCTCGGGCCATCCCGAATCTCCCGGCAGGCTGGAGCAGGCTGCCCGGTATCTGCACGGACTGGGCTATACATTCATCGAACCGGAACCCTGCACTGAAGAAGACCTTTTGAGCGTGCATGCAGCGTCTTTGATCGAAGAAGTCAAAAATCAATCCTTTGTCTCCCTGGATACACCCCGCTACGCCGACATTTTTATGTACGCCAAACTGGCGGTGGGGGGTGCTTTGACCGCAGCGGCTGAAAACGGCTTTTCGCTGATGCGGCCCCCGGGGCATCATGCCGGCCGGGATTTTCTGGGAGGGTTTTGCTATTTCAACAATATTGCAGCGGCCGTGCAAACAAGCGGCAAAAAAACCTTGATCGTGGACATCGACGGGCATCACGGCAACGGGACCCAGGATATCTTTCGAAACAGCGAGCGGGTGACCTGCCTCTCCCTGCATAAAAACGGCTATCCCGGCACCGGTCTCACCTCAGGCCGTCAGTACTACAACAATCTTTTTCATGGGGAAATCGGTGACAAAGAGTATCTGCACAACCTGAGGGCTATGCTCGATCATGTGCCGGAAGCCGAACAAGTGGCTGTGGCTGCCGGATTCGACGCCTACTACAAAGACCCGCTCGCTTCCCTGGGCCTGACCGAATGGGGATATTATCAGATCGGTCGCTGCATTCGCTCGCTGGGGCTTCCGGTCTTCTGCACCCTGGAGGGCGGTTATGCGGTAGACGATCTGGGAAAAAACATCCACCGCTTCATTTCCGGACTGGAAGGGAGGGAGGAATAGCCGGACGAGCCCCGGACAGTGCACTAATGCAGAGGACCTAGTACTCAGCCCGAAAGGGCGTTGTTAATCCATTTTTTCGCCTCGAAAAAAATGGTTTAAAAGGTCCCCTGGACAAAAACCATGACGAACAGGGCCACGGTCTCTACGATGCCGATGGTCAAGAGGTAGTTGCCGAAGCCCTGTCCGGTTTCTCCCAGGGCGTCGGAGGCAGCGGCTCCGGCCTTGCCCTGGAACCAGGAGGAGGCGCCCATGGCTGCTCCCCCGGCGATTCCGGCCACGAGCATGGCGGGCCAGTTCAGAAAATCCGCTCCATTGGCCAGGGCCTGTTCGCTGATGCCCAGCATCATGTTCATCAGGATTAACCCGTAGATGGTTTGCGACAGCGGCGCTCCGATAAAAGTGATCAGGATGAACTGGGCGGTCTTGTTCTGGGCATAGGCCTTTTTCCAGGCTCCGATGGCGGCCATGCCAGCCGTTCCGGTTCCCAGGGCCGAACCGACGGCGGCCAGGCACAGGGCGGCAGCGGCGCCGGCTTTGCCCAGGGCGCTCATGAGCTGTATGTCCATAGTCTCCTCTCCGGGTGTCAGCGCGGACTCTGGCCACGCTGGCACATAACTATTTAAAAATTATTCAAATTGACAAATGTCCTGTTGCGTTGATGCTGGTATGAAACTTCAGCTGAAACCACGAACCGGTCACAGGGTTCTCTTTCGCTCGAACGCTTCCGGCTCTTGGTTTTCTAAGGCTTGCTCACGGGGG
>CAZUMF010000157.1:0-11228 GCA_964621385.1 uncultured Desulfohalobiaceae bacterium
CCGTTCATGGGGGTGCGGATCTCGTGGCTCATATTCGCCAGAAACTCGGACTTGGCCTGGTTGGCCGCCTCGGCTTCCACCGCCATGGCGTTCGCCCGGGCCGTTGCTTCCTCCAGGCGCTGATTCGTCTCCAAGAGATCCTGTTCCGCCTGCTTCCGCTGGGTAACATCTCTCTGTATGCCGATATAGGCAAACGGTGTTCCATCATCATTCAGGAGCGGAAAAATCTTGTACTCGCAGAAAAATGTGGAACCGTCCTTTTTCCGGTTCAAGGCTTCTCCATGATAGGCTTTTCCTGCTCTGACAGTCTCGCCTATCTCTTGTTGAATGGCCTCTGATTCAGGATCAGCATTCAATAGAGCCGGGGGTTGTCCCTGCAGCTCTTCCAGGCTGTATCCGAATAATTCTTCCGCTTTCTTGTTGAGATAGGTGATTTCAAACCGGAGGTTGGTGGCAATGACCGAATCCGCCATATTGTCCGTAATCGAACTCATAAAGCGCAGCTGTTCCTCTGCGGCCTTCCGTTCTGTAATATCCGTAGCAAAACCGATGTTTGCCGCCCGGCCTTCCCAGACGGTCTGCACCCCTCTGGTCTCAACCCATTTGATCCGCCCCCGGGCATCAATGATCCGGTGTTCGGTGCTGTCATCAACTGCAGATCCTGCCATGCGCCTTTCAATGCGTTTGTGAATCCGTTCTCGATCCTCAGGATGGATGCCCTTGAGAATTTCCTTTCCGATCATCGCTTTCCAACTCCGGCCAAACAAGCGGAGTCCGTAGTCGTTCACATACTTATACCGGCCGTCCTGCATGATAAAAATGCCTTCATTGGCATTTTCAACCACGAGTCGAAATTTCCGTTCACTCTCGGTCACGGCCTCTTCCGCCCTTTTTTGCTCCGTGATGTCTTCGGCCGAACAGACCACAAAGGCCACGCCTCCGTCGTTCCTGACCACCGGCGCTTTCAAAATGGAAATAAGACGCCGCTCTCCGGAAGCATGAGGGACCCATTCTTCGCTCCGGATCGCCCGGCCCGTGGCAAAAACCCCGCGATTTCCCACCCGGCAGACTTCCACCACGTCTTCCGGAAACAGATCATACATATCCTTGAAGGCCAGGTCCTCAACCGCCATGCCGTTGAACTCGGCATGGGCCTGATTCACCGCGCCATAGGTATGCTCATCGCTCAAATACCAGATCTGGGTCTGGATGTTGTCCAACAGGATGCGCTGATCCGCCTCACTGCGGCGCAGTTTCGCTTCCACGGCCTCAAGTTCAGCAAAGGCCCTGGCCGCCCCGGCGGCAATGCTCTGAAACTCTCGAATGGCATAGCTCTGCTCCTGCAAGAGCCTTCCTCTGTCCCCCTTCCTGGCCATACCGGCCGTCAAAGATTCCAGTTCTGAGCTGATCCGGCCTACAGCCCGGCGGGAAACCGTCATCATGCCCATAAGCACCAGAAAGCCGAATCCGAGGATCACGGTTGTTTCCAGAAACAGACTCTGCCACATGCCGGCGGTCATCTCGGCAACCGCCGCCTCGACATCATCCAGATAGAGCCCGGCCCCAACCACCCAGCCCCAATCCTGGACCCCGCGGACATAGGAAATCTTGTCCACTGCCCGTCCCAGACTCGGCTTGTTCCACTGATAGGCCACAAACCCGCCTCCCGGCTGCCTGGCGGCTGTAATGAGTTCCTGGACCACCTTGACCCCCCGAGGATCGGTCACATCAAGGATGTTTGTACCGACAAGACCAGGCTGGGTGCGATTGACCAACTCTTCTCCCTGATAGCTCTTGACAAAGATATAGCCTTCGCCGTCGGCAAAGGTGAAGGCCGACAGCCTGGGCTTAAGGTGGTCCCGGATTTCTGAATCACTCAAACCTTTCTTCCCGAGCGTGTCTCTGGCGTAGGCGATTTGATCCATGGCCTGATTGACCATGGTCACGATAAGATTCTTTTTGGCCTCTAAAGCCCGGCTTCGAACCTGATCGGCCTGTTCCTGGTAATAGAGCCAGGACATGCCTACAAACGCCGCCAGCAACCCCACGGTCAGGAGGACGATTCCACCCTGAACATTGTTCTTGACAAAATCTGCCAGGGACAGGGAACTGTGGCGCCTGCTCCTGCGCACCATCCTAACCAGATGCAGGGCCGCAACAGCGAGGCAAAAGGACGCACAGGCGATGGCCAGGAGTACCGGCCAACGCTGCTCCCGGGGACGGTCCACAATTTCAGCGTCCCCGGGCACACGCCCTGGATCGAGATCATGGCGGCTAAGCTCGGCATGCGAGACCATTGCCCGATTCGGACTTTCGGCCATGACTAACGGGACATTGCCGGTCCGCAGTATTTCCCGGGCCAAAATCCCGGCATTCTGACCCTGATCCTTGGAACTGGCCATCAACCCGCCGACAACCCCGTGCCCGAGATAAAAGTCCCACATCCCATAGACCGGAGCCTTGCAGCGACTGCTGATCAAGCGGGCCGCCTCTTCGTAGGAATAGTAGCGACCCGCCGAATCCCGATTGAAGAGTACCAGCAGGACCGCATCATGGTGCTGCACGCTTTGCAGGCCTTTCAGGAGCTCATCCGTACTCAGGCCATCCCACCAGACCGCTTCCGGGACATCGCCTTCGGCCTGGAGCGCTGTTTCCACTTCCTGCTTGACCGCCGCCGCCGTCGGCGTGGTGCCGGTGATGATATGCAGGCGCTCGGCCTCCGGCTGCAGTTTTTGAATGAGGCGGATGGTCCCGCCCGGATCGACTTTTTCCACCACTCCGGTCACGCGGTCTTCAAAGCCCTGCAGGAGTTCGCGGGTGAAGTTGTTGATGCCGCAAAACACGATCCGCGCCTCGGGAAAGAGGTCCTGCTGATGTTTTCGCAGCAGGTTCAGGGCATTGTTGTCCGAGACGATCAGCACATCCGGGGGCAAGGCCCTGTATTTGGAGCGGAGGTGGGCTACTGCCGGCGGACCGGCCTGTTCCAGGGGCAGGCGTTTACTGTCAAGGTACTCACTGAAGATCTCAACAGGTTCCTCTTCCAAAACACCGCGAATGCCGGCATCCACGCCGTCGGTCCAGGAAAAGCCCTTATGATAGGAATGCAGCACCAGAACACGCGAAACAGGCGTCTCTGCCGCAGCGATTCCGGCGCACACCACGAACATCCCCAGCCCAAGCCACCACATCCGCAGCAGCTTACGCATCATAGAATCAGCTTGCATGTTCAAACTTCGAACCGGCGTTACAAATTTGATACTTGACCCTTTCCCTTTTCTTCCCTTTGCCGCCTTCAGCTCTGCAACGCTTCTTCCACAGCCGCCTGCAGGTCTTTCATCTGAAACGGCTTGGCCAGAAAGCTCCGAGCCTGTTCTTGAGTGTGCCCCTTCAAGGCTGAATCTTCATCATAACCGCTCATCAGGATCACCGGGAGTTCGGGCCGGAGGTTCTGCAGAGCCGCCAGAGTCTGCCTCCCGTCCATCTCCGGCATGGACAGGTCGCAGAGGACCAGACAGATCCTGGACTGCTTTTCTTGAAACAACGTCACGGCCTCTTTGCCGTCCCTGGCGGTCAGGACCTCGTATCCGAGCCGCTCCAGCATGACCTCTCCCATCCGGCGGATCATGTCGTCGTCATCCACGAACAGGATGGTCTGTGTTTCTGCACTGCTTTTTCTTCCAGGACTCGCCTCCTGATCCGGTTCTGAATCCGGTTCTGAATCGGCTTCAAACATCCGGGGGAAAAACGCCCGGAAGACACTGCCCCGGCTGGACTCGCTCTCCACCGCAATGCAGCCGTCCAGGGATCGGAGAATGCCCAGGGCAAGGGCCAGGCCCAGCCCTCTCCCGGTGAACTTGCTGCTGTAAAAAGGATCAAAAATATTGTCCATGGTCTCCGCATCCATGCCCCAGCCCGTATCTTCAACCGTCACACAGACAAAGACTTCAGCACTTTGCTCCCAGTCCAGGGGGAAGCGGTTCTGATCCGGAATCGAGCCGCTGTCCGCGGCGTCTACTGCAACCCGCACCTGCCCGGGGGTCTCCCCCAGGGCCTCCCAGGCGTTGCTGATCAAAATGAAGAAAAGCTGCTCCAATTGGGCGGCATCAGCCCGGACATACAAGCCGCTTTTGGCGCCTTCGACTTTGAAATCCACTGTTTCCGGAATCTCTTCCCGGCATCGGGCTGCAACAGTGCGGCAGGTCCTGGCGCAATCCAGGAGCGCGGTCTCTTTGGGCACCTGCCCCAGAAAGGTCAGCATCTGGCGACTCAAATCCACGGCCCGCCTGGCGGAGTTCTCGGCCTGTTCCAGATTCTGCTCACGAAACATCCCGGTTTGCGGCCCCTTCCGGGCCAGTTCCAGGTTCCCAATGACACTGGTCAGGATGTTATTGAAATGATGGGCCACGGCTCCGGCCATACGGGACAGGCTTTCGGTCTTGTCCAGCTGCCGGCGGCGCCGCTCCAGTTCGAGGCGCTCGGCCTCCAGCTGCCGCCGTTCGGTGATATCCCGGCTCACGCCTAAAATGCCGCTTGGATGACCCTCGCTGTCCTGCAGCAGGGTCATCTTGCCTTCCAGCCATTTCGTGCCCCCGCCCTTGCAGCGATGCTCAAGCTCCAGGGTAAAATCCTTCTCAAGCGGTGTGCCGTTTTTGACATGCGTGAGCAGCCTGGTGAAGGCCTCCAGGGCCACTGCAGCGGACTCAGGGGTCAGGACGTCTTCCAGTGGCTGCTGCATGGCCTCTTCCGGACTGTAGCCCCTGACCCGTTTCACCGAAGGGCTGACATACTGCAGCTTCATATCCAGGTCCCGGACCCAGATCACGTCGCTGGCATGTTCCGCCAGAAGTCGGAATTTTTCTTCGCTTTGGCGCAGAGCCTCCTCGGTTTTCAGACGTTCGGTCACATCCCGGCCCACAACCAGCAATCCCGTGGTCTCCCCGGCGTTATCCTTCAGGACCGTATTTTGCCACTCCACCATAATTTCCCGGCCGTCTTGGGCTTGAATCGCATTGAGGTTGCCTTCCGTGTGGGCTGTTCCGACAAGCGCCTGCTCAAACAGATCCCGTGTCTGCCGCCGGACCCGCTCCGGCAGAAAGGTCTCAAACCAGTCCCGGCCCCTGGCCGCCTCCAGAGACACGCCGGTCAGTTCTTCCATGTAGGGGTTGTAGCGCACGATGCGGCCCTCGACATCCAGGACCAGAATGATGATCTGGGCCGTGGCGATCAAATTTTCCGCAAAATCCCGCTGTTCGCGCAGGGCTGTTTCAATCTGCCTGTAATGGGTGATATCCGTCCCGGCGCAGACCACATACTCCACCCGGCCCCTGTCATCCAGCTTGGGGGTCTTGGTGATCCTGATCAGGCGGGGCTCCCCCGCTGCATTGGGAATCCATTCTTCGGTCTGGATGGGCCTGCGCTGTGCAAAAACATTCCGATTACCGGCTTTGCAGACTTCAGCCACCTCAGGCCCGACAAAGGCTTCGAGCTTCTTGTAGGCAACGTCTTCAAAGCGCAGCCCCAGAAAATCAAGATGGGCCTGGTTGACCAGGCCGTAGGTCTCTGGATCGGTCAGATACCAGATCTGGATGTCAATGGTATCCAGCAGCAGCTGCCGCTTGGACAGCTCCAGATTGAGGGCCTGCTCAGCCTGCTTTTCCTCGGTTTTGTCAAACCCGATGGATTGATACTCCAGAATATCCCCGAACCGGTCGAACAGGGCATGATCGATCCACTGCTGCCAGCGTATTTCCCCGTTCGGGGCCACGACCTGATGCTCGTAGCGAACACTGGGCCTGTCTTTGTTCAATGATGTAAAATGCTCCATGACTTGCGGGCGCACCGCTTCCGGAATGAACCGGAAAAAGCTCGTGCCGAGCAGCTCGTCCTCTGATGAATTGAAGTACTCGCAATAGGCCGAATTCACAAAAGTCAGGGTCCCGTCCGGCTTGAAGCGGCAGAGCAGGGCCGGCAGATCATTGGCCACAATCGAGTATTTGGTTTCCTGTTCCTTCAGCTCCCGGGTGCGGACCTCCAGGACGTCCTCCACCCGCAGCAGGTTCCGCTCCCTGCGGACCCGGAGGCACAGGTCCATGAGATAGTCCGGCTGAAAAGGCTTGCGCAAATAGGCAGCCGCGCCCTGCTTCATCAGGGACAGGGCCAGACCGGGATCCGGATCGTTGGTCATCATGAGGCACACGCAGTCAGGCCATATGCGGCGGAACGCCTCCAGCAGGCTGTCCCCCTTGCCGTCGGGCAGGTGATAGTCCAGCACGGCAATGTCATAGGGGCGGCCGAGTCCCGGTTCTGTCGATTTCGCTGAAGACGTTTCTGAAACAGCAACAGGCCGCGCCGCCGACTCCTGAAACAGTTCCAGGGCCTGATGACAATTCAGGGCGATATCAGCCCAATAACCCGAAGACTCAAAGGCCCTCTTCAACCAATGCGCCAGGGACCTGCTGTCCTCGACAATCAAAACCCGCAGCTGTTCCCGGGGACGTTCCCCACTGAGCAGAGAATCCACCAGGTCAAGGAAGTGCGGTCCATTCACAGGGGAAGGCAGAAAGGCATTGGCCCCCAATTCGGCCGTGATGCCGGCGGCCTCCTCTCCGGCAAACGTGGCGGAAACCACAAGTATGGGCACTTGGTTGAAGGCCGAATACTCCTGGGAGCGCAGCAGGCGGCAGAAGCGCCAGCCGTCCAGACCGGGCATATACAAATCCGTCACGATCAAATCAGGCGGCTGATCGGCCTCCATGTTCCGCAGGGCCTCTTCCGCCCCTTCAAAACATACGGTTTTCAATCCGGCTTTCTGCAAAAGTCCGGATAATACCCGCAACTGGGTGACATCGTCATTGATGACCGCCGCGGTACCGCGTTGTGCATTCATAAACCATCCCCTTCCGACGAACTGTCGATATCCACTATCTGGCTCTTTAAATACGGTTTGGACTGATACCGGGTGATGCGCATGATCTTGCGGGTCAGTTGCCCGATGCGCTCAATGTCGGTCTTGATATTCTGCAGACTGGCATACACCGGATCATCCGGGGCCAAATCCAACAGCAAAAGTTCTGAAAAACCGGACACGCTCTGCAGGGGCTGATTGAGCTCATGACAGACCGCCCCGGCCATCTCCAAAACCCCCTGCAGCTTCTCCCGTTCCCGCAGCTCATTCTGCAGGGTGATCATGCGGCAGCCCACATGCACCCTGGCCTGCAGCTCCTGATGATCATACGGCTTGGCGATATAGTCGTCCGCCCCGGCCTCCAGGCCGTGCACAATATCATCGCGTTCGCCCCTGGCGGTCAATAAAATCAGATACAAGGGGTCCTTGCGGTCCTGCTCCCTGAGCTTCCGACACAGCGTCGGTCCGTCCATCCCCGGCATCATCCAGTCCAATACCGCCAATTGCGGTGCATCATCCGTCTGAAAGGCGGCAAAGGCCTCCTGACCGTCAGCACAAGCACTCACTTCATAGCCCCATTTGCTCAATACAACCTGGAGCATGGCCCTGGACGTCCGATCATCCTCGGCAATCAATATCTTCACAACACCCCCCTTTCCCCTTTTCCGCTCCCTTGACACTTGACCCTTTCCCCTCTCCCCCCTCTCCCAGCCCCGCCTTCAGCTGCACTCTATACATTCAACCATCCTGGCGACATCAACAATTATGGCCACTGATCCGTCTCCCATAATCGCGCAGCCTTGGAACAAACCATTTCTTGACCAGAGCCCTTCAATATCTTTCAGGACAACCTGACGAACTCCTTCTGTGGCATCCACGAGGATCCCTGCAGTCTGATCACCTGCTTGCACGACCACCACAATTTTCTGTTGCACTTCAGCTTTGATTTCCGGACTTCGTTGTCCGAAGAACTCCTGCATCCGGAAAAACGGAATCAATCGGTCCCCATCCTGAACACATGCTCCTTTGCCCTGAACCGTGATCAGATCGCTCAGCTTTGGGCTGAAGCATCTGAGCACATTTTCCAGAGGGAAGACATAGCGGTTCGTACCCACAGCGACTATAAAGCCGTGAATGATCTGCGTACTGACCGTTTTGGGAAGCCTGATTGAAAAAATACAGCCGGTTCCAGGCGAGCTTGAAACCGAAATCTGGCCTCCCATCTCTTCGATCGAATGTTTGACCACATCCATACCCACGCCCCGCCCTGATATGTCTGTGACTGCCCTGGCTGCCGACAGACCGGATACAAAAATCAGCGCATCGATATCCGCTTCGCGAAGAGGCGCGTTCTGAGATAGCAAGCCGAGTTTCTCTGCTTTATCCTGAAGAGCCTTCCGATCGAGCCCCCGGCCATCGTCTTGGACCTTCAGCCAAATATCGTCCGGCGTCTCTTCAACTTCAATCACAACCCGACCCTGGGCCGGCTTTCCGGCTTGCTGCCGCTCTTCAGGTCCTTCAATGCCATGATCCGCAGCATTGCGCAGCAAATGGGACAAAGGCGCATCAAGGGCTCCAACCAGACTTTTATCCGCTGGGATCTCCCCTCCCTTGACCTGGACATCAATCTGCTTCCCCTGCGTCGTGGCCACATCCCTGATGGTGCGGGGAGCCCGCTGCAAAATCTTGTTCATGGGCACTTTGCGGATATTCATTATGCTCCCCTGCAGGGAGTGCGAAAGGCTGTCAAAGGCTTCATTGATCCTTCGCATCTCAGTCGCCCATACACTCGTATCCCCTTTTCCCGCCAGCTTGCCCTGCAGATTGGCGTACATCTCACCCACAGTCACCAAATCGCCGACATGGGATAAAAAGGCGTCAATGCTTTCTTCAGGGATGCGCATGGTCTTTCCGGACTGTCTGCTTTCCGACGTATCGTCTGAATCTGTGGGTTGAGACACTGTTTTTTCCGGAACAGGCTCCCGGAATCGATCCGCACTGCTTTCAGGCAGGGACTCTGCAGCAGCGGCTTCCTGAGCCTGCACCGCCTTTCTGCCTGCTGAACTCAACCGGGATAATTGTTTAACCATTACCAGGGCCGTGTCTGAAGATTTTCCTTGAAGTTCGGCCAGCAGGCGTTTCCAGAGGCTTTCTTCATCCGCTTTTTCCCCATCCGCAACACGCTCTACAGCATGAAGAAGCCCGGCAAAGGCTTCCTCATCCTGCACTTCAGCCTCACCCTCCCGAATCCCGGCAAGCATGGACCGCAGCGCATCAATCCCCTGCAGCAGAACAGTCGTGATCGAGGCTGTTGCGGCAAGGGCCTCTTTCCGCAGCATATCCAGTACTGTTTCCAGATTATGGGCCAGGGCTTTGGTCTTCAACAGCCCAAAATAGGCCGCGTTGCCCTTAATAGAATGAACAGGCCGAAAAATGTCCTGAATTGTTGTGAGGTTGTCCGGGTGGGACTCAAGAGTGACCAGTAAGTCACCCACCGTATCCAACCCCTCAAGGGATTCGTCGACAAATTCTGCAAGCAGTTCCAGGTCAATCCCTTCATCATAGGCATTCATCACGATCGCTCCTCTCGAACCGGCTTTAATCCCTGCAGCTCTCGAAATTTCCGATTCCAGCGGGCAAGACTGAACAGGGCCATCTGCACGGCTTCTTCCAGTTCGGAGAGATCCTCAAACGGTTTGAAGATACAGGTGTCGGCCTGGTTTCGCATGCATGCCAGGGCATTTTCCAGGGTCACGTACCCGGTGATCATAATCACGCGCGTCATTGGATATTGATGACGAATTTCCCGCAACAGGGAGACCCCGTCCATTTTGGGCATTCGGATATCGCTGATGACCACATCAAAACGTTTTTCAGCAAGAATATCAAGAGCTTCACTGCCATTTTCAGCCTCTTCGGCCTCATACCCAAGGAAAAAAAAATGCCGCACAAGCATTTTCCGGATTTCCGGCTCATCATCGACAATCAACAGCCGTCCTTTCATGTCTCCGTCTCCTGTTCAGACTCAGATCGTTTTTTCAGCCACCGGCAAGTCAAAAGAAAATTCAGCACCGCCCTCAGGTCTGTTGCAGGCGGACAACACGCCGCCATGTTCTTCAATAATGCCTTTTGATATGGAAAGTCCCAGTCCTGTCCCCTTTCCTTCCGGTTTTGTGGTGAAAAATGGGTCAAAAAGGCGATCCAGGACGTCCTCCCTCAATCCCTGCCCGGTATCCTGTATTTTCAACCGCACATGCGAGCCTTCATGCACACCGGAAATGATCAAGACTCCATGTTCCTGACCAGCCACGGCATCGGCGGCATTGGTGATCAGATTGATGAAGACCTGTTCAATTTTGTTTTTGTCGCCCAGGACCTTCGGCAAAGCGTCCGGAAGGCATTTTTGCACCGTGACATTGTATTTCAGAGCATTGCGACACAAAATCAATGCCTCTTGAAGTGCTCCGCCTACAAAAAAAGGCCGGCAGTCCGGCTTATCCTGGCGGGCGTAGCTCTTCAATCCTCCCACAATTTTTGAAATCCGCGCCACGCCATTGCGCATGTCATGCATCATTTTCGGAAATTCTTCATAAACGAAGTCAAGCTTGGGGTTTTGTTCGGCCTTTTGGAGTTCCTTGCTCACAATACTCCAGGCCCGCTGCATGGTTTGCACATTCCCGGCGACAAAGGCGGCCGGATTGTTCAGTTCATGCGCAATTCCCGCAGACAGAACGCCGAGTGTGGCCATTCGATCGGCATGGACCAGCTGTTTGGCCCGTTCTTCAGCCAAGGCCTCCATTTCATCAGCATATTGTTTGAGTTCGGCTCGGTTCTCAAACAATTGCTCCTCATAGGCAAGAATCCGTTCGGCAACCCGGATACGCTGCTGTAATTCCAACGAATCTAGCGGCTTCACCAAATAATCATCCGCGCCTGCAGCGAATCCGGCCTCAATGTCATTCTGTGCGCCCTTGGCGGTCTGCAGGATAATATACGTATACCCCTGCCGGCTGCTGCTTCGCAGTCCACGACACAGCTCCAGTCCATCCATCCCCGGCATCATGATATCCAACACGGCGATTTGAGGCGCATCCGGCTTTTGCAGTTCATCCCAGGCTGCCTGCCCATTCTCTGTCACCAGAACCTCATGACCGCCCTTTTTCAAAATATTAAGCAGAAGAAGCCGGGAAGTCGGATCATCCTCAGCAATTAAAATCTTCACAGCAAACCCTTTCCCCTTTTCCGCCCCCTTGTCACTCGACCCCTTTGCCTTTTTCCCCCCCTTCTCCCTTTTCTCTTCTTTCACTCCCCCCCCCCCCCCCCC
>CAZUMF010000158.1:0-11227 GCA_964621385.1 uncultured Desulfohalobiaceae bacterium
ATCCGGCCAGGGTCAGGGCCGGGAGGATGATGTGCCTGATGCCGTCCAGGGTCAAAAGACCGGTACGCCAGAAGCCGACTTGCACGGTTTCGCCCCGGCCGTAGGGGGGCAGGATCCCCAGATAGACCCCGAAAATCATGATCAGCAGAATCCCGGTGAGAAACGTGGGCATGGAGATGCCCCCCAGGGAGCCGGCCATGATAAATTTATTGCGGATGGCAAAAGGCTTGAGGGAGACGATGACCCCGAGAAAGGTCCCCAGGAGAAAGGCGATGCAGATGGCGGTGGTGGCCAGTTCCACAGTGGCCGGAAGCCGCTCCAGGATCAGGTCCAGGGCCGGCACCCGACTGACATAGGAGACCCCGAAATTGCCGTGCAGGGCGTTCCAGACGAAACGAACATACTGCTCCAGCATGGGTTTGTCCAGGCCAAAGGCTTCCCTGACTTCCTGAATCTGCTGAAAGGTGGCGTACTTTCCGGCCAGGGTCAGCACCGGGTCCCCCATGTACCGGAAGATGACAAAGCAGATCATGGAAACGGCCAGGAGGACGATGATTCCCTGGATGATTCTGCGGATAATGTAGGTTGCCATACTGCGCCAATGTGCCTTTTTTTACACCATGCCGTTTTCCTGAACCAATGCGTCTTTGTCCTCGGATCGCGCATTGGCGCAGTATCCGGCTTTTCAAGCGGTTACACCTTGTGGGGCATACTGCTCCAACGTATCATTAACCAAGCTTGGATCAGTATAGAAAAAAATATGATATCGACATCTTACAATGGCTTCGCCATTTTTTTTGGGGCTTGCCCGGGAATGTCCCGGGCAAGCCCCTGATTCAGCAGTGAATTGATTTTATTTTATAAAATTGTATACAATAATTTTCAGGTCTGCCTGAAAATTATTTTGTGATTTCCTTGTACACCATCCAGCGATCCGGACGCGGGGTGAACTGGATGTTTTTCCCCTTTTGGACGGCGTAGAGATCCTCCTGATAGTGCAGCGGGATGACGGCAATCTTGTCGGTCATGGCGATCTTGTTCAAATCCTGCAGGACCTGCTTGCGGTCTGCCCGGTCCACGATGTCCGCCGTGCTTTCCAGCAGAACGTCGATGGTGGGATCGGAGAAGTTGGCCCCGTTCAAGGAGCCGAAGCCGGTTTCCTTGTCCCGGGAGTGGATGAGTTTGAAATAGGTCCGGCCCATGTCAAAGGTGCCGTCGAACCAGCCGATGAGATAGAATTCCAGGGAGCCTTCAAAGACTTCCGGGAAGAAAACGGATTTCGGTTTGACATCCAGCTTGACCTCGATGCCCACTTTGGCCAGGTATTTGGCCACGGCCTCGGCGATTTTTTCATCCTGGACATAGCGATCGTTGGGTCCGGTCAGGGTGATGCTGAACCCGTCGGCATACCCGGCCTCGGCCAGAAGCTCCTTGGCCCTGTCCGGATCGTACTCCAGACGCTGGATGTCCGGATTGTAGCCGATGGTCGGCGGATCAGGGATCTGGGCCGCGGGAGCGGCGTGGCCGCGCATGATCTTTTCAATGATCTCGCCCTCATTGATGGCCATGTACATGGCCTTGCGCACCCGGATATCATTGACCGGGCTGTCCGGATCATTGCCCAGGGCCAGGAAGATGGACCGTCTGGCCGGACGGCTGACAATGGACAGTTTGGGGTTGTCCACGATCTTGGAGAACAGTTCCACCGGCACGCCGGAGACAATGTCCGCCTGCCCGGAGACCAGGGCGGCGAAGCGGGTGGAGGGTTCCTTGATGGGTCGGACTTCGACCTGTTCCAGGGCCGGAGCGCCTTCCCAGTAGTCGGCATTGGCCGTGAGGCGGACATAGGAGCCCTTGACCCATTCCTCGAGCTTGTAGGCCCCGGTCCCGATGGGCTTCAGGCCGACTTCGCCGGGATCTCTGGCTTCAGTGGATTCCTTGTCCATGATAAAGATCTGGTGCATGTTGTTGGCGAACCAGGGAATGGGCTTTTTGGTGCGGATGACCACGGTGTAGTCATCGATGATTTCGACTTCTTCAATGGATTTCCCGGTGTTGATGAATTCTGAGACCTCGGGATCGCTGAGGCGTTCAAAGGTGAATTTGACGTCTGCTGCGGTGAAGGAATTGCCGTTGTGAAAGGTGACGCCTTCACGCAGGTAAAATTTCCAGGTCTTCAGATCCGGATGTTCGAATTTGACGGCCAGAGCCGGCTTTAAGACGCCTTCCTCGCCGACCCGCTGTAGCAGGCCGTCAAAGAAATTGGCCATGAACGACAGGTTGGCGTCGGCGTCGGAACCATGGGGATTGAGGGTTCTTGGGGGTGAATCCACCGCAACCACCAGCTTGGATGCGGCCAGGGTCTGGCTGCCCCAGACCAGGCACAGTCCAAAGCACAGGAGAAATGTGAGTCGTTTGAGCATAATCTGCCTCCTTGTTGAAACGTGAAAAAAAACTAATACAGAAAACAACTGACCAATTGTCCGTGCCCCGTCTCCTTGAGCTCCGGCCTCTCCCGGTCGCAGCCTTCCATCCGGTCCGGACACCTGGGATGAAACGGACATCCGGAAGGCGGATTGATGGGACTGGGCACATCGCCTTTGAGGATGGTCCGGTTTTTGGTCTGGGCCGGATGCGAAAGGGGGACTGCTGAGAGCAGAGACCGGGTATAAGGATGTTTGGGGTTGAGGTACAGGTCCTTATACGATCCGGTCTCGACCACGCGTCCCAGATACATGACCGCGATATGATCGCAGATATACTCCACCACGGCCAGATCGTGGGCAATGATCACATAGGAGAGCTGAAATTCCTGCTGCAGATCAATCAAGAGATTGATGATCTGGGCCTGGATGGAGACGTCCAGGGCTGAAACCGGTTCATCGCCGACCACAACATCGGGATCCACGGCCAGGGCCCTGGCGATACCCACACGCTGTCGCTGGCCTCCGGAGAATTCATGGGGGTAGCGCCGGCCGTAATCCGGGGAAAGTCCGACTTTTTCCAGGAGATAGGCGATACGTTCCTGCCGCTGCTTTCCCGGATAGAGATTGTGAATCTCCATGGGATCGCCCAGGATCTTGTTCACGGTAAACCTGGGGTTGAGCGAGGAATAGGGGTCCTGGAAGATGATCTGCATCTTTTTGCGCAAGCCGCGCAGGGTCTTGGCATCCGCCGAGGTGATGTCCTGACCGGCATACTCGATCCTGCCGGCCGTGGGTGCAATCAGCCGGAGGAAGCCAAGGCCGGCCGTGGTCTTGCCGCACCCGGATTCGCCCACAAGACCCAGCGTTTGCCCCTTGTTCAAGGAAAAAGAAACCCCGTCCACGGCGTAGACGTATCCGACTGTCTTGGAAAACAGCCCCTTTTTAATGGGAAAATGGATTTTGAGGTCTTCGACCTGGAGCAGCGGGTGATTCACAGGAGATCCTTAAGTTTTTCCAATCTTTAACCCCAGGCGTATGTCAATACAGCCAGCAGCGCACCAGGTGCCCTTTTTCCAATTCCCGAAGCTGCGGGACTTCCCGGCGGCAGCGCTCGAAAGCCCGGGTGCATCTCGGATGGAATGCACAGCCCTGGGGCAGTTGCAGCAGTCCCGGGACCATGCCCTTGATTTCCAGCAGTTTCCGGCTGCCGCCTCCGGCCCGGCCGCCGAGTTTGGGTATCGACTGCAGCAGGCCCTGGGTATAGGGATGGAGAGGATGATCAAAAAGAGTCAGGGTCTCGGCCTGCTCCACCACTTTTCCGGCATACATGACCACGACCCGCTGGGCCATTTCAGCGATGACCCCGAGATCGTGGGTGATCATCATGATGGCCGAATGGTAGTCCTCTTTGAGCTGCAGCATCAGATCCAGGATTTGGGCCTGAACCGTTACATCCAGGGCGGTGGTAGGTTCGTCGGCAATGAGAATTTCCGGATTGCAGGCCAGGGCCATGGCGATCATGGCCCGCTGGCGCATGCCGCCGGAAAGCTGATGGGGATATTCGTAAACCCGCTTTTCCGGGGCCGGCACCTGGACTTTTTGGAGCATGGCAATGGCCTGCTCCCAGGCCTGTTTGGAAGAGAGCTTTTCATGCAGGACAAACATCTCCGCAATCTGGTCTCCGATGGTGAAGACCGGATTCAGGGAGGTCATGGGTTCCTGGAAGATCATGGAAATGCGTTTGCCCCGGATGGAGCGCATGGCTTCCAGGGTCAGGCCGAGGATGTCAATGGAGTCGAAGCTGATCCGGCCATGGGCTATTTTGCCGGGAGGATCAGGGATGAGACGCATCACGGACTGGGCGGTGACGCTTTTGCCGCAGCCGGATTCCCCCACGAGGCCGATGACTTCCCCTTTGTCCAGGGTGAAAGAGACATCGTCCACAGCCTTGGCCACACCCTCAAAGGTGTAGAAATAGGTTTTGAGCTCCTGAACAGAGAGAAGATGCGGCTCTTGGCTCATGGACATTGGCTGTTGAGGGTTGCGTTGCGCATGAATTCGGGAAACCCTATGCTGAATTGATGAGAGAGTCAATATTGGATTTCAATGTTCGCTGTGCACTTTCTGTGACACGAAATCCTTCACCGATTCCGGGAGAGGACCCGGTCCTTGAGCACGCTTTCATCGTAGGCCTTGAGCAGATCGTCCTGGCAGAGGATGCCCAAGACCCGGAAGTCGGGATCAATGACCGGCAACATGGAAATATGGTGTTTTTCAAAGAGCTGCAGGGCCTTTTCCAGGTGGTCGTGTTCGAACAGGGTGATGACCCGGCTGGTCATGACTTCACCGGTCACAACCAAGTGTTTCAGGTCTTCGTAATGGATGAGGGCGGTGCGCAGATCCCGCAGGGACAATACGCCGGTCAGGCGCTGACTTTGGTCAAGGACCACGAAATGCGGGAAATGACTGTTCTGGATGAGTTCGACAGCGGCTTCCAGCGGGGTGTCTGCGGTCAGGGTTTCGAAGTTCCGGCGCATGACGTCCTTGGCGATAATGTTTCGGAGGATGGTGATGTCATGTCCCCGAAAGATGTTGGCGCCCCGTCTGAGCAGTTTGAGTTCATACACGGAATAGCCGTAGAAGAAGCGAACGATGAGGGTGGAACTGATGCAGGCCAGCATCAGGGGCAGGATGATTTGATAGTGCAGGGTGATTTCAAAAATGGTCACAATCGCGGTGATCGGGGCCAGGGTGGTCCCGGAGACCATGGCCCCCATGCCGGCCAGGGCAAAAAAGGCCGGTGAAATATTTTGCTCCGGCCAGATCAGCGCGGCCCCAAAACCGATAACAGTGCCCAGGCAGCCGCCGAGAAACAGGGAAGGGGCAAAAATGCCGCCGCTCATGCCGGAACCGATGCAGAGCGAGGTGGCCAGCATCTTGCCTGCCAGGAGCACGACAGCCAGGCTGAGTGCGAGGCTGGCGTTCAAGGAGTGGTTGAGGGTGTCGTAGCCCACGCCCAGAACCTGGGGCAGCAGCAGGGCCAGGGCCCCCAGGAACAGTCCGCCCAGGGCCGGTTTGCACCAGTCTGGAATGGGGATGCGGTTGAAACCGTCCTCAGCCGTGAAGATGCATTTGACAAACAGGATGGAGACGAAGCCGGCGGCGATGCCCAGTGCCAGGTAGGCACTGAGTTCCCAGTAATTGTCCAGGACAAAGGGGGTCATCTGAAAGGCGGGCAGGTGCCCCCAGAAGAGTCTGGAGAGGACGGAACCGGTGATGGCGGCAATGACGATGAAGCTGATATAGCTGACTTCGATATTGAGCAGGATGATTTCCAGGGCGAACATGGATCCGGCAATGGGAGCGTTGAAGGTGGCCGCGATGCCGGCTGCGGCGCCGCAGGCCAGGCAGAGCCGGCGAAGCTGCGGGTTCAGCCCGAAGAGCTGGGCCAGGGAGGAACCTACGGATGATCCGATCTGCACAATGGGTCCTTCCCGGCCCACCGAGGCCCCGGTCCCGATGAGCAGGCTGGTCACGGCGGCCTTGAGCAGGGTGACCCGGTGCCGGATGGTGCTTTGCCTGGAGGTGACGGCGAGGATGACTTCCGGAACGCCCGGTCCCCTGGCTTCGGGAACCAGATAGGTGATCACCGGTCCGATCAACAGCCCGCCGGCTGCGGGAATGGTCAGGACGAGCCACCAGGGGGTGGCGGCGGCCTGCTCCACCAGGGAGCCGCTTCCGAACCAGAACAGGGCCTGAAAGAATTCAATGAGCAGGCGGAAGACCAGGGCGCCGATGGCGGCAAGCAGACCGATGCCGATGGAAAAGCCCAGCAGGGCCAAGTCCAGGACCTTGGCCCGCTCGTGATCCGGGAGCCGAAACAGGGGCCTCTTGTTGGGCATAGGATTCATCTATTCAGTGTCTGAAACGGATTCGGCCTGCTGCCGAAAGCCCTGCAGTTCGGTTCTCCGGGTGCCGGCCCTTCAGGCCTGAATCTGGAACAGACTGGCGGCGTTGTTTTTGAAAAGCCCTTCGAGCTCCGCAGCGCTCAGTCCGGACTGTGCAAATTCCCGTTCATACCTGGACGGGGGGAGCAGAGGATAGTCCGTGCCCAGGAGCAGTTTGTCCGGACCCAGGGCCGTGATCAGGGCCGGAAGGACTTTTGGTCTGAACAAGAAAGGAAAGGCGGCGGTGTCGATCCAGCAGTTGGCGAGCACTGCAGGGACCTCCTTTTTGAGAAACCCGAAAAAGGGCAGTCCGCCGCCCCCGTGGGCCAGTATCCATTTGACCCGGGGCAGATCCCGGATCAGACTGTAGAGCTGGGGCAGGGTCATGGGACTCTTGCCCGGGTAGGCGTGGCCGATGGGCTCGTTGGTGTGCAGAAGGATGGGAATGTCGTGGGAGCGGCACAGTTCGGCCACAGGGGTCAAGGCGTTTCGAACGCTTGCATCCAGGCCCTGTTCGTAAAAGGCAAGCTCCCCGACGCCCCTGGCCCCTGCCGCCAGGCAGCGTTCGATTTCCGCGGAGGCCCGGGGATGGGCCGCGTCCAGACAGCAAAAAGGTATCAAGCGTCCTGGAAAGCGTTTGGCTGCTTCCAGGACATAGTCGTTGTTCAAGCGGAAGTTATCCGCCTGTCTCCAGGGAAAGCCGAAGACCACAGACCGGGACACCCCCTGGTCATCCATGGCGGCAATGAGTTCGGAGGCCCCGGCGAGCCTGGCGGCCGGGTCGCGATAAATAGCGGCGAATTCCGGCTCCTCCTGGAGATAGGGTTCCCGGTCCAGGCGGATCTCGGGAGGGCAGATATGCACGTGAACATCGATTTTATCCTGCATGGTTTGGGCCTTGTTCGGTTTTTTGGAGCATCAAGTCCAGAATGGTTTTGTCCGTTGCCTGCATGCCCTGCCGGCTGATGATGCCCAGATTGCGGATGGTCTTCTCGGGGGTTTGGCCTTGAAAGCCTTCCTGCCCGGAGATGCTTACACCCTGGACCCCCAGCAGGGCAGCCTGCACCGCGGCTCCGGAAGCCGTGGCCAGTTTCAGGGCGCACCCGGGTTTGGCCCCGTCGCACAGGGTTCCCCCCAGGTCGGCGATGAGGTTGTTGATTGCCGCTCCAATGGCCGTGAGGCCGCCCCCCAAAAGACTGGCGATTCCTGCGGCGGCTCCGGTTCCGGCGGCGATGGAACAGCTGCAGACCGCTGCCAGCTTCCCGGTGTGCGTCTTGATCATGGCCGTGATCAGGTGACTGAGTCCAATGGCGGTCAGGATCTCGGTTTCCGAACAGTCGAGGGCGTCATGAACGGACCAGATGGGCAGGATGGCTGTTAACCCGTTATTGCCGCTCCCGGCGGAGCTCATGGCCGGCAGGTCGGCCCCGGCCATTCTGGCGTCCGCCGCCGCCGCGGTGATGATTTTGGCATTGAGGATCATGTCTTTCTGCAGGCGGCCCTTTTGGCTGAGCTCCTGCAGGGTTTTGCCGATGCCGAGGCCTGAGCCGTGCTCCAGACCATATTCGGCCAGGGTGAGATTCATGGCCACTCCCTGTTTGAGGAAAAAGAGATCCTGGGAATCGAATTCCCGGGAGAGGTCCACGAGTTCGGCCAGGCTCCTGTCCCTGAGCCAGAGATCCAGACCATCCCGGGACGGTGTCCCTGGGGAGATGTGTGCCTGCAGCAGGGGATGGTCCTCAAAAGGCTCGGCATTCAGGCGCAGGCCGGTGATGCGGTCATGGGCCTGTTCAATGCGGGATTCCGCCAGATCAGGTCCGGACTGTACCGTTGTGTGGATGGTCAGCCCCCGGGTTTTTTCCAGCAGTTTGACGCTGACGCCGCCGGACTCAATCAAGGCCTTGGCCCTGGACAGGACCTCCTGATTGAGGCCGTTCAGGAGCTCCATATTGAGATCCGGCCGGCGGATCAGGGCGCCCAGTGCCGCGGCCCAGTCAAGGCCTTTCAGGCCGCTGGTCCCGGGAATGGTGACTCCGAGGCCGTTTTTCAGGACATTGGCATCCACCGCGACCTGAATGGCATCAATGGGTCTTTCCGGCAGGAGCGAGGCGGCGGCCGCCGAGCCGAGGGCCACGGCCACGGGTTCGGTGCACCCCAGGGCCGGGGCGACCAGTGTGTGTATAATGTCTTTGGCGGTATAGCTCATAGAGGATTGATTATTGACGATTGCAGATTGAACGGTAGTCTTCCGTCGATACTTTGAAAATGAAAGAAAGCAGCGTATTGCCCACAGATCACACGGATTGACACAGAATATTTTTCATTATCCGTGTCAATCCTGTCAATCCGTGGGCTCAAGTCTTCTTTTCATAGGCTGGTATTGAAGCTCAGCCAATAGCAAAGTATAAGAGGATGAGCACCAAAAATAAAAACGTATATTTTCGGTTTTCATGCCATGAGGCTTTGCCTGTTCGAACATTCCGGCGCCTGCTGTTTCGAATTTCGAAACCTTGCAATTTATTCCGCCGGCACGTATAAATATTGAGGCCAAGTACTGCCAAATCTGGCTCCATCCGCAACCCAATGGTCCAGGTTCACTTCAGATTGAGAAATTCGAAATTTGATGATGCTTCAGAGAACACTCTGCATTTCTGCATTCTTTTCTTGCCAATTTCCAATTTCCAATTTCTATGACAAGGACTTCAACTGCATCGGAGCAACACATATTCTTGTTTTCTATGACAGCGATTAACCGATAAGTCACCAAAGCCTACTCAATTCTCAGCTTGGTGGCAACCTTAAGAGTCCTTCATCAAAAGCGAAATTTTGAGTTTTGGACAAATATCTGCTCGTACAAAAATCGAAGCACGAAATTCGAAATTCGAAACAAGCACAAAATTCAAATTCTCTAATGACAAAAACAAAGATTTATAAAATATACAATAAAAGCCGATTGTTATTGTTTCTGCTTTTTTGTTTTGAATTTTTTATTTTTGTCATTTGAATTTGTTTCGGATTTCGTGTTTCGAATTTCGATATTATGTTACATTATGTAGTCAAGTAAACTATATTCATTTATTTAACAAGGTTAAATGAAAAATTCACTACTAAGTTATAAAGTCTGACCTTCGCCTTAGCTTTTTTTCATGGAGGGCGCTATGGATTTCAACTATATTTGCAGCGAGTGTGAGCGGTCGTATCCCCTGGAACCCGGGTACATGGTCTGCCCCGAGTGCGCCCGGACCCAGGATCCGGATCAGCCCTTGTCCGGCATTCTGGAGGTCGTTGGTCCGGCTCCGGAAATACCGGAGCCCGATAGTGTTGATTTTCTGCCCTTGGACAAGGCCTTTTTCCCTCCCCTGCCCGTGGGCAACACTCCCTTGTGGCGTCCGGAAAGGCTGCAGCAGCGCTACGGTTTTTCCCGCCTGTACCTCAAGGATGATCGGGCCAATCCCACGAGTTCCTTCAAGGACCGGGCTTCCTACCTGGTTTCGGCCTTTGCCCGGAAGCACGGCATTACGGATATCGTCCTGGCCTCCACAGGCAATGCCGCGTCCTCCATGGCCGGGGTGGCGGCGGCTGCGGGGCAGCAGGTGAGCATTTTTCTGCCGGAGACGGTGCCTCTGGCCAAACTGGTCCAGGCCTTGCAGTATGGGGCCAGTGTGTTCAAGGTCGCGGGCAACTATGACCTGGCTTTTGATTTTTCCCTGGAGTATTCCCGGAGAAAAGGGGGCTTGAACCGGAACACCGCGTACAACCCCATGACCATCGAAGGCAAGAAAACGGTTTCCCTGGAACTCTACAAACAGATGAAGGGCAGTCCGGATGTGGTGTTTGTGCCCACCGGGGACGGCTGCATCTTGAGCGGGGTCTATAAAGGCTTTCGGGACTTGCTCGCCGCCGGTTGCATCGACAGCATTCCTCTGGTGTATGCGGTCCAGGCGGAACACAGCGCGGCCATTGCCAGGGCCTATGTAACAGGGCGTTTTGAACGGGTGCCCACCGAGACCCTGGCCGATTCCATTTCCGTGGATGTCCCCAAAAGCGGACTCCATGCCGTGACACAACTCAGGACCTACCAGGGCCGGGTGGTGACTGTTACTGATGAGCAGATCATCGAGGCCCAGGCCGAGCTTTCCGCCTGGAGCGGGCTGTTTGCCGAACCGGCCGCTGCAGCGACTTTTGCCGGATTTTGCGCTGTCAGGGCAGAACTGGATCCAGACGCGCGCATCGTGCTCCTGATGACCGGCAACGGGCTCAAGGACATCGATGGGGCCTTGCAGGGCATCCGGGTGCCGGATACAAGCATTCGCAGCGTGGATGAGGCGCTGGGTGCGGGCTGAAGGGACGTCGGATGTCGGAGGTCGGAGGGCGGAGAGCATAGGGCATAGCGCATAGCGCATAGCGCATAGAGCATAGCGCAGAGAGCATAGGGCATGGGGCAGAGAGCATAGGGCATAGGGCATAGGGCGGATGTCGGATGTCGGACGTCGGACGTCGGAGGGCGGAAGTCGGACGTCGGACCCGGCTTCGCAAAGAAGCTTCCGTCTTCGCTTGAGAGCTTCGACGAGACAAGTCGCCGCGGCAAGTGTCGGATGTCGAAGGGCAGAGGGCATGGGGCATGGGGCATAGCGCATAGAGCAGAGGGCATAGAGCATAGAGCAGAGGGCATGGGGCATGGGGCATAGCGCATAGAGCAGAGGGCATAGGGCGGATGTCGGATGTCGGACGTCGGACGTCGGACGTCGGAGGGCGGAGAGCAGAGAGCATGAGGTGAAGAGGGTAAGACAGTTCACAAGATCTTTGTTTTTGTCATTTGAGAATTTGAATTTCGTGCTTGTTTCGAATTTCGAG
>CAZUMF010000159.1:0-11124 GCA_964621385.1 uncultured Desulfohalobiaceae bacterium
TGAAGGCCTGGCGGACCTCGTTGATCCAGCGCAGGGTCAGGGGCTTGGTCCAGGGTCCGCCGACACCGGCCTGCCCGTAGATAAAGGGTTTGCCGGTTTCAATGTCCGGGACGAATCCGATAAAGCGGTTGGTCAGGGTCACGGCAGCGGCCCCGGCCTCTTTGAGGCGGCCGGAAAAGCCCACCAGGTCGGTGACCTGCGGGGTGACCTTGATGATCACCGGAATCCGGACGGCTTCGCTGACGGCCCGGGTGATCCCGCAGGCATAATCGAAATCCTGCCCGACATTCATCCCGGTCCGGACCCCGGGCATCAGTTTGGGATGGGGGCAGCCGAAATTCAGTTCCAGCAACGGGACCCCGGCATCCTCCATCTGTTTGCTGAGTTCCACCCAGCCCGCTTCTTCAATGGAGCCCACACTGCCGATGACCACGGCATCATGCTTTGCGGCATAGTCCACGGTTTCGCTGATCTCCCGGCAGAAATCCTCGGGCTGTTCAATGGCCAGGCCGCTGCGGCTGTACAGACTGAACATCCTGGGGACCCGTCCCCGGCAGACCTCGTGCCTTTCATTGAGAAAGCGCCATTTGGCCTTGGTGGTCAGCTCGCGCATGGCCGGTGAATCGGTCATGGTCTTGGCAATGACCGCCCCGGCCCCGGCGTCGATGCATTTTTTCATGTTGGCGGCATTCAGGGTCGGCTCGGCCGAGGCTGCCGCGATGGGGTTTTTGAATTGCACTCCGCAAAAATCAACTTCCAGGTTGGCCATAATAGTTCCCTCTTCTCGTTTGGCGGTGATGGTGGATTGACTGATTTGCATAGTGTTCCAGCATCCCAGCATCCCAGTATTCCAGCATTACATTGACAGCCAGTCCACCCGGCCGCTGAGACCGGGAAAGCGGTTCCTGGCATCGTGGACCTTCGCCAGGTCGATTTCGGTCTTGAGGATGACCTCGTCGTCACCGCCCCCGGCCACTATCGTGCCCCAGGGGTCCACAACCAGGCTGTGCCCGGCCAGGGTCGCCCCCCGGTTGGGACCCACCGCATTGGCGGAGATGAGATAGCACTGGTTTTCAATAGCCCGGGCCCGGTTGAAGATCAGCCAGTGTTCGAGTCTGGGATAAGGCCAGGCCGAGCAGACCAGAAAGATTTCGGCCCCGCGATCGACCATCTTGCGAAAGAGTTCGGGAAAGCGGAGATCAAAGCAGGTAGCCAGGCCGAAGGTGGCCAGCGGGGTCTGGACCACGGAGATGGTCTCTCCCGGGGTCAGGAGCTGGGTCTCTCTGGAGTTGAACCCGAAAAGGTGGATTTTGCGGTAATTGGCCAGGATTTCACCCGAAGGCGAGAGGAGATAGCTCGAGTTGAAGTAGCCCTTTTCCCGTTTTTCCACAAAACTGCCGGTATGCAAATAGGCCTTGGTTTCCCTGGCCATGTTCTGCATCGCAGTCAGGGTTTCGCCGCCGGGTTCTTCAGCCTGGGTATAGTAATCATCGAAGCTCATGAAGCCGATATTCCAGATTTCCGGAAGCAGGATCAGATCCGCTCCCCGGCATTGCCGAATGAGCTCTTCGGCCCGGGCAATGGCCCGGTCCTTGTCGTCTTCGGTGACGGCCATCTGAATGGAGGCAATTTGCATGGCGATGTCCTTTTTTCGCTGTATTTCTGCAGTCCTGGGTCACAAAATAATACCATTGCATTGCAACGGCGTCAGTCCCCTTCCATTGCCAGATAATCCAGGACCTGGATGTCGTAGCTGATCTCCAGACGGCGATCCAGGACGGGATCGCTGAGGCCGGCGGTGAACCGCTCGCCAAAGGTGAATCCTTCCGTGAGCATGCCGACCGTTCCGGAGTAGATGACCATGTTTTCTAAAGGTCCTGATATGTTGGTCCGCACAATGTCCATGAGTTGGCGCGGGGAAAGAATGAGTTCCAGCTTGCCTTCCTGATAGAGAATGTCCCGGCCGTTTGCTGTGACCATGCTTTTTATGCTCAACTCGTCCCAGTGATCCTCGATATCCTGCAGGGGCCAGACCTGTTGACTGCTCAGATTGGGACAGATCTGCTTGGAGCGCGGGATGTTGAATTCCTCAAGATGCCTGTCCGTGTGGTCGCTGCCGATGCCCACATAGATCTCCTGTTCATCTTTGATGTAGAGGATGTATTCCACTTCGCCGGAGGTCTTTCGGCCATAGACTTCAATACTGGTTTCCGTGGTCAAAGCCCGGCAGACAACCGGATAGAGGACCGGAGTCTTCGTCGGACAGGGGATGCCTTTTTGGCTGAGTTCCTGGAGATGCCGCTGGACTTCGTCCTGATCCCGTCCGACAAAGCCGGCATTGATCATTTTGCTGAAGGAAAAGGTGAGAGACGTGGTCTGTTTTTTTCCGGCAACGGTTAATTGAATATTCAAGATAGCCTCCAGTACGTCTTATTTTTTATGATAGCGGATCTCAAAGGTGACGCAGCCATAGGGGATGGAATAGGGGCCGTGGGTCATGCCCGGGGGTCGGCAGGCATAGAAGCCGGGCAGGTAGGTCTCGTCCTTGACCTTGTCGTAGAGGGAGCCTTCGATGATCAGGACTTCTTCCCAGAAATCGTGGATCAGGGTGTCCTTGGTCTCGATCCCGGGCGGGAATTTGAGCATCCGGGTGTAGTCGCCGGTGTCCGGATCAAAGCTCAGGATTTTTTCTTTGATTCCCAGGGTGTCCCCTTCCACGGGGCGCCATTCCCAGCTGGTGTCGAAATCAATGAATTCGATTTCAGGCTTGGCCATGCAGAGCTCCTTTTTTTTGATATTGTTTATTTGATATATCAATCCAAAAAGCAGATTCCCTTGGCAGGGAACTGCATTTTGGATTCATCCCGTGTTTTTTATAGACTGCAGCATTCCGTTTTCGGTTTTTTTCCGGGACTCCTCCAGATGGAGGTGCATCTTTTCCCGGGACAAGCCCGGGTCCTTGGCGGACAGGGCCTGGAAGACGGCTTCATGTTCGGCAATGACTTCCCGAAGGCGGTCTTCCGTGGCCAGGGCAAAGGCGCTCATGACCTGGAGCAGGTCCCGGTTGTTCTCCAGACTCTCCACCAGGCGTTTGTTGCTGGTCAGGGCGCTGAGCAGGGTGTGGAACTGCCGGTCGAGAACCAGAAAGCGGATGACGTCGTGATTCGCGGCACTGAGCCGCTGCTCTTCAAGTATCGTCTGGAATTTCTTCAGGTCCTGCTTCGTGATGATTCCGGCGACTTTTTCCACGGCGGCCAGTTCCAGGGCCTTGCGCAATTCGAAGATGTCATTCAAGTCCTTGACATCGAACTGATTGATCTGAATCCCCTTCCTGGGGAGGAAGGTGACCATGCCCTTGGAGGCGAGTTCCAGGAGGGCCTCCCGGACCGGTGTTCGCGATGTGGAGAGGAGCTTGGACAGCTCCTTTTCCCTGTAGACCGCTCCCGGCTTGAGTTCTCCGGCCATCAGGGCCTTGTGCAGGGCCTGATAGGCGATCTGCTTCAAGGATTCCGGCTGATCCAGCGGCCGGAGGTGGGGTTGGTGTTGCTTGTTCACGTGGTATAGGTATGAAAACGGTTCTTATTTGAAGAGTGGCTCCACATTTCGCATGACCGGTACATGTTTTAGATATATCAAATATATCAAAACATGTACCCAGTCAAATCATTTGCAGCTTAGGAGTTGGCCCCTGCTTTTTGATCGACAGGTGTTTGAAGGGGAACCTACAGGTCCTGGGCAGCATAAAATCGGTGTTCTTCCCATTTCCCGTTTACCGCCTTCAAGCAGGCATAACTTCCGGAGACATTTCCATACTCATCAAAGTCGCATGGCCCTGAGGCGCCTTCGTAATTGATGTCGTTCCCTTTCCGCAATTCCTGAACCCCTTGGGCAAAGGAGTTCACTTTCTTTCCCGGAGGGGTGGCAATGGCGCGATAATTTTCAGCAATAGCTTTTCCGCTCGCTTCTCCTGCGGCTTCTATGGCCAGGGCCAAAATGATTTGGGCGTCGTAGGCATTGGCCTGGAACGCTCCACCAGCTTCGCTGTCATAGGCTTGTTTCCATTTCTTTGAAAAACGGATGAATTCATCTGTATCCTTTTGGGAAATCGGTATTTCACCTAAGATGCCTTCAGCGACTTCCGGTTGAACAAGATTGAAGAATTCCGGAATGGCCAGGTCGGCCGTGACCATCAAATGCTTTCCATAACCACGCTGATCCCAGTCATTGATAATGGTTGGACCGGACTCCTGTCCGGCAGCCAGAAAAAGTGCTTCCGGTTGATTCTTGAAGGCTTTTTTCAGTTCGGCTAAATACATTGATTTTTGTCCTGAAAACGGGACCATGGCGACAACTTTTCCGCCAATCCGTTCAAATTCCGACTGCATGGCTTCGGCAATGCTTGTGCGCCCTTCATCATTGGCATGCAAGATTGCAATTTTTTTGTACCCTTCATCCCAGAGCATCTGAGCTGAGGCCTTTCCGTCAAAATTATCAGAGGGACAGGTTCGAAACTGGTACTGTCCTCCAATCCTATCCAATTTGGTGGATCCTGAGTATGGAGACGTCACGACGACATTGTTCTCCTTGGCGAATTGGAGAATTGCCGTGACAACAGTTGAGACAGGACCATTGATCGCCAGGACCCCGTTCACGGTGATCAGTTTTCTGGCTCCCCTGATACCCTGTTCAACACTGGATTCACTGTCTTCAGTGAAAAGTTTGATTTCTCTGTTGAGTGGACCTCCTGCCTGATTGATTTCCTCGGTTGCCAGCATGGCGGCTTTGTACACATACTGTCCAAAGGCTGCCATTTCCCCTGAGTAGGGGACCAGGATTCCGATGGGAATAGGATCTCCTGTTGAGGATTCCTTTGCCAGAGATGCTCCTGGCTGTCCAAAGAGGAAAAAGAACGACAGGACCAAGGCGAAAAGAAAACCGGATCGTGATGATTTCATGTGAAACTCCTTTGTCTTAGGTTTCATTGGTCAAAACTCCAATTTTTCATTTTTTAAAGAGTGCCAGTATCTTATTTCATGGTTGATTCTATGCCTTGGCCTAAAAACAATTGTTCGAAATTTTCATCCGTCAGAAAGAGATCCGCAGTCCCCTCCTTGACCAGCGAGCCATTGGAAAGAAGATAGACTCGATCCGCCTGTGAAAGCGTTTCACGGGGGTTCTCTTCCACGACCCACAGGACTGAGCAGCCGTTGTGATTGATCTGCTTGATGCTGGCAATGAGCGCATGACTGACCTGTGGTGACAATCCGCTGATGGGCTCATCAAGGATCAAAAGCTCGGGACTGGTCAGAAGTGCCGAGCCTATGGCCAGCATTTGCCGTTCTCCGCCGCTTAAGGTGTTGCCGAATTGATTGGTACGTTCTTTGAGTTTTGGAAAGTAGGTATAGACCTCTTCCATTTTTCGATCGAGATCGGAAATCGTAAAACCGCCCATTTCAAGGTTTTCCTTGACGGTTAAGTCAGGAAAGATATTGAAATCCTGTGGCACGTACCCGATCCCTGATTCTATTCGCAGATAGGTGGGGCGGTCATTGATGATTTGATTCTGAAACCGAATTTCCCCTTTTTTGACTGGCAAAAGCCCGCAGATGGTATGCATAAGCGTTGTCTTGCCGGCTCCATTGGCCCCGATGATGCTGACGATCTCACCTTGTTGGACCTGCAAGCTGATATTGTGAAGCACATCCAGCTTTTGATATCCTGAATGGAGATCCTGAACTGTCAGTAAATTCATGCCGCTTTCCCTAAATAGATTTCTTTGACGTCAGTATTGTTCATGACGCTTTCAGGTGGACCTTCAAAAAAGATTTCCCCTGCATTCATAACATAGATGTAATGACTCAGTCTGGTGATAAATTCCAGGTTGTGGTCAATAATCAAGAAGGTTTGACCGTCGTGATAAAGCTCAAGGATGAATCGGCTGAGAACGTCTTGAACCGACGGGTTCACCCCCGCGGCCGGCTCGTCCAGCAGCAACAGCTGAGGATCAAACATCAACTGTCTGGCCAGTTCAAGCATTCGGGCTTCGCCAGTTGTGAGGTTGCTCACAAGATCATTGCGGCGTTCAGTGAGGTGTATTTTTTCAAGAAGTCTGGTGGCTTTTTCCTTATTGATTTCTTCTTCTGCTTTGCCTTTTCGAGGCCGGAGCAAGATATTGCATATCTTTTCACCGGCTTGGTTCAAAGGGGCGGCCATCAGGTTTTCCATGACCGTGAGCTCTTTAAAGCCGTGCGGGACCTGAAAGGTCCTGGCGATACCTTTTTGGGCAATTTGGTGAGCGGGCAGTCCGCTGATTTTTTCGTTGTTGACGAATATCTGGCCCTCACTGAGCTGGAGAAATCCGGAGATGCAGTTGAAAAGGGTTGTCTTTCCAGCTCCATTGGTTCCAATGAGGCCTGTGATTTTACCCTTGCTTGCCTGCAAGTTGCAGTTGGAAATAGCGGTAAAGCCATGAAAGCGCTTGCTGACGTTTTGTACCTGCAAAAATTCCATATCAGACTCCCAATTCTCACATCAGTATCTTTTGTTCGGGCAACAAGCCCTTTCGGCGGAATCGAATCACCAGAACCATGAGCAAACCGATGGCCATGTGGCGGAAGGCGGCCAGGATATGGGCAATATCAGCTGAAGCCTGGAAAAAGCGAGTCAATTCCTGGGCGCCGATCAGCAACAGCGCGCCAAGGATTGCGCCTCTGTAGTTTCCGACACCGCCTAAAATCAGGGCTATCCAGACGGTAAAGGTCATGGTCTCTGTGAACATGCTGGGCACGATCACAGTGGTGTACCACATATAACAGGCGCCGGAGAGACCTAAAATAGCGGCTGATAAGACATAGGCCTTCATTCGAAATTGAAACAGGTTTTTCCCGATGGACAGAGCGACATCTTCATTCTCCCGGATTGACTTCAAGGACCGTCCAAAGGGCGACAGCGAAATGGAACGCAGGAAAAAATAGAGAACAAGCAGGATGAGAGCGAGGAGGAGCAGTAAAAAATATTGATACCCGGTGGTGCTGAAGAAGTCCCGGAAAGGCAGTTTCAAATCGTAGAACCCACGTACACCATTGGTCAGCCATTTTTCATTGGTGAAAACATTGGTCACAACCATAGAAAAGGCATAGGCCGCAACAGCCAGGTATTCGCCCCGAAGACGGAGTGTGGGCAGACCCATGAGGAAGGCAAACAGGGCAGGCACGAAAACAGCCGCGAGCAGGCCTGCCCAAAAGGGGAGATCCAGGCCGATGATTGAGTCCTGCAGGGGAGTGGGCGGAGGAATCGTGACCAGGGCATACGCATACGCCCCGATCGCTACCCAGGCCATCAGCCCGAAATCAATGAGGCCTGTTTGTCCGTAGGAGAGATTCAGGGCCATGGTCATGAGGGCATAAATCAGCACGACAATGAGTAATCCGGCAATGAATATTCCGAGATTCATTCAGCAACTCCATTCAAAAAAGGCACATGAGTGAGTGTTTTTCACTTCCTTTGAAACAAGCCTTCAGGTTTAAAGAACAAGACAATGATAATGATCAAAAAAGCAACCGCTGTGCGATAGGCCGGAGGCAGAAACATCACGCTGCATTCCATGCCGACCCCCACGATCATGGCCCCCAGCATGACTCCGTAGATGCTCCCCTCCAGTCCGGCAAGAATAACAGCTGAAAGCACCAGAAGAATCTTTGACCAGCCAATATCCGAATACACGGTTCCTGTCATACCGATGAGAACTCCGGACAAGCCACCTAAGGCTCCGGCAATGAGATGGATATACGAAGACATTTTTGAGGTGTTGATCCCGCGGACATTGGCCAGTTGAAAATTGCTGGCCATGGCCCTGATAGCTTTGCCGATTCTGGTTTTTTTAAACAAAAGATGAATCGCCAGTGTGGCGAGGACCGCGACAAGAATGATCATCAACTCATGGGAGGTGACGATGAGTGTCTCTCCCAGATCGAAAATTTTGGGCCTTGGAAGGTTAAAATTTTTCGAATTGACACCCCAGACAGCCTCAATGGCCCCATGCAGGATGTAGGCAACACCCACAGAGGTGAATAAGAGCATGACATTGCCGTATGATCGTATGGGTTTGTAAAAAATGATGTTACAGAGAAAAGCGAGGACGGAAGTGGCCATGACAGCGATCAGGGCGGCGATAATGATTGGAACTCCAAGACTGTAGGCGTGCCAGGAGATATACGCCCCGATTGCGATATACTGCCCGTAGCCAATGTCCAGATAGCCTTCAACGCGCCGAATGATGGCAAAACCTACTGATGCTATGAGCAGGATGCTGCCTGTCAAAATACCGTACAATAAATAATCGAGCATAGCAGGCCTCGTCTCGTGATTCTTATGAATTGATTTTACTGGACATGTGTTGAGTGCATTTCATTTGATATCTGATATATCAAATATCAAAATTCCTTGTCAAGGGGAAAAACATATTTGTCCTCTTCGTCACTGGCCGGGCCGGCAACCGCGTCTATTCAGGATAATGGCAATGGCCTGGTTTTTCCAGTCCGGATTTTCTGACTTGACTCATTTTGGGCTTTGTCCTAAAAGAATTCAGCTTCTTTGTGAAAAAAGGAACACTATGGATTTCATCCTGAAATCCTTGCAGTTCTTTTTGTATATTTTTCTTTTTTGCCTTCTGAGCCCGGGCAGATGTGAAGGAGTCCGCATTGTGGAACAGGATACCGCGGAAAGTTTGAACGATCTGTTTTCCCGAGACCGAAAATTTCTGATCAAGGCCTGGGTTGAAAAGGCCCTGGCGACCTATCCGCCAAAGACGTCTGAAATTTTCAAAAACCAGAAAGATCAGTTTGCCAATCCGGTGGGAGCGACGCTCAACCGGTCCCTGGAGGGCATTTTTGATCAGTTGTTGCTGGAAACGAGCACCGAGGATGTGCACAGCCATGTCGAAGGCCTGGTCAAGGTTCGGGCCGTCCAGGATTTTACCCCTTCAGGGGCGGTTTCTTTTCTGCTGGATTTGAAAAAAATCATCCGCAGGCGCTGCGGCCGGGAAATTTCCGAGTCCGGACTTGAGCCGGCGCTTTTTGCCTTTGAGGAACGGATAGATCTGGTGTGTCTGCTCGCCTTTGACCTGTTCATGAAGCAGCGGGAAAAGATCTGGCAGCTTCGGTCCCAGGAACTTCAGCAGCGGGCCAGCTATTTGCTGCGGAAAAAGGCGGGAATCGTTCCAATCGATCCGGAAGAATGATCCCTTTTCCGATGCCGCGTGAGAGCTCAAAACTCTGAGGGTGCACTGTTAAGAGGACAGCAGTGGTACGAAGTCTGATTTCACAGAAGGGAGGTAAGGTTTTATGAATGTTCTGTATTCCCTGCTCATTGTCCTGGCTTTGGTGATCATCCCCTTGCTGGGGGCCGGGGCCGCGGGATGGCACGCCTTATTCGGCGTGGTCATTCCTTTGCTCGCGTTTGTGTTCTTCCTGGTCAGCTTCATCTATAAGATCATCGACTGGGGAAAAAGTGCGGTTCCCTTTCGCATCCCGACCACGGGGGGACAGCAGGAGAGCCATTCCTGGATCAAGCCGAGCCGTCTGGACAACCCGAGCACCACTCTGGGCGTGGTGGGGCGGATGTTTCTGGAGATCGTCCTTTTTCGGTCGCTGTTCCGCAATACCCGGGTGCAGCTGACTGAAGGCCCCAGATTGAGCTATGGCTCCACCCAGTGGCTCTGGCTCGGAGCTCTGGCTTTCCATGCGTCCTTTTTTGTGATCCTGGCCAGGCACATGCGCTTTTTTACCGAACCGACCCCGCTGCCCTTCGTCTGGCTGGACAAGCTGGACGGCATCCTCCAGTTCGGGGTGCCCACCTTCTATCTGACCGAAGGCGTGATCCTCATCGCCCTGGCCTACCTGTTCCTCCGGCGGGTGGTCGTTCCGCAGCTGCGCTACATCTCCCTGCCGGCCGATTATTTCCCGCTGTTTCTCATCCTGGCCATCGTCATCACCGGCATTTTGATGCGCTATTTCATCCGGACCGACGTCATGGATATCAAGGAATTGACCATGGGGCTGGCCACCTTGCATTTGACGGTTCCGGCGGGGATCGGAGTGATTTTTTATATCCACCTTTTTCTGGTCAGTGCCTTGTTGGTCTATTTTCCCTGGAGCAAGCTCATGCATCTGGGAGGGGTCTTTTTGAGTCCGACCCGGAATATGCCGAACAACAACAGGATGCAGCGTCATGTCAATCCCTGGGATTATCCGGTCAAGCTGCATCCCTATGAAGAGTGGGAGGACGATTACCGAGAAGCAATGAAAGAAGCAGGTCTTCCAGTGGAAAAGGAGTAAGCCATGTCGAAACAGCTCTCAGCTGAGATGTTAACCAGCAGTATTGATTACACGCCTCCGCGGACTCCGTGGATGGAGGTGCCGACCCAATTCAGGCCCGGGCTCTACAGTTACCCGGCCAATCCCAAGAATCTCAAAGCCCTGGATTTTCCCAATCCCAGGGAATGGTCCCCTCTGGATGATGACTGGAAGCTGCCGGAAAACTGGCAGGATATTATTTATGAAGGCTTTCGGGATCGTCTGGACAAATACCGCTCGCTGAAAATCTTCATGGATATCTGCGTGCGCTGCGGGGCCTGTGCCGATAAGTGCCACTATTTCATCGGATCCGGAGATCCCAAGAACATGCCGGTCCTCAGGGCCGAGCTGCTCCGCTCGGTGTACCGCAAGGATTTTACCACCGCCGGGAAGATTCTGGGCAAGCTTGGACAATTCAGCGGATCCCGCCCCTTGACCGTGGATGTGATCAAGGAGTGGTTCATGTATTTTTACCAGTGCTCGGAATGCCGGCGCTGCTCTTTGTTCTGCCCCTACGGCATTGATACGGCCGAAGTGACCATGATGGGCCGGGAACTGTTGAATCTCCTTGGCCTGAATATCAACTGGGTCATGGAGCCGGTGGCCAACTGCTTCAACGTGGGCAACCATCTTGGAATTCCGCCGCATACCTTCAAAGAGATCGTGGATTTCATGGCCGAGGACATTGAAGAGCTGACCGGAATCCAGATTGACCCGCCCATGAACAAGAAAGGGGCCGAGATCCTCTTTGTGACTCCCTCCGGCGACTATT
>CAZUMF010000160.1:0-11109 GCA_964621385.1 uncultured Desulfohalobiaceae bacterium
GAACTCAGCGGACGGCCCGGCCTGGCTCTGGTCACGGCCGGGCCGGGGTTCACCAACGCCCTGACCGGTATCGCCAATGCCCACATCGCCAGGACTCCGGTCTTGATCCTCTCCGGCATCCCTCCCCGGCCTCAGCTCGGCCTCGGCGCCCTGCAGGAGCTTCCCCAGACAGCCATGGCCGGGCCTGTTGCCCGGTATGCCCGTACTGTATTGCACCGCCGTTCCCTGATCATCGAGCTGGAAAAAGCCTATCAGCACTGCCTGGGCCGGTTTGGCGATCCCGGACCGGCCTATCTCGATTTTCCCACGGATCTGCTTCGAGAACCCTTCCCTGAAGCGCCTGACAGTGTCAAGGTCCCATCCGAGAGCCCTGCGGTGCGCCCTGCAGACAGCGCCGTCCAGTCCCTAGCCGAGCGCCTGGCCGCGGCCAGACGGCCGGTGGTCATTGCCGGAAAAGGGGCCCGAAGGGCGCGCCGGGAAATGCTCCGCCTGCTTGATGCCTGGGACTGCCTCTATCTGAACACGGTTGAAAGCCGGGGGCTGATTCCCGACACCCATCCCGCAGCTGTTCCTGCGCTGCGGGGGCGCGCCATGCAGGAAGCGGATCTGATCCTGACTGTGGGCCGGCATCTGGACTATCAACTAGGCTATGGCTCCCCCGCCGTCTTTCCAGACGCCGCCTTTGTGCGCATCGGAGCCGCGCCGGCCGAACTGGACGGCAACCGGAACGCAGAGCAGGAGCTCTTTGGCGACATTCCCACAATTCTGCAGACCCTGGCCTCGCAGCTCGACGACCGCCTCTCGGCTGCAGACCAGGAATGGCTTGTCGCCCTCCAAACCGCAAACAGGCACAAGATGCAGGCCCTTTCCGAACAGGTCCTGGGACAGTCCCGCGGCAGCGACCGAGCCATTCATCCCTGCTTTCTTCTGGACCGCCTCAGACAGAGCCTGGACCCGAGAGCAGTCGTCGTGGCCGACGGCGGCGACACCCTGTCTTTTTGCCGCCTGCTCCTGAGCGGGTTCACCTCCCTGGACTGCGGCAGCTTCGGCTGCCTCGGGGTGGGGGTTCCCTACGGCATCGCCGCCTCCCTCCTCTCTCCAGGGCGCCAGGTCGTGGTCATCAGCGGCGACGGGGCCTTTGGCTTCAACGCCATGGAGATGGACACCTGCGTCCGCCACCAGGCCCGGGTCCTGTTTGTCGTCGCCAACAACCAGGCCTGGAACATTGAACGGACCGATCAAAAGGTCAATTTTCAAGAACGTATTGTGGGTTCTGAACTGGAAAACGTGAACTATGCCGAGCTGGCCCGTTCCATGGGGCTCTATGCAGAAAACGTCCAGGACCCCGACGAAATACCCGTCGCACTCAGCCGCGCCCTGCAACGTCTCCCGGCCCTGGTGGATGTTCGGGTCAGCCGTGACGTACTCTCGCCGGACGGCCGTGCCGGACTGGCCCAGGTTCCAGACTACCAGGCCCTGGAGAAATGGGACCATCTGGAGCGTCGTCTCCGGAGCGGGGACCCGAAAACAGCCGCCTAGAGGTCCCGGACCGAACAACCGAAACAAAAAGGGATGCAATCGATGGATAGGCCTGTATTGCCGCTGCTCATCACCATTCAATTCAGGAGCCTGGCATGAGCCAAAAACAACGAACCACCCGGGAAATCCTGGAGGACTGCCTGCCGCAGGAAGAGCGCACCCCGCTCTACAATCCCGACGCCCTGAAGTCCATTCGCAAAAATGTTCAAGCCTGGACCCAAGAGGCCTTCAGCCCTCAGGCCCTGGAGGCCTGGGCACAGACCCCCAGAACCGTCCTCGGCTCCGACACCCCCCGGAATCTCGTCTACACCCCCTTGGACAGCCCGGATCTGGACTACCTGAGGGATCTGGGCAATCCCGGCCAGGAACCGTTCACCCGGGGCATACATCCCGACATGTACCGGGGCCGCAAGTTCACCATGCGCCAGCTGACCGGCTTCGGGTCAGCCGAGGACACCAACCGGCGCATGCGCTTTATGCTTGATCACGGAGCCACCGGTCTCAATGTCCTCTTCGATCTACCCACCATTCAGATGTACGACTCCGATGATCCCTGGGCCGCCGGCCAGGTCGGGATGTCCGGGGTTGCCGTGGATTCTGTCGAGGATATGCAAGCCTTGTTCAAGGACATCCCCCTGGACCGGATCAGCGTGTCCATTGTCACCCATTATCCTTCAAACACGGCGATTCTCTTTCCCATGTTTCTGGCCATGGCTGAAGAACAAGGCCTTGCCTGGAGCCAGCTGCGTGGCAGTGTTCAGAACGACACCACCCTGGAGCAGCTCATCCGGAGCGGGGCCGAATACATCCCCCCGGAGGCCTGTTTCAGGCTGCAATGCGACAATATCGACTACATCCGGCAGCAGGTCCCCAAATGGAACAGCACCACCCTGAACGGCTATAACCTCCGGGAATTCGGCACCTCGGCCGTCACGGAAATGGCCGTGGCCGCGGCCAACGGCATCGCCACCATTGAAGAACTCCTCGCCAGGGGCCACACTGTGGACGACATCGCCGGCCGGCTGACCTTTTTCTGGTCGGTCTCCAACGATTTCTTCGAGGAGATCGCCCGGCTGCGGGCCATGCGCCGCCTCTGGCAGAAGATCATGAAATACCGCTTTCAGGCCACAAGCAAACGCTCCCAGTGGATGCGCTGCCATGTCCAGACCTCTGGCGTGGCCCTGGTGCAGCAGGAACCGTTGAACAATGTGATCCGCTCCTGCCTGCACTCCCTGGCTGCGATTCTGGGCGGCACCCAGTCCCTGCATGTGGATTCCTATGACGAGGCCTATTCGGTCCCCACTGAAGAGGCGGCCCTGCTCTCCCTGCGCACCCAGCAGATCATCCAGGAGGAATCCGGGATCACCGAGGTGGTGGACCCCCTCGGCGGCAGCTTTTATCTGGAGGCCCTGACCGCGGATCTGGAAGATCGAATCCTCAAGGAGCTGGAGAGAATCGAACAGCGCGGCGGCTATGTCCAGTCCATTGCAGATGGGAGCCTGCACCGGGAGATCGTGGAGTACTTCTCCAAACAGCATGCGGATATTGAACAGGGCGAGATCAAAATCGTGGCCGTGAATACTCAGAAATCAAGGGTTGAACCGCCCCCCATCAACGTTTTTTCCTATCCCGAGGGGGTGGAAACCCGGCAGCGGAGGAAACTGGCGGAACTCCGACAGGCACGGGATGAACATCGGGTGCAGGCCGCCCTGCACAACCTGAAGCAGGCCTGCGGCCGATCCGACAACATTCTCCCTTTCAGCCTGGAATGCGCCCGCAGCCGCTGCACCGAAGGGGAGCTGTTCGCGGTCTTCAAGGAGGCCTTCGGTCTCTGGAACCCGCCTGCCCTGTGGTGAACCGGCACAGCAAGGACACAATCATGAGCAAGACACCAATCAGAGCCTTACTCGGCAAACTCGGCATCGATGTCCACAACCGGGGCATCATCACCGTGGCTGAAATGTTCCGCAACGCCGGCATGGAAGTCATCTATTTCGGCAACGCCCTCCCGGCCCAGATCGCCCAGACCGCCCTGCAGGAAGCAGTGGATCTCGTCGGCGTCAGCTCCCTTGGGGGCGCCCATCTGACCCTTGGCCGGGCCCTGATTCAGGAAGCCCGGCGCCTGGACATCTATGAGCAGACGGTCTTCCTGATCGGCGGCGTCTTCCCCCCCCAGGACGCCCATCGTCTCAGGGATGCCGGCTTTGACGGCGTCTTCACCCCGGAAGCGACCAGCACCGAGATCATTGCTGCGGTCCAGGATCTGGTGCAGAAGAAACGCTCCACTGTCTCGGCCGGCCCTTGAGACAGAAATCCTGGAGTCTGACCCCAAGCCCTTGAAAGGAGTCTGTATGCATACCCCCTGGCCCCCTTCTGACGATCCGAACTTTTGTCCGGAAACCCGCGAGCCCTATTGGAACCGGCACCTGGAAACCATGGATCCGGAGCAGCGCCGGCAGGAGATCATTCTGCCCAAGCTCCGCCAGCAGCTGGCCTATGCCTATGCCCATTCCCCCTTCTACCGCCGGAAATGGGACCGGGCCGGTTTGAACCCGGAAGCGGTCACCTCCTTTAAGGACTTTGAAAACCTTCCCTTTGTCACCAAACAGGACATCCGGGACGACCAGGCGCAGACCCCGCCTTTCGGCAGCAACCTCTGTGTGCATCCTGCCGGCATCGGAAGGATTCACGGCACCTCCGGCACCACGGGCCGGCCCACCGCCTTTGGGGTCAGTACAGGGGACATGCAGCGCATTGCAGCGGCTCACGCCAGAATCATGTGGAGTTTCGGCATCAGACCGGATGATGTGCTGTTCATTGCCTCCTTTTTCAGCCTGTACTGGGGGAGCTGGGGCGCCCTGGCCGGGGCCGAACGCCTGGGGGCCGCCGCCTTTCCTTTCGGGGCCGGGGTGCCGGGCCAGACCGAGCGGGCCTTGCACTGGATCCGGGAGGTCCGGCCCACCGTGTTCTACGGCACACCGTCCTACAGCCTCTACCTGGCTGAACTGGCCAGACAGCAGGGACTGGATCCCAAAACGGACTTCAATTTCCGCATCCTGTTCTTCTCCGGCGAACCCGGGGCCGGGGTACCGGCCACCAAACGGCGCATCGAAGAGACCTACGGCGGAATCTGCGTGGATTCCGGGTCCACCGGAGAAATGGCCCCCTGGATGAGCAACTGTGAATGCGACCAGCGGACCGGAATCCACCTCTGGGAGGACATTGTGTACACGGAGATCGTGCATCCCAAGACCTTCAAACCGGTGCCTGCCGGTGAGGAGGGAGCCCTGGTCTACACCCATCTGGAACGGAATTCCCAGCCCATGATCCGCTTCTGGGCCGGGGACATCGCCAGGCGGGAAGACAGTGTCTGTCCCTGCGGCCGGACCTATCCCCGACTTCCCGGAGGCATTTTCGGCCGCACCGACGACATGCTCATCATTCGCGGCGAGAATGTCTATCCCAGCGCCATCGAGGATTGCATCCGCTCCTTTGAGGTCCTGGGCGATGAATACAGGATCGTGGTCCAGCGAAAAAACACCATGGATGAGCTCCTGGTCCAGGTGGAGCACCTCCCGGAGTGCGACCCGAGCCGCCTGCCCGAGGTGCAGGACCAGCTCGGACGGGCCATGAAAACCAAAGGCCTGCGGGCAACCGTGGAGATCATGCCCCCCAACAGTTTTGAACGGACCGAATTCAAGGCCAAGCGGGTCATCGACAGACGGATGATGGACTGATCAGTCCTTTTGCCGCTCCCGTTCCAGGGTCAGGCAGGACAGGCCTTCCCCCTTGCGGGTCGGCACAAAGCAGAGATTGTCCGAGGTGCAGGCCGAGGGACGGTGGTCCCCGTTTTTCCAGCGCTTGATCAACCCCGGCTCCCGGATCAGGGGGCGGCACAGGGAGATATAATCGGCCGGACCGTCGGCCACGAGGCGCTCAGCCACATCAAAGGAGCGAATCCCGCCTACCAGCATCAAAGGCAGATCCACAGCCTCTTTGAAGGCCCGGGCTTCCTCCTGGAAATAGGCTTCCTTGTCTTTGGAATCGATCCCCTTGCGGCTGGGAATCTTGTCTTGGCTGTCCCGGGTGCCGCCGCTGATCTCCAGCGCGTCCAGCCCGGCATCAGCCAGGATCTTTCCGGCCTGAACCGCATCCTCCAGGCTCAATCCGTTCTCCACAAAGTCCCGGCTGTTGATTTTCATGAGCAGAGGGTACTCCGGCCCCACCCGCTTCCGAATCGCCTTGCAGATAGCCTCATGCACCCGGACCCGGTTGGCAATGGGTCCGCCGTAGGCGTCCGTGCGGCGATTGTAGGCCGGGGACAGGAACTGGTTGAGCAGATACCCGTGGGCCGAATGGACCTGCACCCCGTCAAACCCCGCCTTTCTCGCTCTGACAGCGGCCCGGGCGAAATCAGAGACACATTCCAGGATATCCTCTTCACTGGCCTCATGGCAGGGACCGTCCACCAGACCTTCAAAGCAGGATACCGCCAGCGGCTCCATCCCGGTCAAGTCCGAAGGGGAATAGCACCCGGCATGGGCCAGCTGCAGGACAATCGTCCCGCCGGCCTCATGGACCGCCGCGGTCATGGCCTTGAGTCCGTCCAGGAGGTCGTCTGAATAGGCCCCGAGCTGCCAGGGGCCGGCCTGCCCCCGCGGCTGGACATAGGCGTGACTGCTGATGATCAGCCCCACCTCCCCCAGGGCCAGCTCCTGCATCATGGCGGTCAGGGCCGGCGTCACCGCGCCGTCGTCCGTGGCCAGTCCTTCCCAGGTCGCGGAACGGACAAAGCGGTTGGCCAGGTGCAGGGCCTTGATTCGGCTTGTTTCAAAGAGTTGCTTCATAGAGTCTCCTCCTGCTGCTCGGTTTCTGATTGCAGCGCTGTCTGCTGCTCGGTTTTTCCTGAGGGATCCGTATACACGTCGTTGAGGGTCTGGATGAATCCGTCCACACTGCCCAAGATGTCCTGGATGAACTTCTGTTTTTTCCGGTTCCAGCCCGCCGGCCATCTGCGCCAGAGACTTCGCCACCAGCGCATATTTTTGTACAAGGCCCTGGCGCAGCCCTCCCGAAACTGCTGATCGTCTATCCCTGCCAGGGTCTTGCGCATCAATCGCCGCCCGAGCCTGTTGCGCAGAACACAATGCCCCCAGCCGGCAAGCAGAACACCCCCCAGACACGAGAGCTGCCAGGCCGGACTGCTGACCAGCCTCTCTGGAGCGTCAAGCAGCACCCCCGGCAGGGAGGCCCCGCTGTAACGGGCCAGCAGGAATCCGGCCAGAACCGCCAGCAACAAGGCAATCGCCCCTTCCGCCAGCAGCACCTGCCGGCGCCATTGCCGCAGAAAACGCTGGAGAAGCGGCAGAAGATCATGTTCAAACATCTTGGCCGACTGTTCCAACAAGCCCACCACACGGTACACCCGCTCGATTTTGACCTGTTCGATGCGTCCAAAAATCATGGCCAGATCATTTGTGCATTTTTTTTCATAGCGCTTCCCCAGGGCGTCGTCCTCAAACGGTCCCGCTGCTTCAGGATTGTAAATACTGAAATAGCGGCCGGCGATCAGGCCGTGCTGGGCCAGGGAGCGCTGCCAGGCGGCAAAGACCTCTTCGGCGTTGTCCTCCCGGGCGGTGACGTCAACCTGATTGAGAATGTACATGAATTTTTCGGCATCGTTGCGCTGGACCGTCTCCTGGACCAGATGTTTCAAGGTATCCCGCATTGAACCGGATTCCGGATGCCGGGCATCGAAAAACACCAGAACCAGGTCGGAAAGATCCATGATCCGGTCGGTAATGCGCAGGGTGGCATCCCGCTGCGCATCGGCGTCAAACCCAGGAGAATCCACCAGTATGCGGCCTTTGAGCTTCGGGCTGTTGCAGGTTTTGAGCTGCAGGAAGCGATCCACGCTCAAGTTCTCTCCCGGGGCCGCCGCCTCGATATTCCGGCTGATATTGTACAGGGGGAAGCGCGGATCAGAGTCCAGGGCCTGGCCCGGGAGGGTTTGAATGGTGTCTTCAGGGCTGTAGCAGATGACGGTGAATTTGTCGTCCACGGCCTGGCTTCCGGTGGGCTGCAGTTCCTTTCCCAGATAATAATTCAGAAATGAGGATTTTCCCGAAGAATAGGTTCCCAGGACTGCAATCAAGGGCCACCAGGAAGTGCGCAGGGCGAAGGAGGCCTCTTTTTCAAGATACCCCAGCCCCTTTCCTATGCGGTCCAATTGTTGAAACACCCCGAGGATGTCCTCCAACAGAGGATTTTCCTTTTTCAAATGCTTTCTGAGCCTGCTGAAACGGGACCCGCGCAAATGCTGTGTCTCCATCTGGTCTCCTGAACCCATTACTCTGATTTGGGAGCGACCCGCAATGTCTGACCCGGACGGATCACGCTCTCCGCTCCCAGATCATTCCATTTCCGGAGCTCCGCCACAGACACATCATGTTTGCGGCTGATGCTGTACAGCGTATCGCCGGACTGGACCGTATAGGCCTCCTCACGCAAAAAAGCTGAATCCGCCGGGCTTGCCGTCTCTTCCGCCGCTTGTTCCCGGGCCGGCGTACCGTTTTCGGCTTTCTGCAGTTTCTGCTCAAGGGCCTGGAGTTTTTTGGCGAGGGTATCCAGCCGGTGCACCAAAACCTGAAAATCTTCGCTTCGATCGAATTCCTGGCGCACCGCCTGCTGCTCGGCTTGATCAGACTGAAGACTGACCAGCTTGTCCTCCAGCAGGGCCAGGCGGCTTTCCAACTCCCGGATGTCACTTTGGGGGGAGGCCCCGCATCCCCGAAACAGGAGCACAAGCAGCAGAATCAGAATCAGACCGCCGCCGCCCCAGAGCAGATACTTCTCCTGCTGCTGCCGGCCCATTGTTTTGAAACGGTTTGTTTTCTTGATGTTGCCTGACATATCCGCCCTCGGTTCCTCAATTTCGTCGATCCAATTATTATTGCTCACAAGACACCCCGTTGCTTCCGCATTGTAGCCATTAAAAAAACCGTCCTGACAATACGCCGTTCATTACGTGCCCTGGAGGGACCTCAGGTTTGTTGTCTTCCAGACCCGGCCACGGCTTCAGGGTCCGAATCAGCCAAAACCCCCAAGGCGACATCAAAATCATAGAGATGCAGCGGATAGCGTTTTCCCTGTTGTTTTGAGTATTCATCCGCCTTTTTGGCGGCTTCATACGCGATCCATCCGTGCCCTTCCCATAACTGCGGATTATCGGCATGATCCGGACGGAATTCCACAATCCCATCCTGGATCCGGACATACATCTTGAGCCGTTTGTTCTCCGGCTGGGGATAGTAAAAGACACCGTGTTGATCCTGCATAAACTCAGACCTCGTACCGACATTACACCGTTGAACCTTGACACTCTAAAATAATGAACAATGTCTGAAATGTTCTTAAAATTGGACATTCTTTTGGTTTCTGGTTTCAGGTGTCGGGTGTCTGGAAAGGCAAAATCCGCAAACTGAAACCTGAAACTCTCCGAGGCGTAGGCTCTACGAGCCGGAGGCCAGACACCTGAAACCCCAAAATGAGGCAAGAAATATCACAAGATGTCCAACAAATCCTTCAAATTTAAGCGTCCTGTAAAGAGTTCTTTATTCACTGCAGCAATTTTCAATCTTCAATCTTCAATATTCAATCTTCAGCCGCCTGCTCCATGCTGGGCCAGGCCCTGATGATGGCGTTGACCAGGGTGGCCAGGGGAATGGCGAAAAAAACACCCCAGAGGCCCCACAAGCCGCCGAAGATCAAAATGCCGATGATGATCGCCAGGGGATGCAGATTGACGATCCCCGAAAGCAGCAGCGGTACCAGCAGGTTGGCGTCCAGGATCAGGATCAGGAGCAGGGCAATGGCAATGTACATAAAATGCGCATCCCAGCCCCACTGGAAATAGGCCACCAGCAAAACGAGCAGACTGGAAATCGTGGCCCCGACATAGGGCACGATCACTGAGACGCCCACGGCAAAACTCAGGAGCACGCTGTACTGCAACCCCAAGAAGAAAAAGGCCACGTAACTCGCCGCCCAGTTGATCAGGGTTTCCCAGATCTTGCCCTGCACGAACCTGGAGGTCTTGTGATTGACCTCTTTCCAGATCTTGCTGGCCAGATCGATATTATCCGGCAGAAAGTGACAAAAATACTCGACAATCTTCTCCTTGTCCTTGAGAAAAAAATAGACGATCACCGGAATGAGGACACTGTATATCAAGATTTCGATGAACCCCATCACCGAAGCCATGGAGATGGACAGAACATCCTGGCTCAATTCTCCGATCTGGGTGTTGATGGCGCCGATGATCCTGTTGACCTGGTGTTCGGTAAAAATGTCCGGATAATTTTCAGGCAGCAGCAAAAGCCGCTCCTGCCAGGTAAGGACAATCTCGGGCAAGGTCTGAACCAACTGCACAATCTGCCGGTAAATTTTCGGCGTCAGGCCGAACAGCAGATAGAGAAAGCCCAGCATGAACACCGCGAAAACGATATTCACCGCCACAAATCTGGGCACTTTGCGTCTTTCCAGAAACTGGACCACCCCTTCCAGCAAATAGGCCAGGACCAGGCTGGCAATGACCGGAGTGAGGTAGCGGCCCACCGTCAAAAACACAAACAGGATAAAGCCCAGCAGCAAGACCAGGGCCACCACCTGTCGGTCGGCAAGGTAATGCTGGAACCAGCGCAGGATATCCATGGTTAAATGATCCCGTGCAAGGGGCCACCCGGGGCGCCCAAGGCATCGACGCGTTTCTCAACGGCCGGGTCCGGTTCCAAAACCGGAGCCTGGTGGCTCTTGTGCCGGGCGTCCAGCACCAGCGTTGACCCGCAGCCCCAATGTTTGCAATGCCAAAACGCCTGCAGTCCATAACTGTCCGTTGCCGGATCGGACCGGGTGAAGGTGACCCACAAAAAATTGTCCCAGGACCGGGCCGTGAAATGGCTGTCGTCCACCAGCACCAGCAGGGCAATCCCCTGCAGATCATCCCCCGACTCCAGAACCCGGCACAAACCCTCGATTCTCGGGTCCTGCTCGTCCCGGCCGAGAGTGTGCGCCGGCCCCTGGAGGATCAGGATTCCGGGGGCGAACACAACCGGGGCTGTAAAACCCGTCGGCCAGTTGACTGCCGGCAGGGCGGTCTGCAATTCCCGTTTGGGAGGCCCGGCCGCGGCCACGATCACTTTTGATCCCTGATTCAGACTGATGCCGGTATAGTCCAGGGTATCCATGGTGGTCCGGGTCAGGAAATGCAGGTCACGGCTCCAGTCCACCCGAACCAGGACATGCTGAAAAAAATCAGGGACATGATGCGCACTCAACCGGGAATCGTCTTCCCGGGCCGCGATGAAAACATATTTGGAAAGCGCGGTCTGGGTGCTGCCCAACAGCGCATGGGCGTTGGTCAGGAGTTCCTGGGGCACCCGCTCTCCGGCAAAAGGCACATACCGTTCACTGCCCACAGCCAGAAGCAGGGGATGAACCCCGGCCTGATCCACGGCGTGCACCTCGCGGATCCCCTGAAAGACAGAAGGCACCAGCGGACCGACCAGGTCA
>CAZUMF010000161.1:0-11097 GCA_964621385.1 uncultured Desulfohalobiaceae bacterium
CTGAAACTCTCCGAGGCGTAGGCTCTACGAGCCGGAGGCCAGAAACCAAAAGAATTTCCAATTTCAAATTCCCCATCTCCCATCTCATTCCTCTTCCGTCTCTTCCGTCTCCTCAGGCGCCGCAGCCTCTTTCATGCCCAGATGCTGGAGCAGGGCGTCCTCAATCGCCTGTCTGACCTCGGTATTCTCCTGCAGAAAGGCCCGGACGTTTTCCTTGCCCTGCCCCAGCCGTTCCGAGCCAAAGGCAAACCAGGACCCGCTTTTCTCCACAACATTTAGCTGGACCCCGAGATCCAGCAGCTCACCCTCCCGGGACACCCCGACACCATAGAGGATATCGAACTGGGCCTCCCGAAAAGGCGGCGCCACCTTGTTTTTGACCACTTTAACCCGCACCCTGTTGCCATAGACCTCTTCCTTGTCCTTCAAGGTCTGGATCTTTCGGATATCCAGACGGACTGAGGCGTAAAATTTCAGGGCATTGCCGCCGGTGGTGGTTTCCGGGCTGCCGTATCCGGTCATGCCGATCTTCATGCGGATCTGATTGATAAAAATCACCGAGGTCTTGGACCGATGGATTGACCCCGTCAGCTTACGCATGGCGTGGGACATGAGTCTGGCCTGACCGCCGACCTGCGTCTCCCCCATGGTCCCTTCCAATTCCGCCTGGGGAATGAGCGCGGCCACGGAATCCACCACAATCACGTCCACGGCCCCGGAACGGACCAGCAGATCGCAGATTTCCAGAGCCTGCTCCCCGTAATCCGGCTGAGAGATGAGCAACTCATCAGTAGCCACCCCGATTCGCTTGGCATAGCTCATATCCATGGCGTGTTCGGCATCCACAAAGGCCACGTTGCCCCCCTGTTTCTGGGATTCAGCCAGAATCTGCAGGGCCAGGGTGGTCTTGCCCGAAGACTCGGGACCATAGATTTCAATCACGCGTCCACGGGGAATGCCTCCCACCCCCAGGGCCAGGTCAAGGCCGATGGAGCCGGTGGGAATGGAAGGCACGGTGGGAAAGGCGTCGTCCGAGAGATACATCACCGAGCCTTTGCCGTATTTCCGCTCTATGGTGGTCAAGGCGGTCTGCAGCGCCTCTTTGCGCAATTCATCCGTTGATTGGGATTGTTTTCTGGCCATGCGGGCACTCCATCATGGTTTGATAGGTCTTGATCCTTACGATCCTCTCCAAGAACACCCTGTTTTTCTATCAGATCACGTCCTGAAGAGCAACGTCTTCAGACTTGCTCATTTTCCTGGACTGCATTAGGCTTGGCATAAGCGGATCTGAAACCCAACCTGAAACCATCGAGACAAGCAATGGCCACCGACCCGAAGCCCGGACACGGCAACAGCTACGATTGCCTGGCCCTGTTTTCCGGAGGCCTGGACAGTATCCTGGCCTGCAAGCTGCTGCAACAGCAGGGAGTCCGGGTCCTGGGCCTGCATTTTTGCAGCCCTTTTTTCGGAGATGAAGCGCAGATTCCCCATTGGGAAACAATCCACGGGCTCGATCTGCTGCCCATTGATATCAGCCGCGAGTTTGTCGGCCTGCTGACCCAGGGTCCGGCCTGGGGGTTCGGCCGGTATTTGAATCCCTGCATCGACTGCAAAATCCTGATGCTCAAGACAGCGGCAGCCATGCTGCCCCATTTTCAGGCCCAGTGTCTCATCAGTGGAGAAGTCCTGGGACAGCGGCCCATGTCCCAGCGCCGGGATGCCCTGCACATCATTCAACGCGAAGCCGGGGTCAAAGAGTGCCTGCTGCGACCCTTAAGTGCCGGCAATCTCCCGGCACCGGCCGCCCTCCAGGATTCAGACCTGATCGATTTCAAGCAGCTGCCGTCGATTTCGGGCCGGGGGCGCAAAGAACAGCTGCGCCTGGCCCGCTCCTTTCAGATCAAAGAAATCCCCACCCCGGCCGGGGGCTGTCTGCTGGCCGATCCGGAATCCGCCAGGCGTTTCTCCCCGCTATTTTCCCATCTCCATCCCCCGCAGGTCCGGGACTTCGAGCTGGCCAAAGTGGGCCGGCAGTTCTGGTCTGGAGGCAAGTGGCTGGTGATTGGCAGGAACCAGGCGGACAATGGCCGGCTCTTGGAATTGCTGCAGGAAGACGATCTGCTCTTCAAACTCGCGGACCATCCCGGCCCGTTGGCCCTTGGCCGGCAGTCGGCTGAACACTGGAGTCACGAGCCTATCCGCGAGGCGGCTGCCTTCATGAGTTCATTTTCAGGCAAGGTCCCCCGATCCGGAGAACCGGTGACCGTCAAGGTCGGCTGTCAAGAGCAGGTGACCACGCTTGAAGTGGTCCCGGGACACAGCCCGAACACCCGGTGGCAGGAGCCGCAGCTCAAGAAGCCGGAGGGCTCGTATGAAACTTGATTTTTCTTTCTCCGCCTGCCCCGGACTGAGATCCCGGGGTCACCCCGGCTCAGGAACGTCATCCCGGACCCCGATCCGGGACCGGGGTCCAGCTCTTAAAATTTCACATCCCCCAGACCACAATCTTCGTCCCCTGAAACAACTCCTGTGATGATCTCTTTCTGCCGGCTGGAGTGAATCCGGTAGTCTCTGATGTCCCGCACACCACAGAGGATGACGGATTGGGGGAACTGCTTCGGGCGTTGATTGTATCCGGAACGGAGTTGTCTCAACACAGCGATCAAGGTATCCCCGACCAGGGAGTCAATCTCGTCCAGCACCAAAACCAGAGGAGTCTGCAATTGTTGGGTTCACACGGCCAACAAACGGTTCAGAGCGGAAAACGGCCCGGCCTGGGTCAAAATGTCATGTTTTTTTGACCGGGGAAAGGTCTCCTGGAGTTGATATTCAGCCTGGGCAGCCAGATCCTCCAAAATCGTGGCCACTCCAGCCTGAACGTCCTCCCGGGCTGCCTGGGCGTTTTCCACATTACAGTACAAAGCCGTATATTCCCCCTGCTCATTCAAATGCTCCACCAGGGCCAGCATGCAGGTGGTCTTCCCGGTCTGCCTGGGGGCATGCAGGACACAGTACTTCTCTTGGGCGATGAGCGATTCAATCTCCGCGAGATCGAATCGCTTCAGCGGTTCAAGGCAATAATGCTTCTCACAATTCACTGGACCGGCTGTATTGAAAAAACGCATGCTCCCACCTCCGGCACGAGGAGTGTTGTTATCGGATAGAGACTATCATCCAGAAAAAACTGTAGCATAGGAAAAGAACCCGAGTCAAAAGGCGCCTGCGGTTGATTTGTGGTGGACAGATGTCGGAGTTCGGAAGACAGACGCCGGAAGTCGGAGATCGGAGGTCGGAAGACTGGGGCATAGGGCAGGAGACAGGAGACAGTGCTCGGAGGACAGATTAAAAGGCCCTTGTCAGATCCTCTTTAGCGACTTGACAATGATGGGATCGTTTTTGATGCATACTGTAGAGATGATCAGTGAGTAACGGATAAACATATGGAGTGGTTCAGGCCAAGAAAACATTTTTCAAAAAAACATTTTCCTTTCATATAGTTATGTCTATCGTAAAGCGACCAGGCTCAAGCTCGCCAAAACCCTTGGTGTCAGCGAAACAATTTTTTCATGAAATAGGAATTCGCATATGGTAAGCGTTTATAAACAAGTTTGTTGTGGCCTGGATCAGGTTATCTCCGGCAACAATCAGCCGCACAGTATCACCGGCATGGAATTAAACCAGGGGACTCCTCGAAAATCCAGAATAATGTTTCCTGGACAATAAGAGCCCTCCAACTTAAAAGTCTTATAATGACCGGCGTTTCGTCTGCGGCCCCGACCGGCCTGCCTGTGCACCCCCACGTCGGCGGGTAAGATAATTTCTGGCATCATGGAGCTTTTTTGAATAAGCCTTTGGATTAATGTTTATTCCAGAAATCTTTTCGGTGATAGATGATGCTTACGGTGACTGAAACGTTTCGTAACTCCAGAGGTCCTTGACTCGATACAGAAACCGTGCTTCCTCTTTCCCAGGAGGGTGAAAAAGGGACAGCAGCTGCCCCAGAAGTATCATTGGGGGATACGACATCCAGGAGTAGGGTCCCCCCCAGATAAAAAACTCCCAATTCTCTTTTTTTCCAGTCATGCTGCACAACAATTTTCCGAAATTCGCCATCAGCTATTTTAAAGGAAACCGCCCGATATGATCGGTATTTGAAACCAAATTCCATTTTTCCATTTTTCAAGGTAACTCGAATCAGATCTCCCAATTGCCCCGAAACCCCAGCATAAATTTGCTCTACCTTTGCCCTTCTTTTTCGGACAGTATTCTCTGTAAGCAAACGCCTTTGCTCTGCTTCGGCCCTCAGTCTTTTTTCCCGTTCCAAACTACGCTGGGCGTATAATTTCTTTCGCTCATTATAGGCCTCTATGATCTGTTGCCGTTCTTGAGGAGTCGTAGCATTCCATTGTTCTTCAGAAAGCCCGAAGTATTTTGGAGAACAACCATGAACCAGGATTATCAAAACGGAAATCAAAAAATAGAATACCCAAGGAATATTTACCCTATTTGTTTCCATAACACATAATCCTTCTAATTCTCAGGAATTATGATTTAAAAAAATAGTTTGTATTTGAATAACAGATCAGACCAAAATGTAACCTATCAGTATCAATCCAAAAAGTCCATGACCCGCGCCCGCCTTGCGGCAATCTCCTCGTCGACCTCGTCTGCGGGCCTGCCGTAGCGTTTCCTTGAAAAATTTCGATTCTGCCTGGCCCGGGGTTGACTGTTAGGCGTTTCATCCTTTTCCGTGACAAAGCTAAAGGGCTGGATGTTGGAGCGTCCCAGTTGGAGCTTGGTGTAGCCTTCTTGCCAGTCCGGCAGGTTGACCAGGTCCAGACCATTGAATCGGGGCTGGAGCATGGGGGCCAGGACAGGGGCGTCCTGCTGGCCCACCCGGAAGAAAAGCAGGGTGCCCACATTGCCCAGCACCGCCGAAAGCAGGTCCTGCCCATGATCCCTGCCGGTTAGCTGGGCTGCGTATTGGGTGGCCATGACCAGGCCCATGCGGTACTTCCTGGCCTCGGAGAGAAGCTCCATGAAATTCTCCACCGGCAGGTTGTGGGCCTCGTCCACATAGAGAAAAAAAACCTGCGCTCGGCCACCGGCAGATCCCCCCGTTTCATGGCCGCCAGCTTGAACTTGGTCACCAGCTGATTGGCTAAAAGGCCGCTGACCACTGGACCGAAGCGTCCCTTGCCCATATTGACCAGCAGGATTTTGCCCGAGTTCATGACCTTCTCGAAATCAAGGCTCGTCTTCTCCTGGCCGATTATCCGCTTCAGGGTCGTATCCTGGATAAAGCGGTTGAATTTGCAAGTAATATAGGTAGAGACGTTTCCCAAATGAGCTTCACCTTCTGTATTTTCCGCTTCGGAGATAAAGTCGATAACCTGTTTATCACTTATTCGTTTTTTGAGTTTGGACCGAAATCTTTTATCACGATAACACAGGGAAAATTCCAGGAGAGTCGGGACAAAGAGCTCGTGATGCCGGTCTCCCATCAGCAGCTTGAGCATATTCCGAAAATGGGACTCGAACATCGGCCCCCCGGTCTGGCGCATGTCATAGAGCCGGTCCATGGTCAGATAGAGGTCATCAACAATCATGTCCCGTTCCTCAAGGGTCTTCCACTCCAGGAGGTTGAAGCCAGGCGGATATTCCCGGTCAAGCATGTTGAAGTAGATCACATCCCGGCTGCGCTCTTTGGGAATCTTGCCCAGGATGGGCTCCACCAGATCCCCGTGGGGATCGATGACCGCCAGGCCGTGTCCGGCCCGGATGTCCTGGAGGATCATGGATTCCAGCAAGGTGGACTTGCCGGTCCCGGTCTGACCCAGGACAAAGGTGTGCTTCATGCGGTCATCCACGCTCTGATAAACAGGCTGCCGGCTGCCCTGATGGACGTTGACAAACAACCTGAGCCTGCTCTGCTCCCGGCTCGGTTCCGGCAGAAAGGCCAGGCAGGTCCGGGCCCGCTGCACGGGCAGGCCGGGGATGTCCTCCAAAGGCGGGCTGGGCAGACGAAAGGCCGCGGCCGCCTCCCGCACGGAAAAACTGTCTACTTCATACACATAATCCGTCTCCTGCGCTGAAGCCCTTCCCAGATCCCTGCCGTCAAAGTCCCCCTGAAAGCGATCCTCCTCTTCCTCGAATCGAGTGGACGTGCTCATGGAGCGTCCCACGACCCTGGCCAGTCCCAGGTCCGGGGCATTATGGGTCAGGACAAAGATCCCCAGCTGAAAACAGGTGCCGGCCATCTCGGCCTGCTGCTTCAAGGCCGCGGTGCGCAGCTGCTTGGCCTTACGGTAGGCCGGCATCCAGTCCTGGTGGGCCTCCATGACCTGATCGCAGGTCTGGATGAGCTGCTCCAATGTTTGAGCCTGCTGCTTGGCCGGGCTCAAGGGTTTGAGCCTGATGAGCAGGCGAACCGGGTCCAGCTGGTGCATGAGGCTCTTCAAGAGAATCGCCCAGTCATCCTGGCTGGGCAGGAAGGGATAGGTATACTCGATCTTGCTGTGCCCGTTCACGCTCTGCGTGCTCACTTCCTGGACCTGATTGCCGAAACCCTGCACAGCCCGCATTCCTGTCTGTAAGGAGAAATCCAGAGTCGTCTTTCGGCGATGAATGCACACCGTTCGCGGATCTGGAATTCCAAAGGCCCTGTCCTCCAGTTCCCCGAGCGTGGTGAGGGGAGTAAAGCTGACCTCCGGCAGATGGCTTCGAAGCAGCGGGGTCAGGGACAAAGAGGAGACGATCAGCTTCTCCTTGACCTGTGCTTCGCTCTCAGCCCAGCTGTTCAGACTCAGGGTGATGTCCAGTTTTCCTCTGGTTTGATAGAGGATATTGGGTCTGGTCTGGTAGGTGAGCTCAAAAACCGAACCATCATTCCAGGCGCCCAGGGCCTGAAGCAGGAATTCCCTTTTGTTCTGGAGCTCTTTCGGGTTCAAGGGGTGCCTCAATTGGCTGTTCTCCCTGCCCCCCTCGTCCAGCAGTCGCCCGTCGAGAAAAGACTCCACCTTGAAGCCGATCCTCCCCTTGACCCGATCCTGTTCCTTCATAACCTGCACAGCCGGAAAAAAACGAGGATTTTGCATCATTGGATAGTCCTCCGTACTTTGAAAATGAAAGAAAGCAGACGGTTGTCCACGAATGCTCACCCCGGTTCACTCCCATAAATGGGCTCCGGCGAACGGGGCAGGCGTGGTCACGAATTGGTTTTGCCTGCCAGCCTCTTATAGTTGGCAGGCAAAAAGAATACTATCAGTGTCAATCCGTGTGATCCGTGGGCCAACCCTCTTCTGTCATGTCATTCTTGGCATCTTCTCTGATCCTGATGGACAGAATCCGCTCGATGGCCTCGCTCTCCAACCCCAACTCCTTGAGCTCCCGGGCCATGTCCATCCGGACCTGTAGCTCCCCATCCAGCTCAACATACTCTTTGGATTTCAGCCTTTCAGTGTCTGCACCAGACATCCGCACGTCTTTCTCGATGCTCATATCACCTCCCTTCTTCTTCTGGATTGCTGTGTGTCGCCACACAAGGCGATGACACATTCAGCTGCCAGAATCTTCCTTGCCTGGCAGCTGCAAAAACATGTTCTTCATTCGTGTTCCCTTCGCGTCCTTCGTGGACCCAAATGTCTTTTATCTGCTCATTTTCTTTTCTCATTGACTTCCGGCAGATCAAACCCCAGCTCCATGGCCCCCTGCCAGGTCTCCTCCATTTCCTCCACATTCACCTGACTGACCTCGTGATGGCTCCAGCCTTTGGCTGCGTGGACCATGGTCCCGGCGTGGCAGGCGTAGGTGATGCCCCGGGGCAGGCGCATGGTAAATTTGAGATCCGTTGTATCCCCGTCGTAGGCCAGCAACCCGGCTTCCACAAAATCAAGATCCGGTCTCCCCTTCATCTGGGCCGGACTCACGGGATTGGGCACCGAGAAGTTGAGCACCACCCCATTCTCCGGAATATGCTTCAGGAAAACATCACCGCCCGGGATGGCCTTGCCCGTGATCCAGAGGGAACAGTCCGCCCCCTCCATAAAGAAGGTGCAGTACTTGATCCGCTCTCCAAAGGCTCCGGCCTCGGCCCTGATCCTTTCAAAACGCTCCTGGCTGGTGGTGAACATCCGAATTTCATAGCCTTTGCGCGCCAGGGCCAGGACCGCGGCCCGGCCGATCTTGGAGGTGGAGCCGGTGATGAAGATCTTCTTGTCAAGTCCCCTTTCCCTGGTGAGGCGCTCCACCTGCTTGACCACCACTGCCGCGGTCAGGGTGTCGCCATGGACCACCGGCACCCGAAGCTTATCCCCCAGACGGTCCACCACCCATTGCCCACCCTGGGTCAGCCATTCGGCCTTGGTCAAGGCGCCCAAGCCGATCACGTCGCAGGACGCCTGCATGTCCATGACAGCCCTTACGATCCGCTCCTTGATCCGCTTGCGGTTGGCCTTGACAAAGAACTGCCAGCCCATGTTTCTGATGATCACGGTCTCCCCGGCCAGGCCGTTAAACTGGAAGGAATCCAGGATATTGTAAGGCTTGGGACTTGCCAGGTAGCACAGGGACATCAGGCTGCAGGCCGGCCACAAGGCCCGGCGCCGCTGCGCTTCCTCCATCTGGAGATCCGGTTTGAAATTGAAGAGCCAGTTCCAGTTTTTCCACGTAGTGGACCAGAAATCCGAAGCGAGGCTGCAATGCTTCCATAAAGTCAACTCCTTTAAAAAGGTTCATGTAGGCGAAAGGGAATTGACCCCTCATCTACAAACGAATGACTTTTCAAAGGAAATTAAATTTCAAACTTTCTAAAAACTGTCTGGGAATTTGTCTAAACCAAATAACTTTGAATGCTGAAGGGGTTTGGCAGGCGGGAAATGAACCGAAATATGATTTTTGAAAGAACCTTCCGAGGTAGCATCTTTCAAACGGCTCCCTCTGTTTTAAAGAATATACCGTTCAAGGGGAACAGATTATAACTATCCAATAAGGCTTGAAAAAAATGAGCTGACTGCTCCGTGCATCATTGTGCGCTTATTCAAACTTGAGGCGAAACTCTCCTTTTCCAGTTTCCCAATTCAAGAAAAAAATATAGAGACCGGACATGGGCAAGGAAAATTTGGTTAAATCATTTGATGTTTCAATGTGTTTTGTCGCCTGAAGGCTATTTTCTTGACCATCATACATCGACACACAGAAGGGTCTTAGAGAAAGACCATCTTTGTGCTGAACGACATTGATAAAAACATCGAAATTCAAATCAACTTGATGAGTTGTCAGCTCAATCCTGGCATCGTCAGAGATTTTTTCCATTTTCATCACAGGATATTTCTTGTTGTTCTCCATTTTCTTTTCATTCAATGTTGATTCATCTCCATGAATTTGAGACGAACGAACTTCTTCAACTACTATTTCAGAATTGCTTTTTACTTTTCCTGCCTTTGTAAGAATAACATCGACTGCTTTTTCATAAAATACACCTTGAGCAGCTCTCATTTTTGCCGAAGCCTCGTCAAAGGCTTCGGAAATACCCTCTTTCATGAAATCATATTCTGAAATCATTTTTTCATTAGGCTCTGGTGTTTTTTCAAGTTGATTCAGAAACCATTTTGGCAGATTCGTGATTGTTTTATGTTCTTTCATAAATGTTCACTCCCTTATGAGCTCATCCCTATAAAAAAGAAGGTCTTGTTTGATGCGAAATATCCAAGTGCCAATCGTGTTCTTCTTTGCCTCAACTCGTTGGCTGATTTCATTCTGAGTATATCCTTGAAGATACAACTGATAAGCCGATTTCTGCTTGTTGGAATAGGTTTTGAGCATTTCCGAAATTCTCCGGCAACATATCTTCCGATTTACACAATCAAATGTTGATCCCTCAATACCCTGCAAGACATCGATAATTCGTGCTGAATCGGGATTGTTCTTATCAATCTGGTTTTCGACAGAGAATACAATATCATGATATTCTCTATACCGCCTGAGTTCATCAAACACTTTATTTCGGACCATTATGTATAACCATCGAGACCAATCTCTCACCTCCATTAACTCCTCAGGTTGATTCCGTAATTTATTCATAATGGTCAGGCCACAGTTTTGAATTACTTCCTCTTGATCCACCTTGTTTCCGGCCTTCCTCGAACACCAGCTATAAGTATACTTAATCAAAAGCCTTACCAGCACCTCATAGAATTGATTCTCAGCTCCCGGCACTTTTTGAATAGCCATATGCAAAAAATGGGGAAGAACTGCTGGATCACTTTTTTTGTTGTTTTGATTCAATCGTCAGCCTCCAATTTATTGAAAATGAACATAATAATATCTCCACCATTTATCGATATCGCACTCATTTCCTCTCCACTTAGGCGGGCTGGATCCTATTTTCCTTACGAAGCTTATTGATATGTTTCAAATTTTCTTTTGAGGCATAGGCGGAATCACCGATGACGATGACTGTCTTGGCCCACGCCGGGACTCTCTGGGTAAACCTATCCAGCATATCTCGGAACAGTTTGTTCTCCTTTTTATAGTCTTTATGATCTTTGGGCAGGATGAGGGCGAAATCCACGGGTATCCGGTAACCATCCCACGCGGCCATGAGAACCACAAACTTGAAACCGAAGAAATATCCCTTATGCTTGCTGGTTTTTCCCTTCTGATTGACTGGACCATGTTCACCTCGTTTGTCCTTGGTACTACCATCGGCAATCAGATACAAAACACAGTCCCGGGGTGGGGGCAAAGTGGACAGGACTTGTTCTGCCGACCACCAAAGGATGACCCGGACGTTCCAGTACTTTGCCCTGATGAACCGTTGGAATTTCCATTCGGCTATATGCTTGGAGGCTTCTCTGGCCATTCGAGCCAAAGTCCACTGCCCATATAGGGTCATATGCATGAAGATGAGCCATTTGAAAACCAACTGGTGCTGCCATCTGAGGCCGCCGGGCATTGATTGAAACAAGACACAAAGTGAGTCAGGCAGTCGGGTAAATCTCTGAAATATCATATGGTAGAGCCTCACAGTTTTGATTTTTGTAATTTCTCAATAGTTCCGGGTAAAAGTCGAAACGGGTTCAGTTTATGAGCAAA
>CAZUMF010000162.1:0-6852 GCA_964621385.1 uncultured Desulfohalobiaceae bacterium
GGACTTTAACTGCATCGGAGCAACACATATTCTTGTTTTCTATGACAGCGATGAACCAATAAGGCACTAAGGCATGAAGGCCTCCATGAAATTTCACAACACCCTGAGTGGTCACAAAGAAACCTTCGTCCCCGGCCAGCCCGGAAAGGTCACCATGTATGTCTGCGGCATCACGGCCTATGACTATTGTCATATCGGCCACGCCCGGGCCGCCGTCGTCTTTGATGTCCTGGTCCGGTTTCTCCGCTTTTCAGGATATACAGTGACCTTTATCCGGAATTTTACGGATATTGACGACAAGATCATCACGCGGGCCCGGGAATCCGGCCTGGATTCCCAGGCTGTGTCTGAAAAATTCATTGCCGCCTATTATGAAGACATGGAACGACTCAATGTGCTCCCGGCCGATATCGAACCCAAGGCGACCGAACATATCCAGCCGATGCAGGACCTGATTCAAAAGCTCCTGGATTCCGGGCACGCCTATGCCACACCGGACGGCGACGTCTACTTCAGAGTCCGTTCCTTTCCTGATTACGGGAGACTCTCGGGGCGCAACATCGAAGAACTCAAAAGCGGAGCCAGAATCGAGCCGGGTGAAGCCAAGGAAGATCCGCTGGATTTCGCCCTCTGGAAACAATCCCGGGCTGATGAACCGTCCTGGCCGAGCCCCTGGGGAAAAGGCCGGCCGGGCTGGCACATCGAATGCTCCGCCATGAGCGAACTGTACCTGGGCTTGCCCATGGATATCCATGGCGGCGGGCAGGATCTGGCCTTTCCGCATCATGAAAACGAGCGGGCCCAGAGTGAAGCCGCCACCGGGAAGCCCTTTGTCAAGTATTGGATGCATAACGGCTTTGTCCGGGTCAAAAGCGAAAAGATGTCCAAATCCCTGGGGAATTTTATCACCATCAGGGACATACTCCAGGACTACCGGCCTGAAGTGCTCAGATTTTTTCTCCTGGGCAAACACTACAGAAGCCCGCTGGACTTCAGCTGGGAAAACCTCCAGGAAACCGAACGTAGCCTCAAGCGTCTGCTGCAGACCCGGCTGCAGACCGAACTGGCACTCCAGAACCAAAAATGGAGCAGTCAGAATCTCCCGCCGGACATGGCAGCGGAGTTTCAATCCGCGGCCGATCTTTGGCGAAAATCCCTGGAGGATGATCTGAATACCGCCGGGGCCCTGGGGCACCTGTTCAGCCAGAATCGGCTGATCAATCGCCTGCTTGATCAGAAACAGCTGCGGAAAAGCGAAGAAGGCAGACGCGTGTTGAGCGCTTTTGTGCAAGAACTGGATCAACTGGCTCAAATCTTCGGCCTGCCTCTCAGCGACCCCCGTACGATGCTTACGGAACTGCGTCGATCCAAAGCACAGCGAAACCAGATCTCTATCGAAACAGTGGAACAGCTCATCGCCGAACGGCAAAAGGCCAGGCGGGCCAAAGACTTTGAACAGGCCGACGCCATCCGGGATCAGCTCAGCGCCATGGGGGTGAGCCTCATGGACACCCCGGAGGGGCCGGACTGGGATGTAGACTAGCGTTTCCGGCTTGATCCTGATCGAATGGATTCACTCGTATGAAACTTCAACTGAACCACGAACCGGTCATCTATCATGAAACTTCAGACGAATGGAGTCACAGTTCCAAGCATTGATCAACGCTCGTCATTGCGAGCGAAGCGAAGCAATCTTTCAGAAAAGCCTCTTGTCAGGGATTGCTTCGGCGAAGACGCCTCGCAATGACGGGTTACGGCGACAGTATGCCGGTAAAACAAAGTTTCTTCATTGATCAAACCGGCAGCGAATGAATTCAGCATCAGCGTAGTGGCAACTTCTTGTATTTGCAATTATTTTTGATAGATACCCGCAAAAAAATGCTTCAGAGAGGACGCGTCCATGCAAGCATCTCAACTCGCGCAATGCATCAAACCCTTTCTGGCCATGGATGTCCTGGAATCCGCGCAGCGCCTGGAATGCCAGGGACACGACATTGTTCATCTGGAAATCGGCGAGCCTGATTTCGACACCCCGGCCTGCATCAAGGAAGCCGCCCTCCGTGCCCTGCAGGACGGCCGGACCCATTACACCCACAGCCTCGGTCTGCTGGAACTCCGGGAGGCCATCTGCGACGATTACCGGCAGCGCTACAACGTTGAGCTGCACCCAGATCAGATCGTCGTCACCTCCGGGACCTCCCCGGCCATCCTCCTCTGTCTGGCCGCCCTCCTGGAACCCGGACATTCCGTGATTGTCTCCGACCCGGCCTATGCCTGTTATGCCAACTTCATCACCTTTGCCCGGGGCAAGCCTGTCCCCGTTCCGGTGCAGGAAGAAGACGGCTTTCAGTACCGGGTTCAGGATATCCGAAACGTCCTGAGTCCTGAAACCAGAGCGGTGATGATCAATTCACCGGCCAACCCCACCGGCACCCTGCTCTCTGCAGACAGGATGCGTCAGCTGGCCGAACTGGAAACCTACATCCTCTCCGACGAAATCTACCACGGCCTGGAATACGGTGAAAAAGCGCATTCCATCCTGGAATTTACAGACAAGGCCTTTGTGTTCAACGGGTTTTCCAAACGCTACGCCATGACCGGCTGGCGGCTCGGCTACCTGATCACCCCAAAGCATTTTATCCGGGATATCCAGAAAATGGCGCAGAACCTCTTCATTTGCGCTCCGGCCATGAACCAGTGGGCCGGAATCGCCGCCCTCAAAGAGGCTGAACCCGACGTCGCCGCCATGGTCTCCATCTATGATCAGCGCCGGCTGTACATGATCGAACGGCTCAAGCAGCTTGGCTTCGGCATCAAAAGCGAGCCCAGGGGCGCTTTCTACATTCTGGCCAATTGCAAGGGATTCAATGCCGATTCCCTGAAGCTGGCCTTTGACATCCTGGAAAAAGCCCATCTCGGGGTCACCCCCGGCATTGATTTCGGTCACAACGGTGAAGGCTATCTCCGCTTTTCCTACGCCAATTCCATGGACAATATAACCCTGGGTCTGGACAGGCTGGAAAAGTACCTGTCCCGGCATATGGAATGAATTTCAGAGCTCTTTCCAGCGAGCTACAAGCAGCATGATTTCTTGGACATTTCAAGGTAAATACTCAGGAGCTTGAGGTTTCAGGTTTCGGGTTTCAGTCCTGCCTCTGGCCGCAGACGTCCAGTTTGATCAAAAAAAACGAGTCACCTCCTCCGTCATTCCGGCGACTTGTCACGGCGAAGCTTCTGAGCGAAGACGGAAGCCGGAATCCAGGCTGAAAAAGCTGGACCCCGGCCTGCGCCGGGGTGACGGAAAAAGAAAAATCAAGTTTCATACGAGAAGGCAAGACTCTAATATTTTAACTTTTTCCTGAAACCTGATATGAATGTCCAATTTTGAAGTCAAGTCATTCATATTCAGCTGTTATCTCTCAAAATTGGTACAGATGGACTTTGCATCTATGTCTCATCCTTTTCAGATTCTCCAGCAGATCGCCGAACAGAAAATCCAAAAACTGAACCTCCTGGTCACAAAACTGAACGAACAGCGAAAATCTCCCGTCAACCTGGAGTTCGACCAGATCTACCATCAGAAAGTGACCCAGAAAATCCGGGTCAACAAACCCGAATCCGGATCATCATGACCATTCAGGCCGGGCAACCTGGACTGCACATTCATTCTTGAAAAAAAATTGTGATGCAGATACACTCAATTGCTCGTGTGTTGCCAGAGAACTGATCTCAAACCGGCAATGGCCTCAAAAGTGTTTTTCGTTTTTTTCATTCTTGCTCTATGCTGAATTGAAAAAAGCGAAAGTCCTGCGACTGGACGAGCCCACAGCAGCGGATTCTCAAAATACCTCCAACCCTTTTTTCAATGCAGCATGGAGAGGTGGCCGAGTGGCTAAAGGCGGTAGTCTTGAAAACTACTGAGGGCTAACGTCCTCCGGGGGTTCGAATCCCTCCCTCTCCGCCATTAAAATTCATTAAAATTAAATACATAAAAACAAATCCTGAAGCCAAGACAAAATTTATCCCAACTTTATCCCACTGTGAATTTTTTTACCACAAAAAAGGCCGCCCGGATCACCGAGCGGCCTTTTTTCTTTCATGAATTAGCACTCCGTTTTTTTCAACGCTGGTCCTGAGTCCTGACACAGCGTGAATCCTGAAAAATCTGCAGGTCTTTCTGTCGATAAAGGATGATCTTGCTTTCCATGACAAACTTCGGGCCTCGGCCCTCATAGCGCCAATTCTTCATGGTTATACTTCGTCATGTGAACGGTGGCCGTGATTGACCCAGATCTCCCAACAGTCCTGAAGCGCCGCGCGCGTCAGCTCCCAGGACTTGGTCGGTGCCGGCACACTGTAATTGGCCAGCCAGGTGACCACCGCATCCCACCCCAGCTTGCACCTCAGGGTCTGGCCGTAGCGAGCGGTAAAGTATTGCACAAAGCCGGGATCGTTCAAGTCGTAATCAAACTCCGTCACTTTTTCGAGCAGATCCGCATTCATGACAACCGATACCGGCAGCGGCCGTTTCCACCCGGTTTGTTCTTCTATGCTTCGAGCCATAACTCTCTTTTTTTTTTTAAGAAAAAAATGGTGGGATTATATCCGTTCGACTTTCAAGCCGCGCAGCTGGTTGATCCTTCCATTGCCAAATTCCGGCAGACCTCCCCGATCATTTTATCATCAGCATTCGTGTCGACCAGCATTTTGACAAAACTCACGATTGTTTGCCCTTTGGTTTCTTCAAGCTCTTGCCGGGCCTTTTTCTCTGCCTGCTTCGGATCTGGGGCTGCAGAAGCGGATTGCTTTTCCTCCTGTGGAGGCTTCCGGTAACTTTTCCCGTCCAGAAAGGCTTCTTGAACGGTCTGGTTTGCCTCGCTGGTCCTGAGACTGATTGTGCCAACATCCCGCTTCACAACTTCAGCCAAAAGGGCCAGACGCTGCCAAAGAAAACAGAGCGAATCGTCTAAAATCGAATACATGATATCAACGTCCATTTCTTGTGCATCCCGAAACATGCTCGACATGAGTATAAAAGGATCCAGAAGGCTTTCAAAAAAACCCTCCAAGTCAAACAAGATTGAATCGGATTGCATTTCATCAAGGATGTGGCCGCGCTTTAAATGCTTGCTTTCTTTTCTCTTAATTTTTGCTTGTGTTATCCGATCTCTCCGATAGTCTTCACAAAAAATTTCAATGTCCCCCACATCCCGTTCAATGGCTTTGTTTAACTCGTCCAGCTGTTTTGAAAAACTTTGATACATTGGCCACAAAACAGGAAATAGCCTGCCATAATCCTTGTGGCCCTGCAGGATCTCCACCTGGCTATGCAAAGAGCTCGCCCAGATGCCTACACAATCACTAAAGTCTTGCCAGTCCATCATCAAATCTTCATCCTGCCCCTTGCTGATCAACGTTTCTTGATTTAAAGTTCCTTCAGCCATGGCTACCTCCTATAAGGTTTTTGTGGTTAGGGTCTGGCCGGTGGTCGCATCACCGGCCAGGCCTGTTTGTGCAAAATCGTTTGTTTTTTTTCAGTTGGTCATTCTCTTGCTTGTTAAGAAATTACAGCCCTTGTTCTCCCCGGAATCAGACCAGATATTTTCCGCAAGCTTGTGAAGCCACGGGTTTCAAGAAGCCAGGCCAACAAATACCTGGTATGATAAGCCACGCACTTTCCGATTTGTAGCGGCTCGATCGGACCCGTGCCTTTGCAGTCATGGTCCCTGAGCGATGCCCTGGAGACAATACCTCCCAAAAACCAGGAGACCTCTTTTCTGGCAATTACGGGAGGTAACTGTTTTTCCCAAAACAAAATCAATTGCCGCTCTTCGTTTGAAAGGTCAAAATATGACAAAGGCTTCAAGCTCATTTGCTTTTCGTCTCCCATAATCTCCTCCCCCACCATTATTGGTTTTTTTTGTATTCCCGAATCAACCGCTGCAGGCACTCCAGCATCAAGTCTTTGATTGTTTTGCCGGTATCAACGGCTAAGTGCTTGATCTGTTTGTGCTCTTCCTCTGAAACCTGAATCAAAATATTCTTTCGTTTCTTCTCAGCCATTTTATACCCTCCTTTTTGAAATAATGAATATTAAAATATTAATTCATTGTCAAGGGTTTTGTGGTATAAAAATGATTGTCAAAAAAATTCTTTATATTTACATTTATTTCAAGGTGTTAAAACCGCCTCAAATTTCCATTCTCTGAATCTCCATGACCGATACCATAGGCAAAGGCCTGAAAATTGATTGTGCGGGCTCTCAGCGCGTGGATTTTTGCAGTACTTCCCGAGAAAAAGAAAAAATCCGCCCTTTTTGGGCAGATTCTCTGCATATCCCTTTTGCCGGCAGCCGGTTTACTCTACCCGGAGCCCCTTCCAAAAATTCTCAGCAGTGATCACTTGATCCGAATGGTTCCAGCAAAAAGCCCCCACGTCCGGATCCAGGAAAAGCAGCCGTTGCAGCTCCAAAACGAGCTGCATGTTTTGCTTCAACCAGGCAGGGTCCTGTCCCGTAAACCGAAATTTTCTCAGCTCTCGTTTATCCAAAACAACGGGCTCCTGCTCCAAGATCTCGCGCAAGCGTTTGATCGGCTCGGATGGCTCCAGGAGCTCCACCTTGCCTTGCTCCTGGGCCTGGGCCTGGTCGTTGCTTGTATCCACCTCCTTGGCCGCCTGCAGACCGATCCTCCAGGCCGGAGGCAGGTGCTCCAGGATCCAGGCCCGCAAATCTATCCCGGCCTTGACCGCCTCTCCGGGGTCCTTGTGCTCCTGCAGGCGAATGTCCTTGACTTGGGCAAAATGCTCCTGCCACCAGAACAGAGCCTTGTCCCCGGCCTGGTCCTGATCCAG
>CAZUMF010000162.1:6952-8542 GCA_964621385.1 uncultured Desulfohalobiaceae bacterium
CCCCAGGCGGCCCGCTCACGAAACAGATCCCTGCCCCGCTCTCCTGCATTCCAGCCAAGACGAAACCGCTCCGCTGTTGCCTGGTTGATCCCCCGAGCCTGCAGCCATTCCAGCAAACCTTGATCCCGCTGCAGGCAGGCCCGGGACCATTCCACCAGCTTCCCGGCCTTTTCCTGCCACAAGGCTTCCGGATCCTTGACCGGGACGGCCTCCAGGTGATCGGCTCCCGGATCCTTACGCTTGAGCTCCGGAGTCCTGGCCGGCCTCGATGTTCGGCCGCTTTTTTGGTTCAAAGCTTGTGGACAATACCGCCGGCAGAATTCCAGAAAGCCGTCCTTGTCGGAAAGGCCCTGAACCGCCGTGAAGATGGAAACCAGATCCCCGCCCTGGCCGCAGCTGTTGCACTTCGCCTGGTCCTTCTGGAAATTGTAGCTGAAGGCCCCGCCCGGCGATGTTTCGGAATGAAAAGGGCAATGCGCCCATACCTCTGCGCTCTGGGTCCTGGGCTTACTCAGGAGCTCCCCGGCGATTCTGGCCAGGTCATCGGATGATAAGTATTTTGTGGCTATTCCCATGTTTGCATATAACACGGCCCGCACTGAAAATCAGTACGGGCCTGGTATGGCATGCGTTCAAAACAAACCTCGTCAAAAACGGACCCTTGCTTCCTCGGCAAAGTAGTCTTCAATGGCTTGCCGGACCGATTTACCAGCCTCCCTGCCTGCCTCTCGGACGTTATCTTCTGTGCTGTCGCCCGAGCCTTGTATATTGAAAGTTTGGTGCATATGAAGAGTGACCTGTTGCGGCTCCCTCGATGCTTGGTGCTGTGAAATCGGCGCTATTCTATCCTGCTCAAATCGACTCGGAATCTGAGGGATCGAATCCAGAAACGGAATAATCCTCGCTTGTGCGCTTTGATCTTGAATTGCCGGGACCCGATCCATGTACGGTGTGATGCGGGCATAGGCTTGTTGATCCGGAATATTGGGTATCGATTCCAGCAGAGAAACGATTTTTGCTTGTGCGGCAAGGTTTCCAATTTCGGGGGTCTGATCCATGTATGGGGTGATCCTGGCATAGGCTTGTTGGTCCGGAATCCGGGGCAAACCGTTTAATATGGGCTGGACCTCCGCCTGTGCCTGCTGCAAAAAGGTGGCCGGCTGCTGGACATTCGTTCCTGCCGACAAGGCCGGTTGTGCGGTAGCCATCGCCATGGCCGCCGTCGTGCCTGCCAGGGCTGTCCTGGTCGTTTTGGCCAGTGCAGGAGCTGCTTGCCTGACCCCTTGTCCGAAGGCCCCCAGCAAGGCCCTCCCTGATCGTGTGAGCCTGGACAGAGGCCCTTCCTTGGCATCAGAGCCGGGTAAGAGCTTGCCCACCCACCCCAAGGAGTCCTTCACCGCCTCATAAGCGTCCTTGGCAACGGACTTGATCCCCTTGACCAGGGTCTGAAGGATCATTTTCCCACTCTCCATAAGGCTAAAATTGCTGATCCATTCCCTGACAGATGCAAAGGCTGATTGAATGGCTTGTAAGGGACTTTGAGCAATGGCCTTGATTCCCGCTCCGAGGCTTTTGAGGATGGCCTTGCCT
>CAZUMF010000162.1:8642-11070 GCA_964621385.1 uncultured Desulfohalobiaceae bacterium
ACTTTGAGCAATGGCCTTGATTCCCGCTCCGAGGCTTTTGAGGATGGCCTTGCCTCGCTCCCTCAGGTCGATGGAGTTCAGAAACTTGGTTACGGCCCCCCATGCCTGGATGATCCAGCCCGCCGGGGTAAAATTCATAAAAGCAAATTTGGCCACCTTCAGTCCGTTTTCAATCGCCCATCCGATAGCCTCCCCGACTTCCCTCCCGATACTGGCAGCCTTCTGCAGGGACTCCGCGCTGGAGTCAACCGGCTGCAGGAGGTCCTTAAACCAACCAATCACGGACCCCAGGGCTGAGCCTATGGCGCTGAAGATCTTCCCTACGGGCGATAAAGCATCCCATAGCGGTTGGAAGGACTGCACCACCGGCCCTATCCCGGACTTAATCCCCTCCCAGAGTCCGCCGAAGAAAGATTTAATCGGTTTCCAATATTTGATGACCAGGAAAGCCGCTCCTGCGATTCCGGCGACGATCAAGCCAATCGGACTGGAGACCAGGGCCAGGCTTATGGCCTTGATGCCTTTGCTTATCGCTCCGAAAGATTTGCTTGCCTGGCCCATCAGGTTCAGGGAACCCGTGACCTGGAGCAGACCGGACCCTACGTTAAAGAGAGAGACGGCCATTTTTCCGGCTGCACCTATAGCCTTGGCAGAAAAGGCCGCAGCAACCAGCATGGCCAGTTTATCGTATCCCCCGACCAGGCCGGCCAACGTGGAAATGATCTCCCCGATTTTCTTCGCCGCCTTGCCCGCTCCTTGGGCCAGCTCAGAGATCACCGGAACGGCCTTACCAAGTTTTTGCCCGAAGGCCTGGGCCAGCTCAGTGATCCTGTCTCTGTTCTCAACGATCCACTTTGAAAGGTTCCTCATGGACCTTGTGACCACCGGCATCAACTCAGCCCCAACAAGGTTCTTCACACCGGCCAGGCCCAATTGAGCATCAAGCAAAGCATCTTTGAAGGACTCCGCATCCCGTGCGGCCTGGTCGCTCAGAACGTATCCTGTGGCCCTGGCATCTTTAGCGAGCTGACCCAAACCTTTAGAGCCGCCTCTTAGCATGTTGACCATGCCCACGCCCTCACGACCGAAAAAAGCTGCTGCATACGCAACACGCTGTTGTTGGCTCTCTACGCCCTGGAGACGATCAGCGACCTTGGCCAGGGCCTGGTCCGGGGAGAGCTTTGCCAACTTCTCTCCGGACAATCCAAGATTTTCGTATGCTTTCCTGGCCATACCCGTGCCCTGGGCGGCTTCTCCGATCCTTTTGACGAATCGCTCCAGATTCCTGTCCATGGCCTGGGTCGAAATCCCGGAGCGCTCCGCCGCGTATCTAAGCTCTTGTAGCTGCCCGATCCCGAGCCCGATCTTATCCGCAGTCTTGGCCGCGAGGTCCCCAAGGCCGGCGGTTGAATCCGCAATCTTGAAGATCCCGCCCGCCACTGCTGCACCGGCGATTGAAGCGTTGCGTCCCAGGGTCGCCATCTCCCGGCCAAACCCGCCGGCATTTGCAGCAAGCCCCGAGCCCATGATTTTAGACCATCCTTTCGCTCGCCGCTGCGCCCGCTCGATCTGATCCGCCAGATCCCGCTGCTGCTTGGCCAGGTTGTTGGTGCTTTGCCCGGCCTCCTTCATTTCATCGCGCAACTTTTGCAGCTGTCCTTTTTGCTTGCCAAGAGCATCCTTCAGGCCGCCGGCCTTTTTCCTGGCTTTTTCAAAGTCTCGCTGCATGGCCTGGGTCGGCTTTTCGGTTTTGGCAATCTCCTGAGCGAGCTCCCGGACTTCCCGCTGAGTATCATTAAACTGAGTTTCGGTCTCCCGGATTTGGGTCTTGAGTTTGCGGAAGGCATCAATGCGGCCCTGCCCTTTTCCAAGGTCTTTGATATGATCGTTGACCTTTGCGAGCCGCTTAGTGGCGCTCGCAAAGGTCCCCTTAAAGGTATTGTCCAGCTTCGCCCCGATCTCGAAGGCAACCTCGTACATTCTTCCTTTACTCATTTGCTACCTCTTCCGGTTGATTTGGCTTCCCGGCTGATCTCAGCAATCCAAGCTTTAAGATCACGAAGATTCAATTGAAGCCAGTAATCAACTCCAGTATATGTGTGCCCAGACATCCGCAATATAGTCTTTCGCAAATTCCGCCCAGGGCCTACGACAATAAAAAACTTTGAACCTCCATCGTGAGCTTTGCATAGTCTTTGGCGCAAAGGCCCCGTAGATCTTCCGGATTCATCTTCGCGGCCCTGGCCGCAACGTGGATTAGATAAGCCTTTGACAACTCGGGCACGCCGACGAGTGCGCCATTGACAGCCGTATATTGAGTTTCGGCTTGGATCAGGTCGTCACCGGTTAAGGCTTCCAGGTCCAGATTGATTCCAGAAATGGTTTCGCCGTTGATCTCAATGGGTTTGTGGAGCTGAATTTCCGTCAT
>CAZUMF010000163.1:0-10873 GCA_964621385.1 uncultured Desulfohalobiaceae bacterium
CGGTCTCTGCGCCGGCCTGATCACCCCGGCGGGCAAGGCCATGCGCCTGGGTTCGGTGATCACGAGGCTCAGCCTCGAGCCCAGCCAAAGGCCGTATACGGATCATCAAGAATACTGCCTGTTTTTCACACAGGCAACCTGCGGGAAATGCATAGAGCGCTGTCCGGCCGGGGCGATTACAGAGCAGGGCAAGGACAAGCAGAAGTGTGTGGAGCACCTGCGGCCGGTGACCCGGGACTATGTGCGGGAGCACTTTGGATTTGACGGCTACGGCTGCGGCTTGTGCCAGACCGGGGTGCCCTGCGAGTCCGGGATCCCGGTTTAAGCGGGGCGATGATTTGCGATTGAAGATTGAAGATTGACGATTGAATATTGCTGAATATAAGAAAATCAAAACCTTGCAAGGGCACAATTCGAAACCAATCAGATTATTCATCGTGCTTAAAATGCTCTCCGTTTTTCTTGTCCTGGTCTTTGTTGGCGGCCTAGTCCTGGCTGTAACCTTCTGGTTTCAGGATCGGCTTATCTTTTTTCCTGAACCCCGGCTGGGATCCACACCCCAGACTGTTGGCCTGGCCTATGAAGACGTCGAGTTCGAGGCCATGGACGGGGTGGCTCTGCACGGCTGGTTCCTGCCCGGGCCGGGCGGCAGGGATGCTCCGGTTGTCCTCTTCTGCCACGGCAACGCCGGGAATATTTCGCACCGGCTCGAGCAGTTGCGCATCATCCATGACCTGGGACTGGCCTGCCTTATCTTTGACTACCGGGGCTATGGTCGGAGTCAGGGACGGGTGTCCGAGAAGGGGATCTACCGGGATGTGGCCGCGGCCTGGTCTTATCTGACCGAGACCAGAAAGGTTGCGCCTGATCGAATCATCTGTTGGGGTCGATCCCTGGGCGGGGCGGTTGCAGCGCATCAAGCCGCCACGAGCCGGCCTGGAGCCTTGATCATCGAGTCGGCATTCACCAGCCTGCCTGCCCTCGGGCAGAAGCTCTATCCATTTCTACCGGTCCGGCTTCTGGCCAGATACCGGTTTCCGGTCCAGGACTTTCTTGAGAAGAAGTCGTGTCCGCTGCTCATTGTGCACAGCCGGGAGGACGAGATCGTGCCCTTTGCCTTCGGCCGGCGTCTGTTCGAAGAGGCCCCGGTGCCTAAAACCTTCCTGGAGCTTACCGGGGGTCACAACGAGGGTTTCCTGGTGTCTGGGACGCGGTACACCCGGGGCCTGGCTGATTTTTTGAGCAGTGTCTGGGAATCACCTTGGCTTGAGGGGAGCGGATAAGCAGGCAATCCTTTTCTATCCCGCCGACCAAGCCTCAGTGCGCTCCGTCTGCAATGGCTTCAGATGAGATGATCGAGGCCGAACGATCCTATACGCACTACTTCATATCAAAAATTGAAGCCAAATTCGAATCCTTCACGTATGGCTTCCATGGCAGTTCGAGGTTTGGAAGCATCGCCAATGGCCTGTGCAGGGATTTCGAAAAATTTGGATAGGTTCAGCAGTTCTTCAGGGTTTGCTATATATCCAACTGCCGATATGACAGTATCTACAGGGGAAAGTTCTTCTTGGATACCATCACGGTCCACTAAGACAATGTGTTGGCTTTTTCGGTATTCAATGAATCGGGCCTGAAGCAAGATATCGATATCTTGGGACCAAAGTCTTTTAAGGGTTCTTTTCCGCTCCCTTTCGTTGAGATCCTGGGCGATTTGATCCGTTGCCTCAAGCACGGTTACTGATTTTCCCCTTTCGACCAGCATTTCGGCTACTTCCAACCCAACAAGACCACCTCCAACGACGACAACATTCTTTCCGGCTAAGTCAGGAGTACAGATTACATCCTCCGCCTGAATATACTCTTGTGCATTCTTTTTTAAACCCGGCAGTTGAAGCTGTTCAGCTCCGCAGGCTAATACAAGAAAATCAGGTTGAATTGCCTCGAGTTTATGTGGGGTCAAAGGCGAATTGATCCTTATGTCGACATTCAAACGTCGAAGCTCTGATTCCAAGTATTTTAAAAGGTTGATGATTTCCTTTTTATACGAAGATTGGGCTGCAATTGCCAAGCGCCCGCCCAAAACGTCACTTTTTTCAAAAAGCACCACATGGTGTCCCTTCAGCTTGAGTGCCCTGGCTGAGGACATTCCTCCAGGTCCACCACCCACAACAACGACGGTTTGTTTTCTTGGAGATGGTTTGAATATGAACGTATGCTCCCGGCCTAATGCGGGATTGCTCAAGCAACTGATGGGAAGTCCCCTCATAATTCTGCCAATGCACCCCTGATTACAGGCAATGCATGGACAAATTTCCTGAATTCTATCATCAGCGGTTTTGCTCGGCCAATCTGGGTCGGCCAAAAAAGCTCGACCGGTTGCCACCAAATCGATATGTCTTTTGCTTACAATCTGAGCAGCAAGAAGAGGGTTATGAATCCGACCCACAGTAGCCACAGGAATTGAGACTCTCTCCTTGACGCTCTCAGCCAATTGCACTCTAAAGGCCGGCGGAACTGACATGGGGGGTGTCACCATGTGGTCGGTTTCGTTTTTCGTACCCCCCGAAACGGTTAGGGCTGCCGCACCAGCTTCTTCCAACCATTGACTGAAGATTTGAATGGAATCACTCTCGATACCTCCCGAAATATAATCACAGCCGGATATTTTGCACAGGATCTCCAAGTTGTCGTCCACTGCTTCCTGAACTTTGCCTAAAGTTTCAAGTGCGAATCTTGCTCGATTGGCCAAATCGCCACCGTAGAAATCAGTTCTATTGTTGGCATAAGGGGATAAGAAGGAGTGAATCAAATACCCATGCGCCATATGGAGTTCAACAAGATCAAACCCTGCCTGTTGTGCGCGGATTGCAGCATCGGCAAATGCTTGTTTAATGATTGTTATGTCTTCACAGTCCATTGCCTTTGGCAGGGCTCCATCAAGCGTAGCAAGAGCAGAGGGGGCAATAGGAGTCCTGTATATAATTTCAGGAAAACAAATCCGACCTCCATGCATAAGCTGAAGAGCAGCAACAGCCCCCTCGCCTTTAATTGCCTCGGCAAGACTTCTCAGACCTTTGATGGTTTGATCTCGATCAACGGCGAGTTGTCCATTGTAGACTTGTCCGCTAGCATGGACATACGCATACTCAACAACAATAAGACCAGCTCCACCCTTAGCGCGTTGACGGTAATACTCAATCATTCTCTCAGTGACCCGGCCGTCCCAGGTTGCAAAGAGGGTGCCCATAGCGGGCATGATAATCCTGTTTTTGATCTTTTTTGAACCGATCCATATTGGACTGAAAAGGGAGTTTAATTCTTTATTCATTATTCTTTTGGGGCAAAATATCTCGTTGTCAAATAACTTACTGAAAAGGATTCAAATTTATGATTTTTTCAAGATGCTATATCCATTCCAATTATCCGATTTAGTCCCCTTTTGGTAAGTACATTGGCCATTTCCCTGCGGTATTCGGCGCTGGCCCGGACATCGCTGATGGGGTTGACGGCCCGGGCGGCCAGGGCAGCGGCCTGGTCCAGGAGGTCCGGGGAAAGGGCCTGGCCCTCCAGCAGCTGTTCCACCTCTGTGGCCCGCATGGGGGTCGGGGCCACGGCCCCGAAGGCCAGGGCCACGTCCTGAAGCCTGTCCTTCTGGACCGAGGCCTGGAGGGCCATGGAAATCACGGAGATGGTGAAGGCCTTGCGCAGGCCCATTTTTTTCCGGTAAAAGCGGGCATTTTGTGCCGGAATCGGAATGTGAATCGCTGTGAGCAAACGATCTGGACCAAGCACGGTTTGACCGGGTCCGCTGAAAAAATCCGTCAGGGGGAGCCGTTCTTCCTGACCTTGACTGTCCAGCAGGTTGAGTTCAGCCTTCAGGGCCAGCAGAGGCGGGGCCGTGTCCGCGGCAGGCGAGGCCGTGCAGAGATTGCCGCCGATGGTGGCGCTGTTTCTCACCTGCAGAGAGGCCATCTCCTGCACGGCCTGGGCCAGGAGGGGAACCTGTTCCTGGATAAGCTCCGAGGCGACGATCTCCTTGAGACGCGTGGCCCCGCCGATGACGAGTGTGTTGTCATCCCGGGTGATCCCGGTCAATTCCGGAACCTGCCTGAGGTCGATGAGCCCGATGCCGTCTGGATAGCTCCAGACCCCCTTGCGCAGGGCCGGGATAAAGTCCGTACAACCGGCCACCAGGACCGCGGGCGAAACCTCCTGCATCAGGGACAGGACCTCGGCAAGCCCGGTGGGCCGGTGATAGACGCTTGCCGGCAGGGTTCTGGATCCGATGAATTCAGTCATGTTTCCTCCATATCCTGAAAATATTTTTAAATATTTTCAGGATCTAAAAATGCTTATCAATGTTCAGGGCCAGTATCGCTTCAAGTCTGAACATTTTCTAAGACTCACCACCAGTGGCCGCCCTGTTTGTCTGTGTCCGCCGCCTGGATGGATTTGACGATGTTCACATATCCGGTGCAGCGGCAGATGTGCCCTTCCAGACTCTTGCGGACCTCGCCTTCAGACAGGTTGCTCTGTTCATTGAGCACGGAATAGGCCGTCATCAGGATGCCGGAGGTGCAGTAGCCGCACTGGAAGCCATGGTTGTCCACAAAGGCCTGCATCAGGGGGTGCAGGGCGCCGTCTCTGGTTAATCCTTCTGAAGTGGTGACCAGCAGGCCGTCAGCGGCCACTGCCAGCACCAGACAGCTGTTTACGGGCTCATTGTTCAAAAGGACCGTGCAGACTCCGCATTCGCCTTCATTGCAGCTGCGGTGGACGCTGGTCAGCTGGAGCTCTTCCCGGAGAACGTCGAGCAGGGTGCTCCTGGTATCCACATCAAGCACATGCTCGGTGCCGTTGACTGTGAGATGAATGGTTTGTTTCATACTCGAACTCTCCATAGCCGTCTTGTACCGGCTGAGCCGGGCTCAAGCGGTGAAAAACGGATTCAGGCTGTATTTTTCAAGATTTCTGTCCTGATGCACCAATCCAGCCCAGGATTCGTTCCGGTGTGGCCGGGGAGGCGTTGACCCGGACCTCGAAAGGAGACAGGGCGTCTTCAATGGCCGCCAGGATCACGGCTTTGCTGCCGATGATCGGGGCCTCGCCCATGCCCTTGCTTCCAGTCTCAGTAAACGGGGAAGGGGTCTCCAGATGCTCGATGATGATTGCCGGGGCGTCCACGGCCGTGGGCAAGAGGTATTCGGACAGGGAACTGTTCAAGATCCGGCCGTTTTCGTTGTAGTGAATGGCTTCGCTCAGGGCCTCGCCGATGCCCTGGACGATCCCGCCCTGGATCTGGCCGTCGATGATCTGTTTGTCGATGATGGTGCCGGCATCATGGACGTGGACGTATTTCAGGATCTCCGTTTCTCCGGTCTCGGTGTCCACCTGGACCACGGCCACATCCGCAGAACAGCAAAAGGTGGTGTAGGAGGTCCCGGTTTCCGGAGTGGTGGGGCTGTACCAGGTCGTGCTCACATCCAGGAGGTGATCGTGACTGAGGAGCATGTCCTGGGGCAGCCCACGCGGGCCGGGGAAGTAATAGGTCTTCCGGGCCAGCTCCCGGAAGGTGAGGCTGTTCTGGGGATCTTTCTGTGAAGCGGCCCGACCGTTTGCCAGCACCACGTCCTCCACCGTGGTCTTCAAAAAATTGGCGGCGCATCTGAGGAGTTTGCCTTTGAGAAGTTTGGCCGCCTTGGCCACGGCGCTGGCCGGATACACCGCTCCCCGGCTGGAAAGCGGCCCCTGGCCGATCCAGTCGGAATTCACCGGCTTGACCAGGATCGTCTCCAGGGAACAGCCCAGGATGTCGGCCACGATTGTGGCGTGACTCTTTTCCGCCCCCTGCCCGATTTCGGTCCGGTCGGAATGGACCTCCACCGTCCCGTCCGCGGTCATCTGCACCCTGGCTTCAGTGATGCCGCCCATCTGACAGTTGGGCACGGCCACCCCGGCCGGTTCGATGGAGGTGATCACCCCGATGCCCAGATGTCGGCCCTGGCTGCGGCCGTTCTGCTGCTCCCGGCGCCAGTGGTCGATGGGGGTGAGGTCCAGGGCCTTCTGCAGGGTGGCCGGGTAATCGCCGTTGTCCATGTAATAGTTGTTGATCTGGTGATAGGGCATGGACTCCGGGGCAATGAAATTCTTGAAGCGGATGGCCTCCGGGCTCATGTCGAGCTGCCTGGCCACCTGATTCAGGACGTACTCCGTGAACTTGATGCCCTTGTCCTTGCCGTAGCCCCGATAGGCGCAGTAGAAGGACTTGTTGCTGACCATGCCGATGCCTTCCACATGGATGCCCTGCCAGCGATACATATTGGCCACGGCTGAGGTGGCCGGAAAGATGCTCAGGGCGGCGATGCCCTTGTTGGTGCTTTCCACACCCAGGTCATGCACAACACTCGCTTTCAGGCCGGTCACCCGGCCGTCATTGGTGAAGGCCACCTGGCCCGTCCAGGCGACGTCCCGCTGATGCGGTCCGGTGACCACCCATTCGCGCATGCTTTCCACATATTTGACCGGGCGGCCGGTGAGCATGGAGGCCAAAGCAACCACATTCTCCTTGTAGGTGTGGATTTTCAGGCCAAAGGCCCCGCCGATGTCCACGGCGTTGACCTTGACCTTGACCTCGGGGAGCCCCAGGGTCTCGGCCAGATTGTGCCGCTGCAGATACGGCGTCTGGAATGTTCCCCAGAGCTCCAGGGTTCCCAGGCGGCTGTTGTAGTCCGCCACAAAACCCCGGGGCTCGATGGGCAGCCCCGTGACCCGGCCTTCAGAGTAAGACAGGTCCATGACCTGATCGGCCCGGGCAAAGGCCTCGTCGACCTCCCCAAAATCGAAGATAAGATGAACCTGCTTGTTGTCCTCCCAGTCCTCATAGAGTTTCGGTGCATCGGCTTCCTGGGCTCTCTGGGCATTGTACACCACATCCAGGGGTTCATAGGCGACCTGGATCAATTCCGCGGCCCGTCTGGCCGTGACTTCATCCTCGGCCACTACCGCGGCCACAGGCTCCCCGTACCAGCGGACCTTATCCACGGCCAGGGCATAGACCGTGGCCAGATTCCAGGTCCAGCCCGGGTTCTGAAAATTGGCCTGGACCGGCAGGGGGTTGGTGTGGGCGAGGACCTCCTGTCCGGTGATGACCGTCAGGACACCCGGAAGGGACTGTGCCGCCTCAGTATCGATGTTCAAGATTCTGGCATGGGCCTGTGAACTGCCCACAAAGGCCAGATGGGCCAGGTTCGGATCCTGGATGTCATCGGTGAACCGTCCTTTGCCGGCGATGATTCGATGTTCGCGTGTTTCCATTGTGCTCGCCTCTTTCATCCCCGGGACCGCTGACCAGTCCCGGGGATTCATGGTTTGCTGTGCCTCTGCTGCTTCTGCTCAGCCTTTTTGCTGCTCCTCATAGATCTTTCTGGCGCAGATCGGCCCGCCCCAGAGGGTCGGCAGGAGAATCAGGCCGACCGGCACCGCGGTGATGACGATAAAGGACTGCAGGGCCCCGATGCCGCCTGAACCCATGAAAATGAGGATGGCGGCCACAGCCCCCATGGTGATGGCCCAGAAGACCCGCATGCTGCGCGGCGGATCATCTTGCCCGGTCACGCAGATGGAGATGGACAGGGACATGGAGTCACCGGTGGTGGCCAGGAAGATGAAGATCAGGATCAAAAAGACGGGGATGAGCAGGGAGGCCATAGGCAGCTGCCCGACCACAGCCAGCAGGGCGGCCGGGAGTCCGGCTTCGTTCAAGGGGCCGGAGATGACTCCGGGATCGTTCATTTCAAAGAAGATGCCCGATCCGCCCAGGATGGTGAACCAGAAATGGGTGGCCAGCGGGGCGATGACCCCCACGGCGATCATGAGCTCCCGGATGGTTCGTCCCCTGGAGATCCGGGCCACCAGGACGGCCATCAAAGGGCCGTAGCCGATGAACCAACCCCAGAAGAAAACGGTCCACCAGGACAGCCAGCCGGTGTCCCCCCGGAAGAGGCTCAGGGTGGTGAAATCCTTCAAATAGGTGCCCATGGCCTGGGTAAAGGTGTTGATGATGAACCCGCCCGGACCGATGAGCAGGATCAGGGCCACCAGGATGACCGTGAGGATGACGTTGACCCGGCTGAGGAACTGAATCCCCCGGTGCAGTCCGGTCACTGCGGAAATGGTGTAGACAATGACCAGGGCGACGATGATCATCAACTGGGTGAAATAGACGTCCGGGAGCCCGAAGACTTTATCCAGGGCGTAGCTGATCTGCAGTCCGAGAAAGCCGATGGGGCCGATGGTTCCGGCGGCCACCGCCAGGATGGAAAACCCTTCGGCCACTTTGCCCAGGGTGTTGTTCATGATCTTGTCGCCGAAGACCGGATAGAGCAGGGCCCGGGACTGGAGGGGCATGCCTCTGTGGTAGTGCACGTACATGAGCACCACCGCTCCGCAGGTCCCCAGGATGGCCCAGGCCAGGAAGCCCCAGTGCAGAAAGCTCTGTTCCATGGCCGGGATCACCGCGGCCTCGGTTCCGGATTCCACGCCGCTGAAGACCGGAGGGGTGGTCAGAAAATGATACATGGGCTCGGCAGCCGACCAGAAGACCCCGCCTCCGGCCAGCAGGGTGCACATGATGATCGATATCCAGCGGAAGGTGCTCATTTCCGGCTTGTCGATCCTCCCCAGCCTGACCGACCCGTACTTGCTCACGCCCAGGCCGATGGCAATGAGGAAGTTCAAGAGCACCAGCCATTGCCAGTAGGCTCCGAAGTACTTGCAGGACCAGCCGAAACTGGAACTGACCAGCCCGGAGACAAAATCCACGTTGATCAGGGACACGATCACAAAGAGGAGCAGGACCCCGCCGCTCAGGAGAAAGACGATCCACTCCATGTTTTTCCATTGATAGCTTTGACTCAGTTCATCATTGCCTGCCATGCTGCGCTCCTTTTGCTGAATTATTCGTGTTGCTGTTGATTGTTGACCGCCTCGGACACAATATCGTCAATGGCCCTTTGCACGGATGGCGAAACACGGGGTTCATCGTGTTCCGCGATCATCTCCCTGGCCTTTTTCAGGGCTTTGCTCCGCAGGTCCAGGGCCCCGTCCTCGGCCCAGGCCTGGTAGCTGCGATGCTCCATCAGGCTCTGGATCCAGAGCTCCTGTTGGAAGTTGGCATAGGTGTGGTCATGGGTCAGGAAATTGCCTCCGGAACCCACTTCGGCAATGACCTCCAGGGCCAGACTGTCCCGGTCCACGCGCACCTCCCGGCAGAGCCGCTCCAGGCCGCCCATGCATTCATTGCAAAAGACAGGATCGGCAAAATCCACCAGGAGATCGGAATCAAGCTGCATGGCATCCATGATGTCCGCATTCATGGCTGTTACCGCTCCGACCATGCCGGTTTCAAAGCCGGCCTGGACGTCAAGCAGTTTGGAATCCCGGAGCAGACCGGGCATGCGGACGGGCAGATCCATCCACAGGCCGAGCTGGGACATGCAGCCTTTGAGAATGGCGAACTCCGGGCTGGCCATGTGCACATTCCCGGTTTTCATGTCCATGCCCCGGGCAAAGCTGGTATAGACCACAGGGGCGCCGGACCGGATGAGCTGCGTCAATACGATGCAGGCCAGGATTTCGGCGTGGGCCTGGGCGCAGGTCCCGGGAATGGTGATGGGGGAGGTGGTGCCGATGATCGGGCCGGAGCTGATGATGGACGGGATGTTCCAGCGGGCCATCTCCAGGAGGGCTTCCAGAGATTCCCGGTCGATCTCCAGAGGAGGCATGGTCAGGACCCAGCCGGAAATATGCGGCCGCTGGAGAAAGGCCTCGCGGTCCTCGAGGGTGAGAGCAGCCATGGCCATGGCGTCCTGCACACACCTGGTCCCGTACATGCCGCCGGTGATGTGTTTGTCCGTGTTTTTCAGACAGGCGGCCCAGGTGTACCAATCGTTAAAATCTCCGGGCACTTCCTGGGGGGTGATGAGTCCGCCGTTGATCCGGATATTGCCGCAATGATCCGCGATCCGGGTCAGGCGGGCCAGATCGTCTGTGGTGGCCGGCCGACGTTCGTCTGTGAAGGGATCCAGGACATGGGTGGCCATGGTCATGCAGGACAGGGCCGGGCGATGTCCTTGAAAATCCAGATCATGCTCTTCAGTGCGGCCGAACAGGACCACTTCTTTTCGTTTGGGGACCGTGTTAAGGGCCGATTCCACCAGAGAAGCCGGAATAAGGGCCTTGTCTCCATCCACAATGTCGGCCCCGTGCTGCTTGAGGATCTCCAGGGCTTCAGGCGCCGGCAGCCGCATGCCGATCGAGGCGAGGATCTTCAGGGCAGCCTGATGGATGTCCCGGATGTCCGTGTCCGACAAGAATTTCAGTTCGGGCTTCATGGTGATATCCTCGTACCGTGTTTGGTTTGCCTTATCCTTGAACCAAGAACCTTTCAAACAGTCTCAATAACCACGGCCCCGTCCACCGGACAGACCGAATAACAGCCCCCGCAGCCCACGCAATGCTCGCGTTCGACCCAGGGGGTGTTTTCGCCGGCCTGCATGGCGTCTGAAAAGCAGACTTTGAGGCAGCGGCCGCAGTTGGTGCAGAGTTCGGGATCGACCACGGCCTTTTCAAAGGGCATTTCACTGTAGGGAATCGCTGCATCCGAGGCAATGCCGTGCATCTGGTCGATGCGGGCATAGCCCTTGTCCTCCATATATTTCTCCAGCCCCTTGACCTGTTTGCCCAGCCAGTCGTAGCCGTAGGCCATGACCGCAGAGCACATCTGCACAATATGCGCCCCGCTCATGATGAACTGGACAACATCCCGCCAGGCATAGGCCCCATTGGTCCCGGTGATGTACAATTCATCCTT
>CAZUMF010000164.1:0-10838 GCA_964621385.1 uncultured Desulfohalobiaceae bacterium
GAGCGAAAGAGAGCTCTGTGACCGGTTCGTGGTTTCAGCTGAAGTTTCATACGAGTTTGCGGATTTTGCCTTTCCCTACACCTCGTATGAAAAACCAAAATGGATTTTCTCATTTTGATCAAACTGGCAGGTTCGCCCAGCCAGCGGCTGGCGCTGACACCAGAAACCAAAAGAATATCCAATTTTAAGAACATTCCAGGCATTGTAAATTATTGTAGATTGTGAAGGTTCAACAGTGTAATGTCGGTACAAAGTCTGTAATTTGGAATTGGGATCTCTTTTTATGAGCACGATGCACTCCATCCTTCTGAACATCCGGCGCCACGACCCGGAGACACAACGTTCCTGGGTTCAGGCCTACAGCCTCGAGGTCAGCGGCATGCTTCGCTTCACGGACCTCCTCAGAAAAATCAACCAGGAGCAGGACCCCGGACTGGCCTGGACCTCCTCCTGCGAACACGCCCAATGCGGCTCCTGCAGCGCCGTGGTCAACGGCAAGCCTTTGCTGCTCTGCGAACTTCTGGTCCAGGACGCCGTGGCATTGTTCGCAAGCACCTCCTTTGATCTCGAACCCCTAAATGTCGCTCCGGTCCTCAGGGATCTGATCGTGGATCTGGCCCAGGCCTATGAGCGGGTGCATCAAGCCAAGCCCTACCTCATCGATCCGGCCGATCCGCCTCCGGAGGGGGACGAGCTCAGAATCCCCCCGAAGGTCATGGAGCCCTATGTGGAAGCCACACGCTGCATCAACTGTTTCTGCTGCGCCCAGGCCTGCGTGAGCAGTCACCGGAACTTCCTGGGACCCAACGCCATGCTGGTGAATATCGTCCGGCTCTTCGACCCCAAAGAACAGGCCAGGGCCGAACGGCTGGCCCTTTTGTCCGCAGCCAACGGGCTTCCCCGCTGCCATACGGCCCGGGCCTGCTCCTTTGTCTGTCCCAAGGAGATCGACGTGGCCCATTTCCTGGCCCGGGGCAAAGCGGGGAGGTTTTCATGAACAGTGAATTTGCGGGCATCTTTCCCTATCTCGTCACCCCCCTTGACGAGGCCGGAAGGCTTAAGGAACAGGTCCTCCGGGATCTGGTCAACCACCTCATCGCACGGGGGGTACATGGATTGACCCCTCTGGGCAGCACCGGGGAAGGCCCCTATCTGGATTGGGCCACCAAAAAACGAGTCATTAAAGTGGTGGTGGACGAGACCGCAGGCCGAGTCCCGGTCATTGCCGGGGTGAACAACCTCACCACACAAGGCGCGGTGTCTGAGGCGGCCGAGACTGAACAACTCGGTGTGGACGGCATACTAGCGGTGCTCCCGTCCTATTTTCCCATTGCCGACCAGCAGGCCGTGATCGAGCACTTCAGAGCGGTGGCCCGGACGGTTTCCTGTCCGGTCACCCTGTACACCAATCCGAGATTCGCAGCCTGGGACTTTTCAGTGGAGGCCTTGCAGGAACTCTGCAAGGAAGCGAACATCGGCTATCTCAAAGACGCCTCCGGCAATATCGGCAAGCTCATGTCCATCAGCACCGCTCTGGGGGATCGCCTCAAGATCTTCAGCGCCACGGCCCATGTGCCGGTCTTTGTGTTCATGCTCGGCGGCGTGGGCTGGATGGCCGGGCCGGCCTGCCTCATCCCGGAGCAAAGCATCGCCCTGTATGATCTGGCCCGGCAGAAAAAATGGGAAGAGGCCCTTGCCCTGCAGAAAACCCTCTGGCCGCTCAATCTGGCCTTCCAAAAATACTCCCTGGCCGCCTGCGTCAAGGCCGGGCTGGAGATGCAGGGCTTTCCGGTCGGAGCTCCCCTGACGCCCCAGAAGGGCCTCAACCCTGATGAAAAAAATGCAGTGCGGCAGGTCATGGAAACTCTCGGAGCCCTCTCCGGATGATCGTGTGTAAAACCACAAAGTGAGGCAACAGGAGGCAGGAAAAGAGGAGAACGTATGCAAGAATCCAACCGGCTCATACAAAACTGCCTGTCGATTCGCCTGGCAGATTTCAGTGAAGATGTTGTGGACAGGGTCAAATACCTCCTCCTTGATTACATCGGGGTCGCCCTCAGAGGGTCCCGGACCGAATCCAGCCAAGCCGCCCGAAAAGGACTGCAAGGGATGCAACCTCATAGCCAGTCCCATGGCGCGACACTCATTGGAGTTCCTTACCGGGCAGATCCGAGCACAGCAGCCTTGCTGAATGGAACGGCTGCGCACTCCCTTGAACTGGATGATGTGGTCAATGCGGCCTCCCTCCATCCGGGCGTGGTTATCATGCCGGCAGTCCTGGCCGCGGCTGAATGGGAAAACAGCTCCGCTGGAGAGGTGTTCGAAGCCATCGTCACCGGGTATGAAGTCATGATCCGTCTGGGAATCGCACTCAATCCCGCGGCCCATTACAAGCAGGGGTTTCATCCCACAGGGACCTGCGGTGCGTTTGGGGCGGCAGTGGCGGTCGGGAAGATTCTCAAACTGAATGAAGTTCAGTTGAGCCGTGCCCTGGGAATCGCGGGAAGCCAGGCCGCCGGTTCTCTGGAGTTTTTATCCGACGGGGCCTATACCAAGCGGCTTCATGCGGGCTGGGCCGCGCACTCCGGCCTGATTGCCGCCTATTTGGCCCAGGCGGGATTTACCGGCCCGGCAAGCATACTTGAGGGGAAACATGGATTTTTGCAGGCCTATTCAACCGCGTCTCATCCTGAGGTCCTGCTCCAGGACTGGGCCAATCCCTTTGCCCTGATGCGCACCAGCATCAAGCCCCATGCCTGCTGCCGGTACAAACAAGGCCCCATTGACGGGATCCTGCACATCATGCAGGAGCAAAACCTCCAGGCCCAGGACGTCGCCGCTGTCACGGCAGGCGTGCTGGATGCCGGATATGCCCTGGTCGCCGACCCCCTGGAAGCCAAACAGCGCCCCGGAAGGGTGGTCGATGCCCAATTCAGCATGCCCTTTGGCGCCGCTGTGGCCATGCATTTCGGCAAAGCCGGCTTGGACCAGTACACCGAGGAGGTCATACAGATGCCGGTCATTCAGGATCTCATGCAGCGGGTCTCCTGTGAAAGGAATCCGGATCTGGACAAAGAATTCCCCGAGAAATGGCCGGCCTCTGTCACAATACAAACCAGGCAGGGCCGGACCTACAGCACCAGGGTCGACTATCCCAAAGGCGACCCGGAGAACCCTCTGACCTGGGATGAGCTCATTGAGAAATTTCAGGACCTGACCACTCCGGTCGCGGATCACATCCAGAGAAAAACCATTCTCGAGAGGGTCCCCTCCCTAAAAGCAGCAGACTCCATCGCCTCGCTCTGTAATATTTTGTAATCGAACCGAAAAAAATGAGGTAAAATTATGCAAGGCAGTCTTGACGGGATACGCGTGGTGGAAGTGGGAGGAGCCTTTGCCATGCCCGCGGCCGGGATGCTCTTGGGCAGCTGGGGGGCCGAGGTGATCCATGTGGAGCCGCCAGGGAAAGGCGACAACTGCCGGCATCTGGTGGCTCAGGGCATGGCCGGCTGGGCCAGGCCGCACTCTGTCAATTACCTGTGGGAGATGACGGATCGCAACAAGAAAAGCCTCGCCTTGAACCTTGGCTCAACCGAAGGCCTGGAAATACTGCAGAAACTGACCGCCGGGGCCGACATCTTTTTAAACAACCTCCGTCCCTATGAGATGGACAAATTTCAGCTCGGCTATGAAACACTCAAAAGGCTCAATCCCCGCCTCATCTACGCCAATTTAACCGGGTACGGGTGCGAAGGTCCCGAGAGAAACACCGGAGGCTACGATTCCGTGGCTTTCTGGGCGCGGAGCGGGGTCATGGATCTGATGCACGACCAGGAGAGCGCTCCAAATATTTCCCGACCGGCTTATGGCGATCAGACCACGACCCTCGCCTTTCTCTCCGGGGTTATGGCCGCCCTGTATTTCAGGGAGCGAACCGGGAAAGGGCAGAAGGTGGAGGTCTCCCTCTACCAGACAGCGGTCTGGGCCCTTGCAGCAGATATCACCGGATGTCTGGTATCCGGGGAAGACGCTGTCCGGCCTCAACGACAGACCATGGCCAATCCGATCCGCAATGTCTACCCCACGAAAGATAAAAGGTGGATCATGCTCGGCATGACCAATGCTCAGCATTACTGGCCGGCTTTCTGCAAAGCAGTGGGAAAACCCGAATGGGAACACGATCCCAGGTTCGCCAGCTATGAGGCCCGGGCGTCCCACGCCTCAGAACTCGTGTCGTGCATCAGCGAAGTGTTCCGCAGCAGGGATTATCAGGAATGGATCGAGATCCTGGGGAAAGAGCGGCTGGTCTGGTCCCCGGTCACCACGCCCCTGGAGGTCACCCAAGACGAACAGGCCGAGGCAAACCGGTTCTTTGAGGATTACAATCATCCGGAATATGGGGACATCCGGTTTGTGAACAACCCGATCAAACTTTCCGAAACACCGAATAGAACCAGGTGCCCGGCTCCGCAACTCGGCGAGCATACACAAAATATCCTCACAGAACTCGGCTACAGTCAAGAGGAAATCCTCGGCCTCAAATCAGCCGGGGTGATAGCCTGACAGAATAGGGGCCGGAAGCCTAAAATCGGTACAATCGGACCTTAAGCCTGATGGCGCATAACCTGTGGGAGACTACAGTGCACTTGGATGCCCTGGAACCACTTCGAACGCTTTTGTTTGTGCCGGGAAATCGGCCAGACAGGATTGACAAGGCCTTGCAGAGCCAGGCTGACGCCGTGATCATAGACCTTGAAGACGCCGTACCCATACAGCGCAAAAAAGAAGCCCGAGATATTGTCAAAAACAAAATTCAGGAGCATGCAGGGGGGAAGATTTTTGTCAGAGTGAATGCACTCAATACTGAATTTTTTGAAGAAGATATTCAAGAAATCGCTGTTCAAGGGGTCTCATGTATCGTGATTCCAAAAGTCGAAAAAGCCAGTGATATGCTTCCCATTGAGCAGTGTCTCACCCAGGCCGAAAAAAACAATGGATTCGCCCAGGGATCGATACAGATTCTCCCTCTTATAGAGACGGCCTTGGCAGTTCAGAACATTGTCGAGATCGTAACCGAAAAAACCGCCCAAAAACGTATGGTCACATCTGCCTTCGGGGCTGCAGACTTTACCCTTGATATGGGCATAGACATGACCCTGTCAGCTGAGGAACTGATGTACCCTCGAGCTCGGATTGCCGTTGCCTGCCGCGCAGCAAACCTTCAGCCTCCAATTGATTCACCATTCATGATTGATTTGCAGGACCTGAAAGCACTCGAAAAAGACGCCCGGCGTTCAAAAAAACTCGGATATCAAGGAAAGCTGTGTATTCACCCCAACCAATTGGATATATGCAATACTGTCTACTCCCCGAGCGATGAAGAAACAGCCTTCGCCCGGAAGGTCCTCAAGGCCTTTCACGAGGCAGAGACCTCCGGACACGCAGCGATTCAAGTCGATGGCAAGTTTATTGATTATCCAATCGTCACCAAGGCCCAAAGAATAGTGGCCTTGGCGAAAAGGCTCTCACAATGAGCTCTCTTGAGCGCAAGTGCCTGGATCGACGCTGCTTCGTGCCTCCTGCACAACCCTCTGGTAGGAGCTGATCCAGTCCGGCCTCTGGATATCCTGGAACTCCCCAACCCCGATTTTTCCGGCTCCGGCTTCCGTCTGCAGTGTGTCCACAGGAACGGTCTGCTCTTTGAAGTCCCGGAGCATCTGGACCGGGGTCTGCTTGAAGTGGGTGGGACACTGGGACAAAATTTCGATGAATGCAGTCCCTTGCCGTTCGATGCCTTTCCGGATGGCTTTGATGGCGCGCGTGGGATGGGCTGTTGTCCAGCGGGCCACGTAAGAAGCCCCGGCTGTTTTCGCCAGTTCACAGAGGTCGAAATCCGCTTCAAAACTGCCGTAGGGATTCGTGCTGGTGGTTTCCCCATCAAGGGTCGTGGGCGAACTCTGTCCCCCGGTCATCCCATAGAGCTTATTATTCAGGCAGACAATCGTCAGGTTCAGATTTCTCCGGCAGGCATGGATGAAATGATTGCCGCCGATAGCCCCGGTATCGCCGTCACCTGTGATCACGATGAGCTGCAGGTCCGGATTGGCCAGCAAAGCGCCGGTGGCAACGGCTAATGTCCGGCCGTGCAGGGTCCAGCCCGAATCAAAGTTGAGATAATGACTGGTGAGCCGGGCATGACAGCCCACTCCGGAAATGAACACAAAATCGTCTTTACGATAGCCCTGTTCATGGATCAAGGCATCAACGGCCATGAATAGAAAGTTCAGTACCTGCCCCGAGCCGCATCCCGGACACATGATCAACGGAAGGCGGCCGCCCTGGAGGCCCTGTTCCTTGAGATACTTGAGCATGGGATGCTTCTTCATGGCAGCTCCTGATATAACGAGGACAGGATGAGTTCAGGCGTATGCAGCCTTCCAAGCTCCGGGATGGGGACAATACGCTCACAGCGGTCACGGAGAGCTTCAGTGACGGGGTGCAGCATCATTCCCAGATTCATTTCCGGCACAAAGATCCTGCCGGCACCGCCAATAAGCCGGCGCAACTGCTTGCCGGGAAAAGGCCAGAGGGTCACCAGGCGCACCAGGCCTATTTTGAGCCCCTTCTGTTCTCTGGCTTCGTTCACCGCTTCAATGGCGCTCCGAAAGACCGCTCCGTAGCAGATGACCACATGCTCGCAGTCATCGAGAAAAAAGGTCTCCAGCCTGGCGATCTCGTCCACACGGCCCTCAATTTTGTTTTTGAGACGTTTGATGCACTGATGGTGCATCTCTGTGCCGTACCGGGTGACATTGCCGTCTTCAAGATGGACCAGGCCGACGCAGTTGAAGGCATAACCGTCTCCCCAGGCAGCCATGGGGGCCACTGTATCATGCCCCCAGGGCAGATATTCCTCAGGGGCAATCCCCATATCCTGCGGTTTTGTTCTCTCAACAATGCGAAGCGATCCCTGTTCAGGGACGGTAAAGCGTTCCCGCATATGGGCGACGGTTTCTTCCGTCATGAGCAGCACCGGCGTGCGCCACCTCTCCGCCAGATTAAACGCCTCGACGGTCAAGTCAAACATTTCCTGTACAGAGGATGGGGCCAGGGCAATCGCCGAACCTTCTCCATGATGCCCCCATCTGGCCTGCATGACATCTTCCTGACTCGCCGTGATATAGCCCTGCCCGGGTCCAGGCCGCTGGACATCCACAATCACCAAGGGAATTTCCGCCATGATGGCGTAAGAAATCACTTCCTGCATCAGGGAAAATCCCGGACTGGAAGTGGCGGTTATGGCTTTGGCCCCGGCCAGCGAGGCCCCCAGGAGTGCACTGGAGGAAGCGATTTCATCTTCCATTTGAATAAATCGGGCCCCGACCTGGGGAAAGCGCAGGGCAGCATGCTCCATCACCTCCGAAGCCGGCGTGATGGGGTATCCGGCATAGACAGAACACCCCGCCATCAAAGCCCCTTCTGCACAGGCCTGACTGCCTTGAAGGTAATGCACTCCCGGTTGGATCAGATTCACTGATTGCTTGAAATCCACGCTGTCCACCTCATGATTGCTGTGCTGTGCTCGTTTGTAGAAACAGCTTTCCGCGATCGAACGCCGCTGAATTCGCTGCCAGGGTTGGGCGGGGAACCGATTCGGCCAGGGCTTTCTTCAGGGATTCTTCGGCAATCCGGTCCTGAATGAGCCAGTACAGTGCACCCAGGGCAACGGAATTCTGAAACTTGATATTCCCTGTTTCCCTGGCAATCTCCATGGTGGGAACGGCAAACAGCTTTCCCTGAATATCTGCCGGGTCGATGGCAACAGACCCGGCCTCAACAAGCAGCAGGCCGTCAGACTTAAGGGAGGAGCCATAGCGGTCCAGGGCCAGTTGGGACAGGGCCACAAAACAATCGGCCTCGCGCACATAAGGATACTGAATGGCTCCTGAAGAGACCACCACCTCTGAACGACAGGCTCCGCCCCGTGATTCAGGACCATATGACTGTGTATTCACACTGTTGATCCCTTCGTGCATTGAGAAGGCCCGTCCCAGGATGCGTCCGATGGTCACCACCCCCTGGCCGCCATACCCCGCAATCCGGATTTCATAGCGTTCATGCTGTGCTTTCATGGCTGCTCTGCATTTGGACCGGATCAATCCGGATCTGATTCAATGGCTATTGCAAAATCAGGACACATTCTCTCACAGAGCAAACAGCCCGTGCAGCGTTCCATATCCGCCTCCACCGGAACACAATAGCCTTTTGCATTCATTGTCTCAGCAGGCTGTAAGGCCTGTTTCGGGCAAAAATCAATACAAATATGACATCCCTTACAATAGGTGTGGTGTATATGCAGTCTGTTCATACTCTGCTCGAAACCTGCTCCGGTGAGCGAGGCGCTGTGATGCGTGCTGGACAGGCAAAGCCTGACGGTCCTCTATCAGGTGTTTTTCAGGTCCCGATAGTAACTATCCATCAGGTAAACGGCCGCCATCGGATTATGCCCCAAGAGCCGGTCCTTGGCCGCCAAGACCGTGCACAAGGCCTCGGCATGCTTGAAAAGCAGCGAGTCATGGCCCACACAAAGCCCGAGGAGTATGTTGAAATCGGTTTTCGCTTCGTTGAGCACAAAGGCCTGGGCAACTGGGTTGCACATCGCCTCGTCGTGTCCGGGTGAAAGCTTCTGATCATCCGTGAGTCCAATGGATTCTTTGGGCACCCGTCCCACCTTGCAGATCACGGAGACCACTTCAAAACCCTGCTTTTCGAAAAGTGCGCCGACTTTTTGCGCTTCCTGGCGGAGTCCGACGCAAAAGACAAGGCCCAGCCGATGATAGTTCATCTTCCGGGCAAACTCGGCAATCTCTAAAATTCTAGGCTTGACAGGCTTGAGATGGTCGTAGCCAAGTTCTTTGTTCCCGTATCCCTCGGACTCCTGAATGGACGCTTGCCGGGCAAATTCGGAGATGAAGGGGCCGCGGTAGACCTCCATGGCCTGTGTTACGCTCCGGGCGTTGTGCTTGGTGGGACAGCCTGCCGGAGCTTTCCCGTCTTCCTTTTTACACAGTCGTTCCGCCACTTCAATCGGGCATTGGGCACAATTGGCCATTTTTTTTTCGTTTTCCATGATGATCTCCTGCTTGGCTGTTCCGGATACCCGGGCAGACCTGCAATCTTCGGGAAACACTGCCCTTGATCCGTTTGTTGATGCTGACGAGAAAAAATACCTATATTGATTACCACTGCCTGTCAATTTTCAGGGAAATAACCGATTGTGGAACGCAACCAGGCGCGGCCTCGTTGACAATGCCTCCTTATTTCTGTAGAGATCACCTTTAAAAAAATCTGTTGGAACCTCCTATGCCTGGATTTTCAAAGATCAGTTTCTTTGTGCCCTGTCTGGTGGACACCCTGTATCCCGAGGTGGGCCGGGCCGTGCTCAGGGTCTTGGAAAAGGCTGGCCTGAAGGTGGACTGTCCCCTGGATCAAACCTGCTGCGGCCAGGTGGCCTTCAACGCCGGATACCAAACCCAGGCCCGGCGGCTGGCCAAACGCTTCATCACCCTGTTTGAAGAGGCCGAGGTCATCGTCTGCCCGTCGGGTTCCTGCACAGCCATGGTCAAGCACCAGTATCCGCTGCTGCTTCAAGCCGATCCGGCCTGGCACACGCGGGCCCGGGATGTGGCCGCCAAGGCGTTTGAATTCACGCAGTTCCTGGTGGACATCCTGGGCGTCACCGACCTGGGCGCCCGGTGTGCCTGCCGGGCCACCTATCACGATTCCTGCCATTTGAACCGGCATCTGGGTATCAGCCGCCAGCCACGCCGACTGCTCCAGGCCATACAGGATCTCACCCTGGTGGAGATGGAGGATTCTGATCGCTGCTGCGGCTTCGGCGGGTCCTTTTCCCTGAAATACCCGGACATCTCCCTGGCCATCCTCCAGGACAAGATCGAGGCCATCCAGGACACCGGGGCCGATATCGTTGTGGGCTGCGATATGGGCTGTCTCATGAACATCCAGGGCCGCTTGAACCGGCTCGGATCCAGCGTCCAGGTCAAGCACATCGCCCAAGTGCTGGCCCAGGAAACCAAGACCTGACGATGCCATGAAACAACAAAAAAACCGAGAAAACCCCGCTCCTTCGTCCATGAAAGACCATACCAGCGGAGCCGGAGGCAACGCGGGTATTGAAATCGGAGCCTACCGCAAGCAGGCTGCCGCATCACTGCAGGATCAGACCCTGCAGCAGGCCCTGTCCTGCTTGCAGGGACGCATCGGAAAGGCCGCCCGCTCTGCCTATCAGGAACTCCCGGAAGGCCCCGGTCTGCGCTTGGTGGGCCATGAACTGCGCCTGCAGGCCCTCTTGCAGTTGGACAGCCTTTTGCAGGAATTGGCGGATCAGGTCCGCGCCCGGGGAGGGAAGGTTTTTTTTGCCCGGGACGGCGAGGCGGCCAGGCGCTATTGCCTGGAGACAGCCGTGAAGAATGGGGTCAAGCAGGTGGTCAAAGGCAAATCCATGGTCACTGAAGAAATCGGTCTGAACAACGCCCTGCTCGAGGCCGGCATCGAGACCACGGAGACCGATCTCGGTGAATACATCATCCAGCTGGCCGGAGAGCGGCCTTCACACATCATCGCCCCGGCCGTCCACAAGACCCGGCAGGACGTCGGCCGGCTCTTTGCGGACACACTGGGCATTCCCTACACGGAAGACCCCGCGGCCCTGACCCGGGCGGCCCGCCGCGCCCTGCGGGAAAAGTTCTTTGCCGCGGACATGGGCATCACCGGCTGCAATCTGGCCTGTGCCGAGGCCGGACACATCACCACCTTTT
>CAZUMF010000165.1:0-10832 GCA_964621385.1 uncultured Desulfohalobiaceae bacterium
GACAAGGACTTCAGCTGCTTCTGAGCAACACATTTTCTTGTTTTCTATGACAGCGATGAACCGATAAGCGCCTAAGCCCCCATCCATTGACACAGCATGGGAATTCTGTTAGCCCCCTTTGTGTCTTCAATCAGGCAACACGATTCCCGAACAAGCGGGAATATTTCATAATCATGCCTTCCCACGCAAGAAAACCGGATGCTACCGCGGTCTGTGAGCACGTCCCCTCACTGCCCGCCCTGCTTTTGAAATTGATTGAGACCTGCAATCAGGAGGAAGTGCCCTTACAGCAGGTGGCCGGGATCATCGAAAAAGACCCTTCCCTCACCGGGAAAATCCTGAAACTGGTCAATTCTTCCCTGTTCGGCCTGCCCAGGAGCATCCAGACCATTGATCAGGCCACGACCCTGGTCGGTCTCAACGCCGTCAAAAGCATGGCCATCAGTGCCTCCATCCACCAGGTCTTTGGCCGCATGAACGGCCGCGGCGCCCTCAACCTGAAAACATTCTGGTATCATTCGCTGTCCTGCGGCATCCTGGCCCGGCGCCTCGCCCGGATGACCCGTCATTGCAACCCTGATCAAGCCTTTCTCGGCGGCCTGCTGCATGATATGGGCAGGCTCGTTCTCCTGAACCAATCCCCGCAGGGAAAGACTCCACGGGATGGGAGCGGGGCAGCTGCTGCACCGGCGCAGGATCTGGAAGATGAACACGCCTTCGGAGAATCCCACGCCGAAATCGGCGCCTGTCTGCTGGAAGGCTGGAACCTGGATACCGCCCTGGCAGACTGCGCCCGGTACCACCATGAACCCCTGGAACGTATCCAACAGGCCCTTCCCCTGGTCCAGACCGTGTTTTGCGCCAACGCCTTGAGCCGCGGCCGGATTATTCCCTGCCCGGATGATCCCCAGGTCTTTTCGTCTCTGCTGGGACTCTCCGAAACCGATATCGAGTCCTGCCGCTTCGAAACCGGGGCGGAATTACATCAGGTTGCTGATTCCCTGAACATAGCCATTGAAGAACCTCCGGTCATGGAAGACCCGCCCGGGAACGGCCTTGAGCAGGCCGGAGAACAGGAACTGGACCGGGCAGTCCGGGACCTTTCCCTGCTGCAGAACAGCCTCCAGGGCCTCATCAACGCAACAGACCAAAACACCATCCTCAGAGTGGCTGGGCAGGGCCTGCAATTTCTGTTTGCGGTTGAGGTTGTCTATTTTTTTCTCTACGATGACCATAAACAGGGCCTGCTGCAGCACCGGGCGCCTGGAGCTGAAGACCCGGCAGACCAGCATGAACTGTTCATTATGCTGGCCCCTGGGAACCGCTTGACCTCAGCCATGACTTCTGGACAACCGCGCGATACCTTTACCGGGTCCGGGCCTTTATCCATTCTAGAAGAGCAGCTCATCCGCCGGAGCGGGCGGGAAGGACTTCTCTGTCTGCCGATGCACGTGCAGGGCGCCCCGGTCGGACTCATTGTCCTGGGACTCAGCCGCCGGCGGCATGAACAGCTCCAGAAGAGCCACCTGCTCCGGATGTTCACCACACACATCGGGCTTGCCCTGCATACCGTTCTGAGCCGGGAGGCCCACCTTCAAGCCGTGCAAGCCCAGCGAAACGACGCATCCTCCAGGCTCGCCCGGACCGTTGTCCATGAAGTCAACAGCCCCTTGACCATCATCAAAAACTATCTGAAGATTCTGGACTTCACATTGAAAGAACAGGGAACCGGCCGGGACGAGGTGGCCATTATCCATGATGAAATTGATCGCATTGCCGGACTCGTTCAGCAGTTACACCCGGACCAAAAGGGATCAGAAGGGCCTGTCACCAGTGTTGAGCCGAACACAATTCTCTGCGAGCTCGTCCGGCTCGTGGAGGACGCCTATCTCAAGGACCGACAGATCCGAATCCACCTGGACCTGACCCCATCCCGGCCCAAGGTCCGCATCCACAAGAACAGCCTGAAACAGGTCTTTCTCAACCTGATGCAGAATGCGGCTGAAGCCATGACTTCCGGTGGCAATCTGACCATCCAGAGCCGATGCATCCTCCCGGAAGGTATGGAACCACCTTTGGAAACTGCAGAGGGCGGCCGCGGTTATCTGGAAATCACCTTCATTGATGACGGGCCCGGCATTCCGCAGGAAATGCAACAATCCCTCTTTGACCCCTTTCAGACCTCCAAAGGCGAAAACCATGCCGGTCTCGGCCTGTCCGTCTGCTTTGAGATCATCAAACAATGCAATGGACGTTTGACCTGTTTCAGCAAGCCTGGGGAGAAAACCAGATTCCGTATCGAACTGCCACTCACTGATTCCTAAAGGATGTTTGCTCATGCAGGAACCGTTCGAGATTCTTATTGTTGACGACAATCACCGGGTCTGTGAAAGCATCGGGATCCTTTTACAAAACCAGGGCTACTCCATCCAGTCGGCCCATACCGGTCACAAGGCCCTGGACATGCTGGCACACAACGCGTACGACCTGGCGTTTCTGGACATGAACCTCCCGGACATGCAGGGACTGGAAATCATGGACTTCATCCGGGCCCACTGCCCTGAGACCCAGATGATCGTTATCACCGGAGTGGCCACCATCGACCTGGCGGTGGAGGCCCTCCGCAGAGGGGCCTTTGATTTCCTGCGCAAACCCTTTGAATACGAAGAACTTATCAACAGGGCAGAAAACGCCCTGCACGCAAAACGCCTGTCCGCCGAGAACAAGGCGATCAATGGGAAACTGCAGCAGTCAGAGGATCGATACCAGTTTCTTGTCCAGACCTCTCCGGATATCATCTTCACCCTGGATGATCAGGGCCGCTTCACCTTCATCAACCAGGCTGCGGAAACGCTTTTGGGGTATCGCAGTGATGATCTGATCGGGAAGCCCTATACACACATTGTCTATGAAGACGATTTGGACACGGCAAAGTATCTCTTTCATGAACGGCGGACCGGGAACCGCTCAAACCGGGGAACGGAATTTCGGCTCAAGTCACGAAAAAAGACAGCTGAACCGGGAACGATTGAGGTGCAATACCTGCCCGTAGAAATGAAAGCGACCGGTCTCTACGGTACCGGCCGTTCCGGAAAGGGCAGCACCTTTCTCGGAAGCTATGGGGTCGCTCGGGACATCAGTGAAAGAAAGCGGCTGGAAGCGCAATTCAATCAAGCCCAGCGCATGAAATCCCTGGGCAGTCTGGCCGGAGGCATCGCCCACAATTTCAACAACCTCTTGATGAGTATTCAAGGCAATATCGCTCTTTTGCTGGAACAGACCCAGCCCGCTTCCCCGGGGTATACACGGCTGAAAAATATTGAACACTACATTGATGAAGCGTCCAACCTGACAGGACAGCTCCTCGGTTTCGCCCGGGGCGGAAAATACAACCTGGAAACCCTGGATATGAATCAGGTCCTTCAAAAATCTGCAGATCTCTTTGCCCAGACCAAAAGGGAAATTACGGTTTCCTTCAGCCTTGATGACACGCTCAAACCCATCGAAGGGGATCAAAATCAATTAAAGCAAGTCCTGCTCAATCTCTTTGTCAATGCCTGGCAGGCCATGCCCAATGGAGGAGAACTCCGGCTCAACACCCGCAACCAGGCCCTGGATGAGCGTCAGGCCCAACAGTATGATCTGACGCCGGGCGAATACGTGACCATCAGTATCGCCGATACCGGCATCGGCATGGATGAAGCCACACAGGAACGGATCTTTGAACCGTTTTTCTCCTCCAGGGGGCTTGATCAGGGGACCGGACTCGGTTTGGCCTCTGTGTACGGCATCGTCAAAAATCACAAAGGCTCCATTGATGTGCACAGTCAGCCAAACACAGGCACCACCTTTACCATTCGCTTTCCGGCCACAGAGAAGCACCTGCCCGTGGCCGAAGAACCACTCATGACCAACAGCCTCTCACGGGGCTCAGAGACCATTCTTGTGGTGGACGACCAGGATATGGTCCTTGAGGTCACCAAGGCCTGCCTTCAGGAATTGGGCTATGCGGTGCGGACCTCGCAAAGCGGCCGGGAGGCCATAGACATGTATTCAGCCTCTGAAGAGAGCATTGATTTGATCCTCCTGGATCTGATCATGCCTGAAATGGGGGGCAAGGAGACTTTTGAGTCCTTGCAGCAGATCGATCCCGGGGTCAAGGTCTTGATCTCCAGCGGCTACAGCATGGACGGTCCGGCCCGGGAAGTCCTGCAAAAGGGAGCCCTGGGGTTTATTCAAAAACCCTACAAGTTGAACGAACTCTCACAAAAAATCCACAGCATTCTGAAGAATTGACATGAACGCCATCCACTGTGAAATGCATGAGGACATTGCCCTGCTCAGGCTCATCAACGGGGTGACCAATCCCATCGGCATGGATCTGGTCCAGGAACTGGACCGGACCCTGGAACGGGTCGCCTCTGAAAGCCGGGGACTGATCCTTTCGGGCGGGGAAAAATTCTTTTCCATAGGCTTCGACCTTCCGGCATTGTTGCAGCAGGACAGAGCCGGTATGGAGGGCTTTTACCGGAAATTCAACTGGACCCTGTTCAAGCTGCTCACCCTGCCCCTGCCGACCCTGTGCTGCATCACCGGACACGCAGTGGCCGGCGGCTGCATCCTTTGCCTGGGCTGCGATTTTCGGATCGCTGCCTCTGAAAAAGTCAAGATCGGCCTCAATGAAATCGGCATCGGGGTCCCTGTCCCCTACCTGGCTGACATGCTGCTCAGCCGGCACATCGGCCATCAGGCCGCGGCCAAAATGATGTATACCGGGGATTTCATCAGCTCAAAACAGGCTGAAACCCTGGGGCTTGTGGACGAGACCCTGGCCCGGGACCAGCTTCAAGCCCGGGCCCTGGAAAAAATCCAGCGCTTTTCCAGCGCTCCCTCCCCGGCCTTTGCCATGATCAAAGCCAATCGCCTGGAATCCATCGCCAAGCGGTTTGAAAAACACTTTCCCGGAAAGCTCCAGGCCTTTCTGGACATCTGGTTCAACCCGGACACCCAGGCGCTTTTGAACCGGGCCGCTGAAAAATTCTGAAATCCGGAATCGAGTGCAGACGCTCGATTCCGGATCTGGTCCTTTCCTTTGTATTTGAACCCCAAAACACCCTCTTGCATAATTTTGCATTCATCGCTAGAATACAAGGTTCAGGAAGGACGCAGCCTTTTTCTGCGATAATTCAGTACAGTATCGAACATGGTTTTCACTCCCCATGAACGGTGGTTTGCAACTCTCTCGCTTCAATGCCTTGAGTTCTCCAATTTTCAATCTTCAATGCCCTACAGCCCTATGTCCGCCCATATCCTGATCATCGACGATGAAAAAAACTACCTGCTGCTGCTGGAGACCCTGTTGAGCGAAGAAGGGTACAGCATCACGGCCCTGCAGGATCCGGAACTCGCCCTGGATTACCTGGCGGAATCAGAAGTGGATGTTGTCATCACGGACATGAAAATGCCGAAAGTCAGCGGTCAGGACGTTCTGGAGCACATCAAAAAACACCATCCCCATATCCCGGTGCTGATCATGACTGCGTACGGAAGTATCGACGGGGCTGTCCAGTCCATGCGCTACGGCGCTTTCGACTATATTTCCAAGCCGTTTTCCAACGACGAACTCAAGCTCTCGGTGGACAAAGCCGTCAGGACAAGCAAGGCCCGGGAACAGAACCGAATCCTCAGGCAGACGCTGGAGGAGTACGGCGATTCAGAACAGATCATCGGCCGCAGTGCGGTGATCCGCACTGTCCTGGACATGATCTGCAAAGTCGCGCCGAGCAGCAGCAACGTGCTCATCACCGGCGAATCCGGAACAGGCAAGGAACTCATCGCCAAATCGCTCCATTACGGCTCCAACCGAAAATCCGGTCCCTTCACCTCCATCAACTGCATGGCCTTCAATCCCGGGGTCCTGGAAAGCGAGCTCTTCGGGCACGAAAAAGGCGCTTTTACCGGGGCAACGGTCAAAAAACACGGCCGTTTCGAAGCCGCGGACACAGGCACCCTTTTTCTGGACGAGATCGGGGAACTGGCCCCGGAACTCCAGGTCAAACTGCTCCGGGTTCTCCAGGAGCGATCCTTTGAGCGGGTCGGCGGGACCAAGCCCATCCATGTGGACATCAGGCTCATCACCGCCACCAATAAAAACCTGCACAAAGAAGTCGCCGCCGGCAATTTCCGGGAAGATCTGTTTTACCGGCTCAATGTGGTCAACATCCATATCCCGCCCTTGCGCGAGCGCGGAGAAGACATTCCTTTGCTCGCGTTTCATTTCCTGCAGAAATTTTCCAAACAGAATGCCAAAGAGATTCACGGCTTTTCCCAGGAAGCCATGCAGGCCCTATCCGCCTACGACTGGCCCGGAAACGTCCGGCAGCTGGAAAACATCGTGGAACGCAGCGTTGTTTTCTGCCAGGATAGCCTGGTGGGCTATGAAGACCTGCCTGACGAACTCAAGGAGGAAACCGCTCAGTTCAAAAGTGCGGCCGATCTGCTGCCCACGGAAATTGACCTGGGGGATACCCTGGAAAAAATTGAGGCGGCCCTGATCCGGAGGGCGCTGGCCAGATGCAATTTCGTTCAGGTCAAGGCCGCTGAAATGCTCGGCATTTCAAAGAGCCTGCTTCAGTATAAACTCAAAAAATACAATATCTCCGGAAAAAATTAGTGCCTCAGGATGTCCTCCGCTTTATCCAGGACTTCAAACGCTCTGAACGGTTTGCGGATCAGATCGTCCATCATGAGATCCTCCCGGCCCGTGAGGCCGCATTCAAAACAGTCAGCCGGCCCTGGCCGCACCCGATCCTGCGCTTCCTGAACACGCTCTCCCTGAACAATCTGTATGTCCATCAGGCTGAGGCCCTGGATGCCATTCGCTTAGGGCGGCACACGGTGCTTGCCAGCCCCACCGCCAGCGGGAAAACCCTGGTGTACACGCTTCCGGTCCTGGAACAGTCGCTCACAAAACCGCACAGCCGGAGTCTGTTCCTCTTTCCTTTGAAAGCGCTGGCCCAGGATCAGCTGCGGACCTTTCAGGACTCCATGCAGGCCTGGCCGCTGCCGGAGGCGCCCCGAGCCGCCATCTTCGATGGCGACACCCCCAAACAGGACCGTCTCCGCCTCCGCCGTGAACCGCCCACTATCCTGATGAGCAATCCGGAAATGCTGCATTTGAGCCTCATGCCCCAGCACCGCCACTGGAGCCACTTTCTCAAGGACCTCGATTTCGTGGTTATTGATGAAGTGCACACCTACCGGGGGGTGACGGGTTCAAACATGGCCTGGGTCTTCCGCCGGCTGCGCCGCGTCTGCCGCTATTACGGCGCCGACCCGGTCTTTATCTTCTGTTCGGCCACCGTGGGCAATCCCCGGGAACTGGCCGAAACCTTGAGCGGGCTCTCTGTGCAGCCGGTCTGCAGCAACGGGTCCCCCCAGGGCTCCAAACATTTTCTGCTGGTCAACCCCCTGACCGGGGCCGCGCAGAGCGCCCTGTTGCTGCTGCAGGCCGCTCTGTCCAGAGGACTGCGGACCATCATCTATTCCCAGTCCAGGAAAATGACCGAACTCCTGGGGGTCTGGGCGGCCAGGCAGTGCGCGAAGTATGCAGAGCGCATCAGTGCCTACCGTTCCGGGTTCCTGCCCGAGGAGCGCCGGGAGATCGAAGCCAGGCTGAGCAGCGGAGAGCTCCTGGCCGTGATCACCACGAGCGCTCTGGAACTGGGCATCGACATCGGAACACTGGACATCTGCCTCTTGCTCGGCTACCCCGGCTCAATCATGGCCACCTGGCAGCGGGGCGGGCGCGTCGGCCGCCAGCAGCAGGACAGCGGGATCATCCTCCTGGGCCAGGAAAACAGCCTGGATCAATATTTCATGGCCAATCCAAAGGCCCTGTTCGCCCTGAAGCCGGAACAGGCGGTCCTCAATCCTTCCAACCCCATGATCATGGACCGACATCTGCTCTGTGCCGCCGCTGACCTCGAGCTGGACCCCGGGGAGGACTTCCTGCAGGAAGCCGGAACCCGGGCCGGAGTGAAAAGACTGGAGGATCGGGGAGAGCTGCTGGCCGACGTCGGGAACGAACGGTATTTTCCACGACGGAAAAATCCGGCCCGGGAGGTCAACCTGCGGGGGTTCGGCCGGCAGATGCGGATCATCAACCACACCAGCCGCCGATCCATCGGGAGCATCGATGCCTACCGCGCCCTGCATGAAACCCATCCCGGAGCGGTGTATCTGCACCGGGGCAAAACCTTTGTGATCGATTCTCTGCAGTTCGAGCATTCCACCATCCAGGCAAAGCGGCAGGAGGTGAATTATTTTACCCGGGTCAGAACGGACAAACACACTGAAATCGTCGCCCGGCACACCAGGCGCCGCCTGCTCGCCACCGGCATCAGCCTGGGGCAGCTGCGCATTACCGAGCGTATCACCGGCTATGAAAAACGACTGACCAGAGGCCAGAAACTGCTGGAGGTCGTCCCTTTGGATCTGGAGCCCCTCATCTTTGAAACAGAAGGCTTCTGGCTGGAGATCCCTGCCGCGGCCCGGGATGCCTGCGAAAAGCACTGCCTGCACTTCATGGGCGGCATTCACGCCCTGGAACACGCGTTGATCGGGATTCTGCCCCTGCTCGTGCTCACGGACCGGCGGGACCTCGGAGGCATTTCCCAGCCTGTCCACCCCCAGTTGAACAATCCCGCGGTGTTTGTGTATGACGGTCAGCCCGGAGGCCTTGGATTGAGCCGCACGGCCTTTGAACGGGCCGAAGACATGCTGGAGCGCACCCTGGCCGCGATCCGGTCCTGTCCCTGCGAGTTGGGCTGTCCGGGCTGCATTCATTCCCCCAAATGCGGCTCGGGCAACCGGCCCCTGGACAAGCACAGCGCCCTGTTCATCCTTGGATCCATCATGGGGCGCAGCAGCAGTTCACCGGGGATCGGCCGACCCGCACCTTCAAAAAAACCCGTCCCGCCGCCGGACCCAAAACCGACAGACGCGCCTTCTGCAGCGGCCTTCAAGCCGACGCGTTCGTCTCCCGCAAAGCGCCCCTCGGCCCGTCCCCGGCGCTACGGGGTCCTGGATCTGGAAACCCAACGTTCGGCTCAGGACGTGGGCGGCTGGAATCAGGCCCGGGAAATGGGCATCAGCTGCGTGGTGGTCTATGACAGTCTGGCGGATGCCTACCTGGAATACCGGGAATCGGATATCCGCCGGCTCATTGAGGATCTGCAGCAGATGGATCTGGTGGTGGGATTTAATATCAAGCGCTTCGACTACCAGGTCTTGAAGGGCTATACGGATTTTCCCCTGCACACTTTGCCCTGCCTGGACTTGCTCCTAACTGTTCACTCCCGTCTGGGCTACCGGGTCTCCCTGGACAATCTGGCCGGGGCCACCCTGGGAACGGAAAAATCCGCTTCAGGGCTCCAGGCCCTTGCCTGGTGGAAACAGGGGGCCATGGATAAAATCATGGCCTACTGCAAACAGGATGTGCGCATCACCCGGGACCTCTATCTGTACGCCCGGGAGCAGGGACATCTCTTTTTCCGCAATAAGGCCCGGAAAAAGGTCCGGGTCCCGCTGGAATTGACGTTTGAAGATTGACCTTTTTTGGGATCTTACTGTGCACTGCGCAACTGCTCCGAGACCTCCCGGGTCAAGGCCAGGACTTTTTCCGCACGCGCTTCCGATAAGGAACCGGTTCCGCAGCTCGGAGAGATCAGGGACTGTTTGAGGAGCTGCCGCCTGGGAATCCCCAAGGCTTGCACCTGTTTGAATTCAGCCTCCAGTTGCTCCAGGAGCGAGGCGGCACTTGCCTGATCAATCGCCTCGGGGTCCTGGGTGGGAACGATTCCCCAGGCGATCACTCCGCCCCTGTCCACAAAGGCGCGCAGCTCCTCGGCATACATGATCAGCTTGTCAAAATAGGCATACGCGTCAAAACTGAGGATGTCGGTCTCTGTCTCCAGGATGACCGACCAGTCCGCATTGGCGCAGACATGTATCCCGGTCAGGCCCTGCCTGCTGTGCACCGGCTCCATGGCCTCGTTCAGGCTGCTGATCACGTCCTGCCTGGAGATGCTGATGAGTTCGGACGATCCGAAACCGGCCAGGGCCGGTTCATCAAAAAAGATGATCACCGGGGCCTGAAAACGGGCCAGCTGCTCCGCCTGCCAGGCGGCTTTGAGCCCCAACAGCTTCAGCAGGGCATCACGGAGCTGATCGTCATAAAAAATGGACCGGCCGTCCTGATCCTTGACCCCGGTGCCAAAGGTGATCGGGCCGGACACCTGGCCTTTGACCGCGGTCAATCGGATATCCTGGCCGGCCAGGACCTCCAGAAGCCGATAAAAACCGGCCGCCCGGTCCTGTCCCAGGGCAAAACGCTCTTCCTCTGGAGCAAAACCCTTCTCCAGAACCTCCATGTAGCGCTCATAAAAACCCAGCAGGTCGGCATCGAAATCCTCGGCCTGCGTATCGATGTATTCTTTGCCGTCCCGGTGCACCCATCCGGGCATGCCGGGCAGGAACTGGGACAGCATGTCTTCACCTTCCAGGGCCGGCAGCTGGGACCACAGCGGAATCCGGGGGGTATGCCGGAGGATGAGCTCCGTGGCTTTGCTGTGATCCCGCAAGGGAAGACTCCCGATCAAGACCGGCAGGCAGTCCCCCTGAAAGTCTCTCCGGACTTGCAATTCTGTCTGTTCTTCATGCATGTTCTCCTCCTTGCTGTGCCTTTGGGCTGGATCAGTATATACTGCTCCAACTTCAGACCTCGTACCGACATTACCCCGTTGAACCTTAACACTCTAAAATAATGAACA
>CAZUMF010000166.1:0-10756 GCA_964621385.1 uncultured Desulfohalobiaceae bacterium
GAACGTCCAATGATGAATGATGAATCAAAGAAAAGACATGCTCATATCCCCGAATCTGCATTTTCTTTCAAGCAACTGGTATTTCATTGATTCTTCTTTTTTCATTCAAAGTTCGATGTTCGACGTTCGATGTTGGACGTTCAAGTTCTGCCTGAAGGAATGAATATTGAAACTTCAACGCTCGTCATTGCAAGCGAAGCAATCTTTCAGAAGAGCCTCTTGTCAAGGATTGCTTCGGCGAAGACGCCTCGCAATGACGGGTGAACGCGACAGCTTTTTGAATAAGCAAAGTTTCTTCATTGATCAAACCGGCACTGAAAGAATCCAGCATCAGCGTAGTGGCATATTCTTGTTTTTGCAATTATTTTTTGTAGATATAGCTCAGCTTTGCCGGAGGCAAAGCTGACACCAGACACCCCTCCGGGCCGGAGGCTGAAACCTCAAAAAGAGGCACGAAATATCACAACGTGCCCAACAATGACTGCAAATTTTCGCTTTTGGTGAAGAGTTCTGAAAGTATATTGCGTGAAGGCTGGAAACGCATTGACTCAGGTGAAGCTGCTTCAGCCTTTATCGTCAATGAGTTCGGTCAGGACCCCGTTCATCTTCCTGGGATGGATAAAGGCGAACTCGCAGTCCCGGAACGGCCTGGCCCCGCCGATGAAGGGATAGCCCTTGTCCTGGAGCTCCTGCATGGCCTCCCGGGTGTTGTCCACGTTGAAGCTCACAAGCATGATGCCTTCGCCCCGCTTGGCAATGAATTTGGCCACCTCCCCGTCAGGGCTGGTGGATTCCATGAGTTCAAAGCCCACTTCTCCGACATAATACCGGGCCACCCGGATTTTTTCATTGTCATCCACATAGGCGTCATCCGGACCGGACTTGCCGAGCATGGGCTCCCAGATTGTCTTGGCCTGCTCCAGGTCCCTGACCGCCACGCAGATGTGGTCGATCTTGTTCATTTTCACGGTTCTTCCCCTTTCCCGATTTTTTCTTGATTCATCATTCAGCGTTCAACGTTCGATGTTCGACGTTCACCTCTGCCCTCCGCCCTCTGTCCCCTGCCCTCTGCCTCTTCAATTCCAGCTTCCAGCTTTTTTTCTTCCTGACCTCTGATCTCCGACGTCTGACATCTCTCTTTTTTCTTTCCGACCTCCGACGTCTGTCTTCTCACTTCCTGAACTCCGGCCTGCGCTTTTCCAGAAAAGCGGAGATGCCTTCCCTGGCCGCATCCAGACAGGCGATGTCCCCGAATCCCTGGTACCCGACTTCCAGGGCCTGCTCGAAATCCTCGCATTCGGCCGCGGCTTTGATGGTTCGGGCGGCCGTGGCCACGGCCTCCTGACTCAAGGGGAGTTTTCCGGCCATGGGGTCCTCCGGAAGGACGATGTCCGGAAGCCTGACCGGTCCTTGGGGAAGGTGATGGCTCTGTCCGGACAGGGAATGCACCAGGCGGATCGCCTCGGGCAGCAGGTCTTGATGACTGTCCACAACGCTTTGGAGCATGCCGATCTCCAGGGCCTGGTCTGCCGAGATGGCTTGGCCGAGGCAGATCATCGCATGGAAGCGCTCGGCCCCTTGGGGCCATCTGCGGTAGGGCACCACACAGCCGCCGATGCCGGGCAAAATGCCCAGGGTGATCTCCGGGAACTGCAGTCTGGCCCCTTTGATCGCCAGCAGGGCATGGCAGCGGATGGCCACTTCCAGCCCTCCGCCCAGGGCCATGCCGTTGATGGCCGCGACAATGGGCTTGTGCAGGTGATCCATGAAACGCTGGACTTTGGCACAGTCCCGGCTGTACTGGGCCGCTTTTTCCTTGTCCCCCAGGACTTCGGGGAAGCGGCCGATATCCGCTCCAGCGGAAAAGGCACTCAGCCCGTATCCGGTCAGGACGAAGCCTTTGGTGTCGGGATCGGTGTCAAACTGTTCCAGCACGGAGAGGATCTCGTCGTTGATGCGGTCGCTCAGGGCATTCATGGCCTGGGGGCGGCGCAAAGTGATGACCTTCACTCCGTCAACACTGTCCACGAGGACGTTGCGCCTGAAGTCCAGATACTCGGGCAGGGGCTGCTTGGGTTTCGGAAAATCAGGTTTTTCCCGGGCAAAGCGTTCAACGATCCGCGTAACCTCAGGCTCTCCCAGGCTCTGCATGAGTTCCAAAGGCCCCTGCTTGAATCCCAGGGCGATTTCAGAGCCAAGGTTGAGGTCTTCCCGGCTGCCGATGCCCCGGTCCAGGATGTCGAAGCTTTGGGAAAAGAGAATGCCCAGGAGCCGGTCCCGAACATGGTCTTTGACTCCCGGCGGGACCTCTGGACCGGAACCGGGTTTGGCCGTGGCCCATTTGTCAACGGAGCCCAGGATGGGAGCCGGCTGGTAATGCGTCCCTTCCTTTTCCATCTGGTTCGTGTTGGTCTCAATGATGATCGGATTGCCGTTAGCCAGGTTCAGGACGAAAAAGGGCCCGGCAAAGACGAATTCTTCAGCCACGGCATCGATCTGGGCGGCGGTGGCGTCCTGCAGGAGCCAAACCGCCTCATTGCACCAGTTGTCGAAAATCCGGTCCAGCATGAAGCAGACCACGTCCCGGGTGACCAGGGGGACTTTGCCGCTCATGAGGAAAAACCAGAGCAGGTAGTCGATGACCTTCTGGGAGGACTGCTCCCAGGACACGACCTCGACAGGCAGGCTCCGCCAGGCCGGGGCGAAGAAATGGGTAATGCTGGTCCGCTCCGGATGCCGGGTTTTGGCAAAAATTTCAGCCGCCGGGATGGAACTGGTGTTGGAGGTCAGGATGGCCGAAGGATCGACCCGGTCTTCCACCAGCTGGAAAATCGTCTGCTTCAACTGAAGGGACTCGGTGGCCGCCTCGATGACCAGCTGGGCCTGACCCAGGTCATCGTAGTCAGAGGTGTAATTGATCTTGTCCAGGACCGCGGCGGCCTTTTCCGGGCTCATCTTTTTTTTGTCCACCCCTTTCTGGGCGTAGCCGGCAAGGCGTTGTTCCGCTTTTTTCAAAGCCTCTTCCGAAATGTCCACCAGATGGAGGGTGATATCGGGCAAAGCGCTTTTCAGGTAATAGGCGATGTCCGGCCCGATGGTGCCGGAGCCGATGATAGCCGCTTCTTCGGGGAGGCCGCGGTCCGGTTTGATGAGCAATGGATTCAAGGCCGTGGGGTAGAGATTCTGTGCGTGCATACAACGCCCCTTTGGGATTGAAGATTGAAGAGTGACGATTGACTATTGCTGCAGACAGCGGTTTCAGGTGTCGGGTTTCAGGTTTCAGGTTTCAGCCCTGCCTCTGGCTGCAGATGTCCAGTTTGATCAAAAAAAACTGTGTTTAACCAGCATACTGACGCCATAACCGTCATTGCGAGGCGTCTTCGCCGAAGCAATCCTTAACAAGAGGCTTTTCTGAAAGATTGCTTCGCTTCGCTCGCAATGACGAGCTTTGATGAATGCTTGGGTGTATGGCTCCATTCGTCATGACAAGGACTCTTCGGCGTGTCTTCTCCCCCTCGATCCATGACACTGCAACTCTATAAGCCCTCCCTCAGGCTTTGCGTGGCCTGATCGTCCACCGCCAGGGTTTCCGGGTCCAGGACCACTTTATAGGCCTGTTCGGCCTGTTCCAGGCTGACGTAGCCCTGGCGGACATCATGCGCCACCAGGGCGGGGTCCCGTTCGCAGGGATCGCCGAACCCGCCGCCGCCCGGGGCGTCCATGAGCACCTCGTCTCCAGGCTCCAGCCGGGTCAGGCCATAGGGGTTGCCTGGAGACCCGTTGACCAGAAACCGGGCCCTGGAACCGCTGCCCCCACCGAAAAGTCCTGTGGCCGGATAGCGGAACCGTCCGGATTGAATCCCCAGATTGACCGGGGACAGCGGTCCGGCGTCGTCATCCGGGATGCTGAAGACCACCCGCCGGCCCAGACCGCCTTTGGTGCGCCCGGGTCCGCCGGAATCGGTCAAGAGTTCCCGTTTCTGGACGATGAGCGGGGTGTTGCTTTCAAAAATTTCCACCGGGGTGTTGGCCCCGTTGGCCGGAAAGATATAGTCGTAGTAACCGTCGTTGTTCTGACCGGCCCCCATGCCGCCGCCCCTGATGATCACGCTGTGCCAGCGGGAGCGGTCTTTCCGCCGGCCGTAGAAGACGTTCATGGTGGCCGGAGTCCCGCCGCTGGAGGCGATGACCCGGTCCGGAAGGGCCTCGGCCATGGCCTGGTAGATGATCTCCGTCACAAAGTGTCCGATCTGCATCCTGGCGGCCACAGCGGCTGGGAAGCGGCAATTGACAACGCTGCCTTCCGGGGCTGAAACCACAATGGGAGCAGCACTGCCGTGGTTGTTGGGCAGATCCGGATCGAACATGCTCTTCAGGGCCATGAAGACATAGGCATAGGTGAAGTTGTAGACCACGTTCCCACCCCAATCCACCTGGCCGGAGGAGCCTTGAAAATCCACCTCGATCCGGTCGCCGTCCACAGTGACGCAGAGCTTGATGCGCACGTCCTCCCGGCCCTCCATCTGCTCCACAAGCCCTTCGGCCGGATAGCGGCCGTCCGGGACAGCGGCAATGGCCTTGCGCATGGTGGCCTCTGTTCTGGAGATGATCTCGTCAGCCAGGTCCTGGAGGTCCTCAAGTCCGTATTCCTGGAGCATGTTTTTGATCTGCTCCGAACAGACATGATTGGCCGCGATCTGGGAGCGGATATCCCCCAGCACTTCTTCGGGGGTGCGCACGTTCCAGCGGATGAGATCCGCCACAGACTGGTTGATCACCCCCTGTTCATAGATTTTGACCAGGGGAATGAACAGCCCTTCCTCGTACACTTCGCGATTGTCCGAGGCCACCCGCCCCCCGATGTCCGAGTGGTGGAACACGCAGGCCGTGAAAGCTACCAAACGGTCCTGAAAGAAGATGGGGGACAGCACACAGACATCATTGAGGTGTCCGGCCAGGGCCCAGGGATCGTTGGTGATCAGCACATCACCGGGTTTGAAGCTCTCGGCATCCAGCCCTGAAATGAGCCGCTTGATACCCAGAGCCATAGCCCCGGACTGCCCCGGGGTGGCGAATGAGCCCTGGGCCAGTTCCCGCCCCAAACGGTCTGTGAACATGCAGGTGTAGTCGTGGGCGTCCCGGACCAGGCTGGAAAAAGCGGTCCGGGCCACCGTGGTGTCTGCTTCGTCCACAATGGCGATGAGCCGCTGCCAGAGTATCTGCAGGGTCACCGGGTCGAAATGTTCTGCCATGGCAGGTCCTTTTGAGGTTTCAGGTGTCAGCCCTGCCGCTGGCAGGGTTGACACATAATTATTTGATTTTATGATAATATACGACTGCCAGTTTGATCAGTGGAGAAACTTTCACTGTCAATGGCTTTTCCTACAGAGCCAAGAATTTTTGAAGTTTCATACGAGGTGTTGGGTTTCAGATGTTTGCGGATTGTGCCTTTCCAGACACCCGACACCCTTCCGGGGCGTAGGCCCCTCCGGGCCGGAGGCTGAAACCAGAAACCAAAAGAATGTCCAATTGTAAGAATATTTCGAACATTATTAATTATTTTAAATGGTTAATGTTCAACGGCGTAATGTCAGTACGAAGTCCAAAATCCAAACGCTCATCCGATCTCCATCCAGAGGAATCCATACTCGTCCACCGTAATCCAGGCGTCCTCGCCCGCCACCAGGGTCGATTCCCGCTCTTCGATGATGGCCGGGCCCTGCAGACGCATTCCCGGGAACAGCCGGTAGCGGTCATAGACTGTATAGGGAATGTAGTCTCCGGCTGCAGCGGAGTAGGCCGGTCGCGTGCCTTTGCGCGCCTCGGCGGGATCCTGAGGACCGGACGCGATGGTCTGCAGCTGCAGAGGCCGCTTGGGGAGATGCGCCCGAACCCGGAAGTTGACGAATTCCACCGGGGCTTCGGGATAGGTCCGGCCGAACAGGTCCTGATAGACCCGGTCAAAGCGCTCCCGGATATCGGCCTGCTGATAGCCGTCAAAGGGCTGCCGGGGAATGGGGACATTGGTTTCGGAATCCTGCCCGATGAAGCGCATGTCCAGGGAACGTTCAAAGGAGATGTCCTGGGCTGTGTCCTCGGCCTTGAGGTTTTTCACCCCCTGTTGCTCCAGATCGTGAAACACGGCTTCCACTTCGGCAAAGTCAACCGAGTCTAACGGAACTTTGTGGCTCCGGACCAGGTCGAAGGCCCGGGGGGCGGTGAAAAACCCCAAGGCTGAAGCCACCCCGGCATTGGGGGGGATCAGGACCTGACCGGCCCCGAGTTTTTTGGCCAGGCCATAGGCATGGACCGGCCCGGCTCCGCCAAAGGCGCTCACCGTGACCACTTCGGGATTACCCCCCTTTTCAGCGATATGGGTTTTGGCGGCTCCGGCCATGGTCTCGTTGATCAAGTCGTGAATTCCCCAGACGGCCTGCAAAAAGCTGATTCCCAAGGGCGCGGCGATCTGCTCTTCAATGCCCCGCCGGGCGCCTGCCGCGTCCAGGGGCATTTCCCCGCCCAAAAAATAGTCCGCATCCAGGTAGCCGAGCAGAAGATCGGCGTCCGTCACGCAGGGGGCGGTCCCGCCCCGGCCGTAGCAGATCGGCCCTGGATCGGCGCCGGAGCTTTCCGGACCAACCTGAAGGGTGCCCATTTTACTGATTGCGGCCGTGCTGCCCCCGCCGGCTCCGATTTCCATGAGATCCACCACCGGGACCTGGATGGTCAGGCCGCTGCCCTTCATGAAACGCTGCACGCGACCGACCTCGAATTGCGGCACCACCCCGGCCGTTCCCCGCTGGATGAGGCAGGATTTGGCCGTGGTGCCGCCCATGTCGAAGCAGAACATGTCCGGGATGTCGAACTGCCGGCTGTAGAACTGCCCGGAAATCACAGCCGCCGTGGGGCCTGATTCGATGATGCGCACCGGGAATTCGGCGGCCGTGGCCACCGAGGTGATGGAGCCGCTGGAGAGCATGATGAACAGGTTGCCCCTGAAGCCGATACTGTTCAGGCTTGTCTCCAGACCGGCCAGATAGCGCCCGGTCAAGGGCTTGACATAGGCATTGGTCGCCGTGGTGCTCGTCCGTTCGTATTCCCGGATCTGGGGCAGGACTTCATAGGAGATGGAGACGAATATCTCCGGGGCTTCTTCCTGGATCAGGGCTTTGATCCGGTATTCATGCTCCGGGTTCTCAAAGGAGTTCAGCAGGCAGACCGCAATGGATTCCACGTCCTTGTCCAGCAGATCTCGGATCACCCGGCGGGCCTCATCCGTATCCAGGGACTTCAAGACAGTGCCGTCGCTTCTGACCCGTTCCTCGACTTCCTGCCGCAGTTCCCTGACAATGAGCGGCTGGGGGAACTCGGCAAACACATCGTAGGGGGCATACCGGATTTCCCGGCCCAGTTCCAGGACGTCCCGGAAGCCTTTGGTGGTGATCAGACCGGTTCTGGCCCCTTTACGTTCGATGATGGCATTGATGACCAGGGTCGTGCCGTGGATGATCTCCTCCATCTCCCGGATACAGTCGGGACTTTTGGCCTCGAGCTCTTTGATCCCGGACCGGACCGCTTCGGCGGGATCTCTGGGGGTGGTCAAGCATTTGTTGGTCTGGATGGCCCCGGTGGATTCATCAAGGAGCACAAAATCCGTAAAGGTCCCGCCGATATCGCATCCAAGCCTGTAGATCCTGTCTGTCATTCACGCACCCCGTTGGGATTTGAGATTGAAGATTTAAGATTGAATATTGAATATTGTAGATTGCTGCATAAAGATTTAGGATTTAAGATTGAATATAGAATATTGTATATTGCTGCAGGGAGAATAAAGGCACGGTAGTAATAAAAAACTTTATTTGCTGGTATTTGACCGTATTTATTCAGCAATAGTCAATAGTCAATATTCAATTCTTTCAGTCCTGCCAAAATCTTTTCCGGGGTGATGGGCAAATCCTTGATCCGGACGCCCACGGCATCGTACACGGCATTGGCCACGGCCGGGGCTACCGGGACCAGACCGGGTTCGCCCACGCCTTTGGCCCCGAAAGGACCCGCTTGGTCATTGGTTTCGATGCATTCGAGATGGATGGGAAAATCCAGATCGGCAGCCGAAAAGATCTTATAATCCAGAAAATTGGGATTGAGCATTTTTCCGGCATTGGTTTTGATCTCTTCGCACAGGGCATAGCTCAGTCCCTGAACAATGCCGCCGTAGAACTGGCCTTCCAGGGTCTGCCGGCTGATGATCCGGCCGACGTCATGGGCCGCCACATAGTTCAGGATATGCACCTGCCCGGTTTCCGTATCCACCTCCACCTCCAGGCCGTGCGCCCCGAAGATGTAGGCTGTAGAGATGTTCCCTTTTCCGGTCTTCATGTCCGACATCTCGTTCTCAGGATCGTAAAACGCTTCGCTGACCACCATTTGGCCCTGCTCCCGGAAATGGGCCTGGCGCAGGATTTCTTCCAGACTGACCCGGAGCAGAGGATCATCCGGGGCCTCCCGCAGGAAAATTTCGTTGTTTTTCAGTTCAAAGTCCTCGGGATCGTAACTGGACCGGCATTGGGGTTCGGAGACGGGCTCCCCGGCTTTGTGCTTCTTTTTGATGTTCGCGGCCACTCTGGAAGCAAAATGCACGGCCGCCAACTCAAAGATTGTATCCCGGGCCTTGTCCGCGGCCAGGAGTACGGCGTTGCCGGCAGTGAACAAACCCCGGCTGGCATGGGTTCCCACGTCCCAGGGGCAGGTGGCGGTGTCCCCGAAGACGACATGGACTCTCTCCGGACTCACGCCCAGGGCCTGGGCCGTGACCAGCTGCAGGGAGGCGATAAAGCCCTGGCCCATTTCCACTCCCCCGGTGAGGACCTGGACATGACCGAAGTCATCGAGCTTCAGAATAACGCCGGTGGCGTCCGAGCGGTACACCCGGGCCCCGCCGCCGGTGTGAAAAAGAGCGGCCATGCCCACGCCCCGGGCCTTTTTGCGTTGCGTTCCCCGTTTCGCGCTCCACTCCAGCTTTTCCGAGACCTGTTCCAGGCATTCCTGAAAGCCACAGGAGGTGATTTTCAAGCCCATGGGTGTGGTCTCGTCCGGATGATTCCGGTTGCGCTGCCGGAGTTCATAGGGGTCCATGGAGGCTTGTTCCGCGAGTTGATCCAGGTTGCTCTCCAAAGCCCAGGTGGCCTGGGGATTGCCATAACCCCGCATGGCCTGGGCGTAGGTGTTGTTCGTGTACACGATTTGGGTGGCATAAAAAATATTCGGGACCCGATAGAGGGAGCTGATGGGGAGCATCATGACACTCGGGGTCGTGGCCCCCCAGGAGGTATAGGCCCCGTTGTCCAGGGTCATCCGGATGTCCCTGAAGGTGAGCCTGCCCTCCCGGTCGCAGCCTTGGGCGATTCTCGTCTCTGTGGGCTGCCGTGGCGAGAGGCAGGCGAATTCCTCCTCCCGGTTCATGACGATCTTGACCGGCCGGCCGCTGGCATGGGCCAGGAGGATGGCGATGAATTCATAGGAGTGGGTGTCCAGACCGGACCCGAAGCTGCCGCCCAGTTCAGGGATCCGGACTCTGACGTTCTTCCCTCTCAGTCCCATTTTCATGAGGGCCTGGCGAAAATCCTTCTGGGCCAGGTAGGGGATCTGGGTTTTGCAGTGAATGGTCAGATTGTTCTGGAGATCGAACTCGGCCAGGCAGCCGGCCGTGCCCATGCAGGTATGGGTCGTGGCTTTGGTGCTGAAGGAGTCTTCAGCCCAAAACGCCGAGCCGTCCCGGGCCTTGTCCACATCGCCATGTTCAAAGCGCCAGGGCAGGGGCAGGAGATTATCGCTTTTGGGACGGCCCTGGGGATCTGTTTCGTGGATCAGGGGGGCTCCGGAGGCCAGGGCCTCGGCCGGGGAAAACACCCCGGGGAGCTCTTCGTAGTCCACCTGGATCAACTCCAGGGCCTCGGCGGCAATATCCGGGTCAGTGGCGGCCACGGCTGCAACTTCATCCCGGTACTGGCGGACTTTGTCCTTTTTCAAAACCCAGTTGTCCTGGATGAAGCCGATCTTGATCTCCGGCGTATTGTCTGCGGTGAGCACCGCTTTGACCCCGGGCAGTTTTTCGGCCCTGGAGGTATCGATATGCTTGATGCGGGCATGGGCGTACCGGCTGAATTTGATCTTGCCGTAGAGCATGCCCGGGAGTTTGAGATCGTGAATATAAAGGCTTTTGCCGGCCGCCTTGGCAAAGGCGTCGCTTCGCGGTCGATCGGAGCCGATCCAGTCAGTGCTCATGGTTCGTCCTTTTCTTAAAGGCTCTATAGAATTTCAGATTTTGGATTTTGGATTTTCGATTGTTAAGACAAAGAATAAGAGCTGATTATCTGGCATAAATCCAAAAACTTTTTCTTAAAGCCTATATGTCTTTGCTTTTCTTGGAGTCAGCAATCCTCAATCCTCAATCCAAAATCGTCTTCCCTGCAGCAATAGTCAATAGTCAATCTTCAATATTCAATATTCACTCTTCAATCCCCAAGTCCTGAGCCGCTTTTTGCACTGCGTCCAGGATCTGGACATATCCGGTGCAGCGGCAGAGGTTGCCTGCGAGTCCCTGCCTGATTGCCTCTGCATCCGGTTTTGGGTTGTCATCCAGCAAGGCCTTGGCCGAGAGGATCATCCCCGGGGTGCAGAAACCGCACTGCACCGCTCCGGCTTCTGCAAAGGGCTTCTGTAGACGCTGCGTCTCGTTGGCTGGTCCCAGGAGGCC
>CAZUMF010000167.1:0-10742 GCA_964621385.1 uncultured Desulfohalobiaceae bacterium
GCTTGGCGCCTTCTTTATGTACAGTTTGATAAATGAAATTGGTTTGAATTTTTATTTGGCATTACTCCTAGCCCCCATCGGTGTTGGGTTTATTGGTATACTGCTTGAACGTTTTCTGATCAGGCATGTCTACAAAGGCGGCCATATCTTGCAATTGCTGCTTACATATGGCTTGGTCTTGGTTTTTGGTGACGCCGTAAGGATGAAGTGGAGCGGGCATGGTCAAGAGTTTGTCAAATCGGTTGCGGCTCCGGACCTGCTCGACGGCACTTTGCATTTATTCGGACAAGCCTTTCCGGTCTACTATGTGTTTGTCATATGCTCCGGATTCATCGTCGCGGCATTTCTCTGGTTGTTATTGGAAAAAAGCCCTTGGGGAAGCATCATTCGGGCTTCGGCCACCAACAGGAAAATGGTCGAGGCTCTTGGAATCAATGTCAATGTAGTCTATTCCTTTATCTTCGGCCTTGGTTCATTCTTGGCTGGCCTGGGGGGCGTCCTTGCCTCGCCTGTCAGAGCGGCTTACCCTGGCATGGGTGTTGAAGTGGTTGTCCAATGTTTCATTGTCGTCATCATCGGAGGGTTTGGCAGTGTTCAGGGAGCCTTTATCGCTGCCTTGCTCATCGGGCAGCTGGAGGTCTTTGGAATAGAGCTTTTCGAGGAGTTATCCATGGTCTTCGTTTATGTACTGCTCCTGGTTGTCATTTTAGTCAGGCCGTCCGGCTTGTTCGGTAAAAAAATTGGAGAGTATTAAATGCAACCTAAAAAAAAAGCAAACCTCTTTTCCGGCGGCAATGTTTTTTTGGGCTTGTTCCTTTTATTCCTGATCTTCCTTCCACAATTTTTTGGATACTATTATGTATACCTCACGATATCCATTTTCATACTCGCCCTTTCGGCCTGCAGCTTAAACCTTCTTCTTGGATTCACTGGTATACTCTCCTTTGGGCATGCTGGCTTTTATGCCATCGGTGCCTATACTTCCGCTTTGATTCTAAAAGATGTTTACCCCAGTATCCTAATTGCTTTTCCCATTGCCATGTTTATTTGTGCTGTTGTTGGTTTCTTGTTCGGTTTGATCTGCATCAAGGTGGCGGAAAAGGCGGCGGTCATATTCTTCGCTATGCTCACTTTAGCCTTTGGCCAGATCATTTATACTATCGCCTTTAAGTGGACCAGCCTGACTGGAGGCGACAACGGCATGACCGGCATACCAAGCCCGAAACTGCATTTGGGATTTTATACCCTTGACTTGTTCGACCCAATACATTTTTATTACTTGGCCCTCATTTTGGTAGGCGTATCTATCTGGATCCTGTATCGGATAGTCAACTCACCTCTGGGCATAACCCTGCGCGCAATACGGGACAATCCGGAGCGGAGCAGGTTCATGGGGCAAAATGTCCGAATATTCCACCTGACCAGTTTTGTCATTTCTGCTACCTTCACCGGACTGGCAGGCGCCATTCTGGCACCCTTCGAATGCTTTGTTTCACCTGAGTTATCTCACTGGTCAAAGTCAGCAGAAATCGTCCTTGTTTCCATTCTAGGTGGCGTAAATACGTTTATTGGACCCCTGATCGGGGCGTTTGTCATGAAGATATTGGAAGATATTATTTCTTCGTATACCCAATATTGGGCGTTCATCTTAGGAATTATCCTCATAATCATCCTGTTGTTCATGCCTGAAGGGATAGTTGGCCGAATAAAGAAAATGTCATTCCTTCGGTCATTACGATCGTAAGAAGATGATTCTGCCAAGAGGTCGGAATTCAGTTATTCCATTGAAAAACGAGTTGATTATCAGCTCAGTTGCAACCAGGAGGCAGTATGGCCAAGTTTTTCGAATATCAGGGAAAGGAGCACTTTCGCAAAGCAGGGATCCCTGTTCCGGAAGGCATGATGGTCAAGACTCCTGAAGAAGCCGAAGGGGCAGCCGCCAAGCTGGCCAAGCCCGTGGTGCTCAAGGCCCAGGTCTGGGCCGGGGGCCGGGGGAAATCCGGAGCGGTCAAGTTCGCAGATTCGCCGGCCGAGGCGAAACAAGCCGCCGCGGAGATCTTGGGCATGGAGGTCAAAGGCCTCGAGGTCAAGCAGGTTCTGGTGGAAGAAAAGCTTGATATCGTGCAGGAGTTTTATGCCGGGGTGGTCATCAATTCCGCCCAGGAGGTCAGGGGTCCGGTTCTCATGTTCAGCCCGGAGGGCGGGGTCGATATCGAGTCAGTGCCCAGGGAAAAGATCGCCATGAAAAAGGTCGATATCATCAAGGGACTCATGCCTTATGACACCTTGAACATGGTCGTGGCCATGGGAGTCAGAGGCAAGATCCTCCGGCAGGTGGCCGATGTAGTCTTCAAACTCTTCAAGCTTTTTCGGGAGTTGGACTGCCGGACCCTGGAGATCAACCCACTGGTGTTGACCAGTGACAACAAGGTCGTGGCTGCCGATTGCCGAATGGCCGTGGATGACCAAGCCCTGTTCAGACATCCTGAGCTGGGAATCAAGATCGGCCGCGAGTTCCTCAAGGAACCAACAGAGTTTGAACTCATCGGCTGGTCCTTTGAAGAGAGCGATTTCCGGGGCACGAGCTATGTGGCCGAGATGGTCCCGCCAGAAGAGGTGAAAAAAGGCGGCTATATCGGCTTCCACGGCATCGGCGGGGGAGCCGCCATGCTGGGGATGGATGCCGTCAACAGAGTAAATCTGAAGGTGGCGAACTTTGCCGACACCAGCGGCAATCCCACTGCATCCAAAGTGTATCGGGTGGTCAAGCTGATCATGTCCCAGCCAGGTATCGAGGGCTATCTTCTGGCTGGCTTCTTGATGGCCAACCAGGAGCAGTGGCACCATGCCCACGGGATCGTCAAGGCTTTGCGGGAGGAGCTCCCGAAACGGCCAGGTTTCCCAGTGGTCCTTCTGCTGTGCGGCAATAAGGAAAAAGAATCCCAGGAGATCCTGCAGGAAGGGCTGGCCGATCAAAACGCCCGGGTCGAGATTTATGACCGGGAGCATGTCTATGACTCGAGTTTTATAGGGGGCCGGTTACGAGCTCTGGTTGATGAATACAGGAAAGAGACCAAAACAACCTAAGGCCAACTTCTGGTATCTACCTGATAAAATAATGAAAAATATAATTGGAAATATAATTTTACACTGAATTGCTCTGATCCATGTTGCTTGGCCATTCTTGTGTAAATATATAAAATATAAATACTTACTGGAGGAATAAATTGCATAGATGCAGAAAAGTAAAGCATCGACTACCTGGATTTTTCGAATAATGAAAATCACAAGTTATGAGGGCCGTAAGTATAGCAAATTGAGGAGTGAGGAATGGAATTCCATGAAAGGACAATCAAGGTCGTGATCGATGATTCCAAGTGTGAACAGTGCTCCACCAAGGCCTGCGTCGAGGCCTGCAAAATCTATGATCGGGGCATTCTGGTCCTGAAGGAAGGCAAGCCCATAATGGAAGGGACCCCGGAGGAGCTGGCCCGACGAGGCACCGAATGTCTGGCCTGTGAATACGAGTGCTGGTTCAGGGGAAACGGTGCCATCAGCATCGAGGTGCCGATCAAGGGTCTTCAGGAGTACAGAGAAAAGCACGGGACTCTGTAGCCCCCTTGCAGAGGATTCTTGCAGGCGGAGCAGGTCGCACAAAATAGAGAAACAGGGATGTCGTCAGATTTCCAAGCAGACAGGACCCTGTATTGGAATTTCAGCATTTCAGGGTAATCCGGTAGAAGGGGAGGAAAACGTGTCTATACTATTGGATAAAGAGACAACGGTTATTGTTCAGGGAATGACTGGGCGTGAAGGGTCTTTGCGCACCGCTTTCATGAAAAATTACGGGACCAAGATCGTCGCCGGTGTAACCCCCGGGAGGGGCGGCGAGGAGGTGCACGGTCTTCCAGTCTACGATACAGTTGAAAAGGCCATCGAGGACAAGGGCATGATCGACGCAACCGTGACCTTTATCCCTGGTCCGGCCCTCAAAAGCGCGGTGTACGAGGCCATAGACGCTGGCATCAAGTTCGTGGTCTCCCCTGTGGAGCGCATCCCGGTCCATGACGTCATGGATATGGTCCAGTATGCCCTTATGAATGACGCAAAGATACTAGGGCCGGGAAGCCTGGGCATGATCACCCCGGGTCAGGCGGCCCTGGGATGGCTCGGAGGGAGTGTGGACTGGGCGAATATGCTCTTCGATCCGGGCTCCGTGGGGGTCATTTCCCGCAGCGGCGGCCAGTCGGGAACGGTCCCCTGGGCGTTGAAAATGGCCAATCTCGGCATCAGCACGGCCCTGCACATCGGAACAGAACCCGTGCTCGGCTTGACCATGTCGGATGTCCTAAAGGAGTTTGAGGCCGACGATCAGACCAAGGCCGTGGCGGTGTTCGGTGAAATCGGGGGCAACTTGGAGGAAGAAGCGGCCGAAACCGTGGTCAGAGGTGAGTTCAGCAAGCCCCTGGTTGTGTTTATCGCCGGGGCCTGGGCGCCCGAAGGCATGCGCTTTTCCCATGCCAGCAGCATTGTCGAAGGCGGTAAGGGCACGGCCCAGGGCAAAATCAAGGCCTTGACTGAAGCCGGGGCCTATGTCGTGGAAAGCCCGGAAGAGATCGCTCCCAAGATCAAGGAATTTTTGGTGAGCTGAATGAAACTGACAACAGGTAGGAGATAGTTATGGAATTCCTCTTACGTGTCGATATTGCAAAGAAACAGGCGACCTATGAACCTGTACCTGAAGCGTATCAATCCCTGGGAGGTCGTATTTTGACTGCCAGGATTCTTCTTGATGAAGTGAATCCCACCTGCGAACCTTTGGGAAAAAACAACAAGCTTGTTTTGGCTACTGGGCTCTTGAGCGGAACACCGGTTTCAAGCTCAGGAAGATTATCCATCGGGGCAAAAAGTCCGTTGACCAAAGGCGTGAAGGAAAGCAATTCAGGCGGAACGCTGGCGGCACGTCTGGCTCAGATGAACATCAAGGCCATCATCATCGAAGGGCAACCGGAACAAGACTCTCTTTCATACCTGGTGATTGAACCAGATAGCTGCCGATTCATGTTTGCCGATGCCTACAGGCGGATGGGGGTGTACGCCTTTGCCCAGGCGGCGATGAATCAATTTCCGGATGCGTCGCTGGCCTGTATTGGCCCGGCCGGTGAGCGGCTGTATAATACCGCTGGGATCGCCATCACTGACAAGGATGGCTGTCCGAGTCGATACTGTGGACGCGGGGGTCTCGGAGCGGTAATGGGGGGCAAGGGGCTCAAGGGAATTATTATTCCCCGTAAAGGGAAGGGCCGTGTGAGCAATGAAGAAGCCTTTCAGGCTGCATTCAAGCGCTTCTCCCAGATCCTCAGGGATGCGCCGAGTACCAAGGCATACAAGGAATTGGGCACCGCGGCCATGCTCGAGCGGGTCAACTCTCTTTGTGGGCTCCCCACCAGGAATTTTTCACAAGGGGTGTTTGAAAAAGCCGATGACATCAATGCCCAGGCTTTGATCAAGAATATATCTGACAGGGGTGGCGAAGGAAAACAGTCGCATGCCTGCATGCCCGGTTGCATCATTCAATGCTCCAATGTCTATGTAGACCAGAACGGCAAAACCATTGTCGCGCCACTGGAATACGAAAATATGGTTCTGCTTGGATCCAATCTCGGGATTGGGGACTTGGACGAGATCGCCAGACTCAACTGGCATTGCAATGATATCGGGGTAGACGCCATTGAAATGGGGGCGGCCCTGGGCGTCGCCATGGAAGCCGGTTTGGCCTCTTTTGGAGACGCCAGTGCTGCCATGAAACTGCTTGAGGAGGTCCGCGAAGGCACTCCGCTGGGACGGGTTCTCGGTAACGGGGCTGCTATTACCGGTGAGGTCTTTGGAGTGACCAATGTGCCCGTTGTCAAAAAGCAAAGCATGCCGGGCTATGATCCCAGGGCTATTAAAGGGATGGGCGTGACCTACCTCACTACTGCCATGGGAGCTGATCATACAGCCGGGCCCACGGCTAGAGCCGAGGTGGATCACGCTTCCCCCAAGGATCAAGCCGATCTTTCTCTGAAGATGCAAAAACTGGTAGCTCTGTTCGACTGCAGCGGACTCTGTCTGTTCTGCATCGGAGCAGTGGCCCCCGATCCGGATCTGATCCTGGAACTCATCAATGCACGTTTCGACTGGAATAAGGATATAGATTGGCTGAACACTATCTATTTGCAAATGATGCAAATCGAGCAGGAGTTTAATCAACGGGCTGGGTTTACAAAACTGGACAACAGATTCAATGAGGCCTTCACACAACGCAAGCTGCCAGAACTTGGAACTGTATTTGACGTTCCGGATGAAGAAATCGATCGAATTATCGACTTGATCTGCAAGGATACATAGGATTACTGGCTCTCATTCTTCAGCAACCCACATTCCAGGGGGAACCATGAAGATCGGTTTCATCGGCTTGGGCAGGATGGGAGCGCCCATGGCCAGGAGAATACGTGAGGCTGGGTATGATCTGCTGGTCTACGATATCAACAGCGCGCAAATGTTGATCATGCAGAAAGCCGGTGCCCTGCCTGCGAAATCGGCCTCCATGCTCGCCACGCACACCAAGTGCATCATCCTCATGCTTCCCGACAGCCAGAGCGTCCAAGCGGTTGTTGAGGGGGAACAGGGGCTGCTGGCAACGCTGCAGCCAGGCTCGGTGATCGTTGATATGTCCACTTCGAATCCGCTGGTCACCAGAAGGCTCGGTGCGGCACTCGAGAGACAGGGTTCCATCATGATCGATGCACCGGTGAGCGGCGGCGTCGGCAAGGCTGAAACCGGCAACCTGACCATCATGGTCGGGGGGGACGAGCGTACCTACCAGCATATGATTCCGGTGCTGAAGACCCTGGGGTATTATATAGAGCATGTCGGGCCGTTGGGCAGCGGCCATACGGTCAAGGTCTTGAATAATCTTCTCTCGGCCACGCACTTACTGGCCACAGTTGAAGTGTTGTCGGCTGGCCTGAAAATGGATATCGATCCAGAAAAGATGCTCAAGGTAATCAACACCAGCACTGGAAGAAATTTGTCCAGTGAATACAAGCTCCCGAATTTCATTCTGAATAGACAATTTGATTCGCATTTTTCCATGGACTTGATGTGCAAGGATATATCCATCGCCCATGATTTGATCAATGCTCTGAAATGTCCCGCCTTCCTACCTGGTGTTGTCACGCAGCTCTGGTATCGGGCCAATGAAAAAGGCGGCAGAGGGTACGATCACACCGAAATTGTCAGATTGTATGAAGAATGGCTGGAAATGGAGTTGAAACCAGGAGCCAATAGGAGCTGACCTATGAACGAGGAAATACGGAAGTATGTGACCATTATTGACGAGACGCACATGGAAGGATTCAAAAAGTGCAGCAGGCCTGTACGGATCGCCGCTTCCCTGGCTGTGATACGAAACCCGTTCGCCGGTCAGCATGTAATCAACTTGCAGCCTCTCATCGACACCTATTCGGAAAAGTTGGGGCGGCTGCTCCCTAAAAAAGCAACCGAAGCACTCGGGATAGCCGGCGCAGAAGTCGAAGCGTACGGGAAAGGAGCCTTGATCGGGCTTAACGGCGAAATAGAGCATGGATCTGCCATCATTCATACCTTGACCTTCGGCAATCCCTTCCGGAAGCTGTGCGACCAGGCCAAGACCCTGCTGCCATCAGCTGAAAAAAGGGGAGCTCCCGGTGCTTCCCTGGATTTAGCCATCAAGCACAAGCTGGATCCTAAGATGCGCTCGCATCATATGTCGTTCGAGGTCAGAATACCGGATGCACCGATGAATGATGAAATCGTCATTGCAGCCGTGGTCACCGATTCTGGCCGTGCCCATCCCCGGATAGGCTCACTCTATGATGAAGAAAAATCATAGACGAAAATAATACGTAATGAATCCTACTCATCAGAAAAGGAGATAGCATGAAACAAACACTCGAAGGGTTGAAGGTGGTGGAAGTCGGTGGAGCGTTTGCCATGCCTGCGGCCGGGATGCTGCTGGGCAGCTGGGGAGCCGATGTGATTCATGTCGAGCCTCCGGGAAAAGGGGACAATTGCCGCTATCTGGTGGCACAGGGCATGGCCGGGTGGGCCAGGCCTCACGAAGTCAACTATCTCTGGGAGATGACCGACCGCAATAAGAAGAGCCTGGCTTTGAATCTAGGCTCAGCCGAGGGTCAGGAGGTGCTCCATAAGCTCCTGGCCGGGGCTGATGTGTTTCTCAATAATCTCAGGCCATATGAAATGGATAAATTCAACCTCACCTATGATACACTGAGAGAGCGCAATCCCCGGCTCATCTATGCCAATCTGACCGGCTACGGCTGCGAAGGGCCTGAAAAAAATACCGGTGGTTACGATTCAGTGGCTTTCTGGGCCCGCAGCGGGGTCATGGACCTCATGCACGACGCGGACAGCGCCCCCAACATCTCCCGTCCGGCTTACGGGGACCACATCACGACCCTGGCCTTTCTCTCCGGGATCATGGCCGCTCTGTACACGAGGGAGCGTACAGGGACAGGGCAAAGAGTAGAGGTCTCGCTGTACCAGACCGCGGTCTGGGCGCTGTCGGCGGATATCACCGGATGTCTGGTCTCCGGCGAAGACTCCGTCCGCCCCCAGAGGCAGAGCATGGCCAATCCCATCCGCAACGTCTACCCCACCCGGGACGGCCGTTGGATCATGCTGGGCATGACCAACGCCCAGCACTACTGGCCGACCTTCTGCAAGGCGGTGGGCCGGCCCGAATGGGAGGAAGACCCAAGATTCGCCAGCTACGAGGCCAGAGCCTCTCACGCCTCAGAACTGGTGAGTCTCATTACCGAGGTTTTCCGCAGAAGGGATTACCGGGAATGGATTGAAATACTGGGACAGGAGCGGCTCGTCTGGTCACCGGTGACCACCCCCCTGGAAGTCACCCAGGACGAACAGGCTGAGGCAAATCATTTCTTCGAGGACTACAGCCATCCCCAATACGGGAAAATCCGTTTCGTGAACAATCCGGTCAAGCTTTCGGATACTTCCTCACAAACCAAGTGCCTCGCTCCGGAACTTGGCGAGCATACCGAGGAAATATTGAAGGAGCTCGGCTACACACTGGATGAAATAACAGGCCTGAAATCGGCAGGCACTGTGGGCTGAAGGGGCAGGGGACGCAGGGAAGAGTGAAAATTTCCCCATGTCGTCCCTACAAAGCACAAGACGTCCTTGAGGCGGTCTTTGGCCCGTAATCGCCAGCCCCGTCTGCTCAAGAGCCGGGGTCGAGCGGTGCCGCCCGGCAGTCACCTGAAGACCCTGAAAGATCAGACGGATTTCGAGGGAGGACCATAGGGCCAGCTGTCCTTGATCCCGCCAGGGTAGCCGGGCATGGGTTCCGAGGCAGGGTTTGAAAACCATTCGTCGGATACCGTCGGCCGCGGCCTGGACCGGGTGTACACATGGACAACACGAGAAACAAGCCTTTGGCCATCCCGGGTGGACATGTAGTCATCTTCGTCATCATCATGTTCGTCCAGGCCCTGGCCACGTTCACAGTCCTGGCCCTGGCCACGGTGGCCCCTGTGGCCGCGCTGAGTTTCCACCTCGGCGCACAGTACGTCGGCTATCAAGTCAGCCTCATCTATGTGATCGCCGCCATTGTCTCCCTTCTCTCCGGGACACTGGTCCAGCGCTGGGGAGCGGCCCTGGTCAGCCAGTTCGCCATGGTCCTCTGCCTGTTGGGGCTCTGCGGGCTGGCTGCGGGCCATATCGGCCTCCTCATCCTGGGCTCCCTGGTCCTCGGGGCCGGCTATGGCTTGACCAATCCAGCCGCCTCGCACCTGTTGATCAAAATCACGCCCATACGTCACCGCAACCTCTTGTTTTCCGTAAAGCAGACAGCGGTCCCCCTGGGTGGGGTCATCGCCGGGCTGCTGCTGCCGGGATTGACCTCGTTTCTCGGCTGGCAACAAGCCTTCCTGGTGAGCTGCCTCTTGATCATTGCGAGCATCCTGTTTATTGTACCACTGAGGGCGGGCCTGGACGCCGACAGAAAGCCCGGCAATCCGATCACGCGGTCCATGATGCACGGGATCCGGATCGTCTTGTCCGATTCGGCGCTCTTGCGTCTCTCTGTCATGGCTTTTTGTTATTCCGCCACGCAGCTGACCCTGATGACCTTCGCCGTCACCATGCTCGTGGAGGATCTGGCACAGCAGCTCGTGATTGCTGGCTCCATAGCCTCGCTCATGCAAGGGGTGGGCGCGGCCGGTCGAATCATTTGGGGGGTGGCGGCTGATCGCCTCCGATCGGGGCGGAGGATTCTGGTGCTCATCGGTTGCCTGTCGATCCTGTCCTCGCTGCTGACGGCTCTGGTGGATGCTCACTGGCCGTTGTGGGGTGTGGTCCTCCTTCTCGTTGTTTTTGGCATGTGCACCATCGGATGGAACGGCGTCTTTCTGGCCGAGGTCGCCCGTCTCAGCGGCCGGGAGAACGTGAGCTCCGTGACGGGCACGGTCCTCTTCTTCACCTTTTCCGGGGTCGTGCTGGGACCCACCATGTTTGCAATGCTCTATCACGTTGTGGGGTCCTACACCCACACCTTCGGGCTCATCTCGATATTCCCGGTGGTAGGGACCGTTTCGTTGTTGCGGGTCAAAGGGGCCAAAGACTAAGTACACGCTTGCGTAAATACAGTGACATTGCAATGCCAAGAGCATGTTCGC
>CAZUMF010000168.1:0-10682 GCA_964621385.1 uncultured Desulfohalobiaceae bacterium
GGAACCGATTCTTCTTTCCGTGTGCTTGATTTGTAATCCAAAAATAAGCAAAGTAGAAGCGGATGAGCACCCAGAGAAGGGCGACAGTAAAAATCCTTGGATTCAAATTTGAATTGTTTTGGGTTCAGCAATAGTAAATCTTCAATATTCCTTCTTCAATTATTCATGACCGTTTCAGACCTTTCCTCAGACCCCGGCGGCGGGGATTTGCTGCTCGTCACCGCCACCCTGCAGGAGATGCGGGCGGTTCTGGCACCGTTGGGGGGTGCCTCAGACCTGGCGCCTCTCAAGCCCCGCGTTCTGAAGGCGGGCAGGCAGACCCGGATTCTGCTCATCACCGGGGTGGGACCGTTGAACGCCGCCATGGCCCTTGGCCGGATCATGGGATCGGACCTGAGAGTCCGGGGCGTGGTCAATTTCGGCATCGCAGGAAGCTTTGACTGCCAGACGCTCCCACTGCTGAGCCAGATTGTGGTGCAGGAGGAAATCTGGCCCGAGATCGGGGTCAAGACCGGCGCGGGGCTTGTTGACCTGCAGGCTCTGTGCAAAGGGCTGGGCGAGGGGCAGGAGGCATTGGTGCAGGACAGGCTGGACCTTAACCCCCCGTCGGTTGCGCCGCAGCTCGGTCTGACACTGCCCGGACACTGGGAGGCCGTGAAGAGCCTCACGGTGGCCGGGGTGACCGGCACCCCGGCAGAGGCCGGGCGCTTGGCCGGACGCTATGGTGTGCACACGGAAAATATGGAGGGATTCGCCCTGGCCTGGGTCTGCCGTCGGGAGGGCCTCCCGTTTCTGGAGCTCCGGAGTGTTTCCAATCAGGTGGGGTCCCGGAACAAGCGCGACTGGGATATTCAGGGCAGTCTGTCCGGCCTGGGGGAAATGAGCCGGCTTTTGCTGTGTTGACGGCAAATCCATCCTTGCCTTGGTGGGGTTTTTCAGGATAAGAGAAGGTGCATGAGCGGTATCTACGAGTTCATCCGAGACAACCTGCCCCGAATCGAATCCTGTTTGAATGCCACGGTGGCCGACCTGAATCCGTTGGTCAAGCCGGTGGTCTCACATATCCTCGGGGCCGGAGGCAAGCGTCTCAGACCCATGCTCTGCCTGTTGACGGCCAGGGCCCTGGGCTATAAACACGACGATGTCTATCCCCTGGCCGCGGCCCTGGAACTGATTCATTCCGCCACCCTGCTCCATGACGATGTCCTGGATCAGGCCGAGCTGCGACGGAGCAAAATCACGGCCCATCTTGTTTTCGGAGTCAATGAAGCCATTCTGGCCGGGGATGCGCTCCTGGCCAGGGCCAATGAGATGGTCACGGACTACGGGAGCCTGTCCCTGATGCGCAGCGTTTCCCGGGCCATATACTGGACTGCGGCCGGAGAGATCCAGGAGATTCAGCAGCTGCGGCACCCCTCCCTGACCGTGGACACCTATCTGGAGATCGTGGAAGGCAAGACCGGCTATCTCCTGCAGACCTGCTGCCACAGCGGAGCGATCCTGGCCGGGGCCTCCGAAGCCCTGGAACAAAGCGCGCAGGCCTTTGGTCTGAACCTGGGCATTGCCTTTCAGCTGGTGGACGACGCCCTGGACTACTCCGTCTCCCCGACCAGCACCGGGAAGCCCAAGGGCGGGGATCTCCGGGAAGGCAAATTGACCCTGCCCTTGATTTTCTTTCTGCAACAGCTCGAACCCGGGAAGCAGGAAGCGCTGCTCGCAAAAATGAAAAACAGGGAACTGGACGAACAGGAACAGCGAAGTATCATCCAGGCCATGGAAGATTTGCAGTTAAGCCGGAAAACCCGGGCGGAGTCGGAGCGCTATCTTCAGATTGCCCGGGAGGCCCTGCAGGATTTCCCCGAGTCACAGGAACGGCTTCTGCTCGGGGAAGTGCTGGAATATATCAAAGACCGCGAAGATTGACGAAAAATCCCCGAAAATAAGCGCCCGGCCGCGGCCAGGCGCCGCATGAGGGGTGGTTCCCTTTGCTGACCGTCAGCCGTGTTCCTGGAAAAACCGGAGTTCCGGAGCGCCGGGGATCGTCCCGGCCCGGGCCAAGAGTTCGAAGAAGCGGCGCAGCCCCCGCTGCTCCCGGTCCTTGAGGGCATAGACCAGACCGTGAAAATAGGAGGCCACTTCCTGTTGATTGAGGATCCCTTTTTGACTGATCAAGGCGCTGAAAAAGGGGATCCGGTTCATACCCCACTGTTTGCCTGCCCAAAGCTGCTCACAGGCCCGAATCAAGGCCGCTCTCTTCTGTTCGAGGGACGCTTTGTTGATGATCCAGACCCCGAAGATGAAGGGCAGCCCGGTCCATTCCAGCCAGGCCTGCCCCAAGTCCAGGGTGTAGGGGTAGTCGGGCAGATTCCGGTAGCGCAGGGCCTCGTCCCCGATGGCCAGAAAAGCGGGGGGCCGGGATGCGGCCTCCATCTCGCTGTTGATATTTCCGATGCGATAGGCCGGGCTGAGTCCGAGCCGCTCCTTGAGCAGGAGCCGCAACAGAGCGGCCGAGGTATGGGTCTGCGAACTGACCAGGATATTCGTGGCCTCGAGCTCCTGCAGGGGGAGTCGGCTGATAAGCAGGACGCTTTGCACCGGGCCTTGACTGCCGATGGCCAGATCCGGAACCAGGAGGTATCGCTCGTGGTTCCTGGCGTATTCAAAGCTGGAGGCAGCGCTGATATCCAGTTCGCCCCGGGCCATGAGCTCGTTGAGCCGGGCCGGGGGGCCGGAGACGATCTCGAAATCATTGGGCACGCTGCCCGATTCCAGGGGATAATAGATGGGCAGAACGTTGAGATAACTGATTTTTCCCAGTCTGATCCGGGAAGGAGCGGCCGTGTTCATGGTCTGATCTGTACCTGCAGGCGTTGTTTGGTCACGGGGACTTTTCGCGTAGAACCGGACAAGTCTGCCATTTTTCCCGGCCTGACGCAAATAGCCTCCTGCATGCACCTTCCGTCAGTTGCGGCCTACTGGAAAAAACTTTACAAAATGGCGCGTTTTTATTACCAATTTTGAAAACCCTGCACGTTCTTTTTTCACCACGAACTGATCCATTGTCCGGTCTTGCGGCAAAGCCCCTGTTTTTTCAGCGCTCAGGGCTGTTCCGGGACCTGGAAACATGGCGCAGTCCGATGACCAACTGGTGTTGACCATGCAAACACACACGATTCTGATCCGGATTGTTGTTCTTGGGATCTTCGCTCTCTGCCTGGGGCCGGCCAAGGCCAATGCCCAGGAGCTGTCGCTTCCGGACATCCAGCAGGATCTGCCCTGGTATCTGAAGGCCGACCAGCTCGAAGTGCTGAAAAAGGAAAAGATTGTGCACGCCAGGGGAAATGTGCATTTGAGCCAGCAGGGGGATACCCTGCAGGCGGATTATGCCCGCTATTCCTGGGACAACAGATGGGTGTACCTCAAAGGCGACGTGACCATGAACTGGGAAGGGGATGTGCTGCAGGCCGAGGAGGCTGAATTCGATCTGGAGAATAAAGTGGGCTGGCTCACGCAGGGCCGGGTGTTCTTTGAAAAGCCCCATCTCTATATCCGCGGGGAAAAGATGGAAAAAACCGGGCCTTCGACCTACACCTTTGAAAGCGCCACCGTGACCTCCTGTGACGGCGAAACCCCGGATTGGTCCTTGAAAACCGCCAAAGGGCGGGTCAGGGTCGAAGGCTACGCCAGACTCTGGCACTCCAGCCTCCAGGTTTTGGACAAACCGGTGCTCTACACCCCTTTTCTCATGCTGCCGGTCAAAACCAAACGGCAATCCGGATTTTTGCGGCCGGAAATCGCGCACAGTTCGGAAAAGGGACTGGAATACAACCAACCCTATTATCAGGTGCTCGGTGAAGAGCAGGACGCCACCCTCTATGTGAACGTCATGTCCAGGCGGGGGGTCATGCTGGGGGCGGAATACAGGACGACGCCGGATTCCCTGAGCAAAGGCTATTTCCGGGTGGACTGGCTGCAGGACAGTGAACTGGCTGAAACCGAAGGGGATGAACTCAGCCGCTTTGACAATGACGGCCTGATTCGTCCCAATGACGACCGTTTCTGGCTCAGGGGCAAATACAACGGCTATCTGGGGTCACCGGCCTGGAGAACCAAGCTGGATCTGGATTATGTCTCGGATCAGAATTATCTGCGGGAGTTTGACGAGGGCTACAGCGGGTATGATCTGAGCCGGGATATCTTCAACGACGCCTTTGGACGGGATATCGATGACAAGGACGCCCTGAAACGGACCAGTGTCTGGAGCGTGAGCCGCACCTCGCGGCGGTTCGGGTTTACGTCCCAGTTCGAGTATACCCAGAATCTGCGATACATGAACGACAACCTCGATTCGGATGACAATCCCACCCTGCAGCGTTTGCCGGAACTGACCTTTGATTTCTACAAGCAGTCCCTGTTCAGGACCCCCCTGGAATGGGAGGCCCAGAATGAGCTGACCTATTTCTGGAGGGAGCAGGGAACCACGGGCACCCGGCTCGATCTCTATCCCGGCTTGAGCCTGCCCCTGAACTCCGATTACGGCAGCCTCATTCCCCGCCTGAGCTGGCGGGAGACGGTGTATCTTGTGGATCGCATCGGGGACACTGCCCAGCTGGAGGACAAAGAGCAGGCCAGGGGGCTCTGGGATTTTCAGGTCAGCGCCTTCACCTCCTTCTCCAAAATCTTTGATCTGCGTCCTGCCGAAGCACTCGATCCCGGACCGGATACCCTGGGGGATTCCCAATGGACGAAAATCCAGAATGTGATCCAGCCCAGAATCGAGTACAGCTATCTGCCGGAAGAAGATCAGGACGAGTTCCCGGACTTTGACGAGCTGGATCGGATCAAGCCCGCCAATGCCCTGACCTATTCCCTGACCTCTTTTTTGACGGCCCGGCAGGACTCGGTGGTCAACACCCCGGGCGACAGCGGGACCGAATACGGCACCCGAACGGATTACCGGAATTTCTTCCGCTTTGATGTGGAACAGAGCTATGATTTTGAAGAAGCGGACCGCACCGCGGACCTGGCCGCTTATCCGGACAGGCGGCCTTTTTCCGACATCCGGACCGAACTGACCCTGAGCCCGGCCCACTGGCTTTCCCTGCGGAGCAGGAGCTGGTTTTCCCCGTATGAGGAGACCGTGACCGAACACGAGCATATGCTGTTTCTCAACAATCGGGGTCGCTATCAAGCCTATTTCGGCCTCGATTTTCTGCGGCACATGGACGAGTACCAACGCCAGAATCAGCAGGAGCTCAAGATTCTGCGCCTGGGGGGGCGGGTGCAGATCACGCCGTCCTGGGCGGTCAGCCTGCAGTATGAAGACGATCTGAAGAACAACGAGCTCATCCGGCAGGAAGTCGGGGTCAGCTATGAAAAGCAGTGCTGGGGCATCGAGGTCAGGCATATCAAAAAGCAGGAGGAGACCCGGGTCAGCGTCCTGATCAATCTCTTGAATCTGGGCGCCTTTACCCAGGGGCTGTCCCTGGCGGGTTGAGCAGAGCCCGGGGAGCGATGCAGGAAACGCGGACAGCGAACCTGTGCAGGACATGGACCTCAACATCGGAACACGAGGATGACGCAAACAGTTCGCAGATCGATTCGGGTCCTGCCCCCGGAACTCCAGAACCAGATCGCCGCCGGTGAAGTGGTGGAACGGCCGGCCAGCGTCCTGAAGGAGCTTATTGAAAACAGTCTGGATGCGGGGGCCGACAGGATCGAGGTGAGCATCGAAGGCGGCGGCCGGGGCTTGATCAGTGTTCAAGACAACGGACACGGTCTGAATGGCCGGGACATGGAACTGGCTCTGACCCGGCACGCCACCAGCAAGGTGGATTCTGCCGACGATTTGCAGGCGCTGCACAGTTTCGGGTTCCGGGGCGAGGCCCTGCCGAGTATCGCCTCGGTCTCCCGTCTGGATTTTTTTTCCTCCCAGGGCCAGGACCCGGAGGGGGTGCATCTCCAGGTGGCCTTCGGCCGGATCCAGGACCAAAAGCCCGCCCCCATGCGCGGTGGATCCCGGGTCGAGGTCCGGGATCTCTTCACCAACACCCCGGCCAGGCTCAAATTCTTAAAGACCCAGCAGACGGAATTCAAAAAGTGCCAGGAAGTGGTCCAGCGCTTCGCCCTGGCCCAGCTCCAGGTCGGCTTTCGCTTTGTTTCCGGCGGCCGGCTGGTGCTCCAGTTTCCCGGGGGCGAGAGCCTCGGGGAGCGGGTGCGGCGGATCTGGCCGGAACCGATCAGCAGCAAGCTTTTAGAGGTCGAATATGCAGGCGGGGACGGGACGCGGGTGCACGGTCTGGTGGGGCAGCCTGAAGCGGCCCAGGCCCGGGCGGGACGGATCCTTTTGTATGTGAATCAGCGCCCGGTCCAGGACAAGCTCCTGCTGAGCGCCCTGCGCCAGGCCTATAAAGGCCGGTTGCTCTCCAGGGAGTACCCCCAGGCGGTTCTGTTTCTCGAGGTTCCCAGTCCGGCGGTGGATGTCAATGTCCATCCGGCCAAATCCGAGGTCCGATTCCGGGATGAACAGGTGATTTTTGCAGCGCTGTGTTCCGGAGTGCGGGCCGGGCTGGACGGCCGGGCCGGTGACGGGAATTCGCTCAGGGGCGGGACGGACTCGGTCCCTGATCTCGGACAGGTGCGCCCCCGGGAGCAGTCCTACAGCTTCCAATCCCTGGGGGAGATGCTACGTCCGGCCGCGGAGCCGGCCGGCGGATATGCACACCGCCAGGCGGAGCCCCAGGCGCCAAGGTCCGGTCCGGAGCCTCTGGAAGGCTTTTTCAGGGACCCCGGAGCAGGGGGGTCTCCTGAAGCAGAGACAGCACCAGGCGAGGTCTATCTGGGCCAGGTCTTCAAGACCTATCTCTTGATCAAGGACCGCAGACATGGGGTGCGCGTCCTGGATCAGCACGCCGCCCACGAACGGGTTCTGTTTGAACAATTCAAGCGAACCGGTGAAAGCAGCCCGCGTCAGGAATTGGTCCTGCCTCTGGAGAAGACCCTGCATGCTTCAGAACAGCAGGCTCTGGACAGGAGCGCTCCCCTGCTGCGCCGCCTGGGGTTTGTGTTCGAGCGTCCCAGCCCGGAGAAGGTCCTGCTGCGCAGCGTCCCCTCCAGTTTGGAGCCCCGCAAAGCCGGCGACTTTTTCAAGGCCGTGCTCAGTGAGCAGCTGGAGTCCCTGGACGACATCTGGTGCCTGCTCGCCTGCCGGCAGGCGGTGAAGGCGGGTGAAGAGCTGGCGCCGGACGAGGCCGTCCAGCTCATCAAGGCCTGGGCCGCCTGTCAGGAACCGCAGCACTGTCCCCACGGCAGGCCCACGCAGGTTTCACTGGAACTCGCCGAGCTGGAGAGGATGTTCAAACGGTGACCGAAGAACCGGGTTGACGGCAGAGCGTCTTGAGCCAGTCAGGGACGGGAACGAGTTTTCCCTGGGGAGAGAGGCAGGCGTGCTGGGTGAAGCCTCGGGTCATGAGCTGCCTGTCCCTGGAGAGGTTATAGACCTCATAGTCAAAGGTCAGGGAAGCCCGTCCCCATTTTCCGATTCCGGTGCGCACCAGCACCTCCTCTTCATAGGCGGCAGAGGCCAGATAGCGGCAGTGGGCCTCCCGGACCGGCAGCAGCACCCCCCTTTTTTCGATCTCGGCATAGCTCATGCCCCGTTCCCGGACGAAATGCGATCTGGCCTGCTCAAACCAGTGCAGGTAGTTGCCGTAATACACGATGCTCATGGCGTCGGTTTCTCCGTAGGAGACCCGATGCGGCCACCAGGAGTCGGGCTGGGGAAAGGGTGGGCTTTGTTGTGTCATATTCTTTGTCGTAGCAATCGGAAATCGCACTTCGAAAATCGAAAATTCTAGAGGATCCTGTAGTGCACGGTTGGCGACTGGACGAATTCAAGGCTGTCGATGTCCTGGAGCGCGTTTTGGATCTGCTGCAACTGGGCGGCGTGGGTCAAGAGCACAATGGGCACGAACTGCCCGGCGGCTTCCTGGGTCTGGATGAGCTGGGCGATGCTGATGTTCTGATCGCCCATGATTCTGGCCAGAACAGCCAGAACGCCGGGCCGGTCCTGGACCGTGATGCGCAGGAAATGTTTGGAAACGGTGAATTCCGGCTGCAGGATATTCGCGGGCTGGAGGTCGTTTTCCAGAAAACCGGTGTTGTTCAGAGCCGCCTGTTGATTGACCAGGGCCATGATGTCCGCGAGCACGGCGCTCCCGGTAGGCAGGTCCCCGGCCCCCTGACCGTAGAGCATGATCGGACCCACGGCATTGCCTTCAAGGACAATGGCGTTGAACGGGCCGTCCACCTTGGAGAGCATATGGTCCTGACTGACCAGGGCCGGAAAGACACCGGCCTGGAGGCAGCCGGACTGCTCTCTGACCTGGGCTATGAGCTTCAGGACATACCCGAATTGCTGCGCCTTGAGGATATCGTAGACATTGACCGTGTCGATGCCCTGCACCGGCAGCGCGGACAAGGGATAATCCCGTCCGTAGGCCAGGCGGATGAGCACGCAGAGTTTGTGCGCCGCGTCCCAGCCCTCAACGTCCAGGGCCGGGTCTGCTTCTGCATACCCCTTTTCCCGGGCCTTTTCCAGGGCCTGGGTGTACTCCAGCTGCTTCCGGCTCATTTCCGTGAGCATGTAATTGGAGGTCCCGTTCAGGATGGCCATCAGGGACTTGATGCGGTTCCCGGCCAGGGACTCCTTCAGGGTCTGCACAATGGGGATGCCTCCGCCCACGCTGGCCTCGTAATACAGTCCCGCCTGCCTGCGGGCAGCCAGGGAAAAGAGCTCGGGTCCTTTTTCCGCCAGAAGGTGCTTGTTGGCCGTCACCACGGATTTGCCGGAATCGAGGGACCTGGAAATGATTTCAAAGGCTGTGTTCAGGCCTCCGATGAGCTCCACCACGATGTCCAGATCCGGATCATCCACCAGGGCGTCGAGGCGGTCCACGAAACAGGTGTCCGGGGACGGGATGAAGGATCTGCGCTTGTGCACATCCCGGACGAGAACGGTCTTGATGTGCAGATCGCGTCCGAGTCTTTTTCCGATCCACTCTGTGTTGTGCAGCAGGATCTGGGCCAGTCCGGTCCCCACGGTCCCGAATCCGGCCAAGCCGATGTGAATGGGTGTGTTCTGCATACAGATGACTCTCGGCTCTAAGGGTAATAGGGTGTTATCGGCGACAATGCAGCCGCCGCGATCCATTGTTCAGGACCGGGCCATGGGCCCGGAGTTCAGACCGCCCGGGCAAGAACCTTTTTGGCGCCGCGCACGGCCTGATTAATCCGTTGCCGGTTTTCCACCAGGGCGAAGCGGACGTGCCCGTCTCCGTTATGCCCGAAGCCCAGGCCCGGGGAAACCGCCAGACCGCCTTTCCGGAGCAGGAGCTTGGAAAATTCCACCGATCCCAGGGCCTTGAAGGCCTCTGGAATTTCCGCCCAGACAAACATGGTGGCCCTGGGCTTCTGGATGGGCCAGCCGATGCGGTTGAGGCCGTCGATGAGGCAGTCCCGGCGATCCTGGTAGATGGCTCGGATTTCGTCGACGCAGGACTGATCCTCGTTCAGGGCCACGATGGAAGCGATTTGAATGGGCTGAAAAATCCCGTAGTCCAGATAGCTTTTGATCCGGGTCAAGGCATGGACAATCTCGCTGTTTCCGGAACAGAAGCCCACCCGCCAGCCGGCCATGGAGTAGCTTTTGGACAAAGAGTAGAATTCGACCCCGACCTCTTTGGCGCCTTCGGCCTGGAGAAAGCTGGGGGGTGCATACCCGTCAAAGCCGAGATCGGCATAGGCCAGATCATGAATGACAAAGAGCCGGTGTTCTCTGGCGAAGTCGACGATTTTCCGGAAAAAATCCAGGTCGGCCACTGCGGTGGTCGGATTGTGTGGATAGGACAGGATCAGCAGCTTGGGCTGGGGCCAGGTCTGTCTGATGGCCGACAGGAGGTCTTCAAAAAAGTCCCGGTTCCTGACGATGGGGATTCGTCTGACATCCGCCCCGGCAATGATCGCCGCATAGGTATGGATCGGATAGGTCGGATCCGGCGCAAAGACCACATCACCGGGACTGAGCATGGCCAGGGCCAGGTGGGACAGGCCCTCTTTGGCCCCGATGGTCACCACGGTTTCCTGTTCGGGATCGAGCTGCACCCCATAGCGTTTCTGATACCAGCCGCAGATGGCCCGGCGCAGATTGGGCAGTCCCCTGGATGCCGAATAACGGTGATTCACGCCTTTTGCAGCCGCTTCCATGAGCTTGTTGACAATATGCTCCGGCGTGGCAATATCCGGATTGCCCATTCCCAGATCAATGATGTCCTGACCGTCCCGGCGGAGCTGCATCTTCAGCTCGTTGACCTGGGCGAAGACATAGGGGGGAAGCCGCTGCATTCTGGGGAATTGCTTCATTGTCCCGGCCTTGTGCTGTGTGTGGGGATTGCTTCGAGCTGCCGCCAGGGCCTACAATACGCAGGAAAGGGCAGCCCTGTCAAAGGGTTGTCCGGCCCTGACCGGAGCAGCCGTGATCGAGCATGAGTTCCCGGCGGATTCGTCTTGACTTTTTCAGATCTCGACTTATACCAGAGGATGGATTGGTGATCCTAGTACAGAGCTCTTCACAGGAAGCGTAAATTTGAAAGATCTTTTGGACATTTTGTGATATTACTTGCCTC
>CAZUMF010000169.1:0-10423 GCA_964621385.1 uncultured Desulfohalobiaceae bacterium
AGGCGTGGGCAAGACCGCCATTGCCGAGGGCCTGGCCCAGCGTATCGTCAAGGAGGATGTGCCGGAAGGGTTGAAGGACAAGACGATCTTCGCCCTGGATATGGGGGCCTTGATTGCCGGGGCCAAATACCGGGGGGAATTCGAAGAGCGCTTCAAGGCCGTTTTGAAAGAGGTGCAGCAATCAGAGGGACGCATCCTTGTGTTTATCGACGAGATGCACACCATTGTCGGGGCCGGGAAAACCGAAGGGTCCATGGACGCCGGCAATCTGCTCAAACCGATGCTGGCCAGGGGAGAGCTCCATTGCATCGGGGCCACGACTCTGGACGAATACCGGAAGAATATTGAGAAAGATCCCGCCCTGGAGCGCCGGTTCCAGCCGGTGCTCGTGGATGAACCGGCCCTGGAGGACACCATTTCCATTCTGCGCGGCCTGAAGGATCGCTTTGAGGTCCATCACGGGGTGCGCATCAGCGACGGGGCCCTGGTCACGGCCGCCGTGCTGTCGGATCGCTATATCAGCGACCGGCAGCTTCCGGACAAGGCCATTGACCTAATGGATGAGGCCGCGGCCATGATCCGGACGGAAATCGATTCCCTTCCGGCGGAGTTGGACGCCGTCAACCGCCGGATCATGCAACTGGAGATTGAAAAAGAAGCCCTGAAGCGGGAAAAGGACAAGGCTTCCCGGGAGCGTCTGGACAATCTGGAGAAAGAGCTGGCCGAACACAAGGAAGAGCAAGCCCAGCTTCAGACCCAGTGGGAGAATGAAAAAAATGCGGTCAAGGACTTGCAGCACCTCAAAGAAGAGTTGGAAAAAACCAGATTGGAAATCGAGAATGCGGAGCGCCGTTACGATTTGAATCGGGTGGCCGAGCTCAAATACGGCAAACAGGCTGAGCTTGAAAAACAGATTCAGGCCCAGGAGGAGGTCCAGGATCAGGGCTCGACCTCCACCCAGCTGGTGAAGGAAGAAGTCGGGGCCGATGATGTGGCCGAGATCATCTCCAAGTGGACCGGCATTCCCCTGTCCAGGCTGCTGGAAGGGGAGCGGGAGAAGCTGCTGCGTCTGTCCGATGTCCTGCACGAGCGGGTTGTGGGCCAGGATGAAGCGGTGAACGCTGTCTCCGATGCCGTCCTGCGGGCCAGGGCCGGCCTGAAAGATCCCAATCGCCCGGTAGGTTCATTTATATTTCTAGGGCCTACCGGCGTGGGGAAAACCGAGTTGTGCAAGACCCTGGCAGAGACGCTTTTTGATTCCCAGGATAACATGATTCGCCTGGACATGTCCGAGTACATGGAAAAGCATACGGTGGCCCGCTTGATCGGGGCGCCCCCGGGCTACATCGGGTATGACGAAGGCGGCCAGCTCACGGAGGCGGTGCGCCGGAAACCCTACAGCGTGATCCTCTTCGATGAAATCGAAAAAGCCCATCCGGATGTCTTCAACGTATTGCTGCAGATCATGGATGACGGTCGGCTGACGGACAGTCACGGCCGCACCGTGGATTTCAAGAACACGATCATCATCATGACCTCCAACCTGGGATCGCAATTCCTCTTGGAGGGCATTACCGAGGACGGGCGCCTCAGGGACGGCATTCGGGAGCAGGTCCTGTCCGTGCTCCGTTCGGAATTCCGCCCGGAATTCCTGAACCGGGTGGATGAGATCGTTCTGTTCACCCCCTTGATCGTGGAAGAGATCAAAAAGGTCATCGATCTGTTGCTCCAGCAGATTCGCAATCGTCTCAGCGAGAAGAAGATCGAACTGGACATGCGGGATACGGCCCGGGATCTGATCGCCAGAGAGGCCTATGATCCGGTTTACGGCGCCAGGCCGCTGCGCCGCTATCTCCAGACCCATATCGAGAGCCTGCTGGCCCAGAAAATTATCCGGGGCGAGCTTGGCGAGGGCAGCCGGGTGGTGCTCGATGTCCAGGATGACCAGCTGGCGTTTCAGGTGTTCAGCCCTGGTGAAACAGCTGCCTGATCGCTTGGGGCCGCTCCCAGATGCGATCCGTGTCCTGATAGAGTTCTATGAGCGTTCGTTCCAGGGAAAGACGGGCGGACTCAAAGTCCTGTTTCTGGAGTTTTCGGTCAATTTCCACTGGCGCTCCGAACCTGATGGCGATCCTGGAGAAGGGCTTGGGGACCATGAAACGGTCCCAGCTGTTGAAGGTCCAGGTGGACTGGGACGAAGTACAGACGGGAACAACCGGAATTCCGGTGAATTGCGCTATGCTGAGCAGTCCGGGTTTCACCTCGGCAAAAGGGCCTCTGGGACCGTCAACGATGTGGCCGATCTTATAGCCCTGCTGGGCCAGCGCTTTGAGCTGGCCCAGGGCTTCCGAGCCGCCTCTGGATGATGACCCCCTGACCGGATGCCAGCCCAGGCGGCGGGCCACGTCGGCGATGAGCTCCCCGTCCCGGCTTTGGCTGATCATGATGGCAATGGGTTTTCGCCCGGCAAAAAAGGTGATCCCCGGAAAGAAGCGCTGATGCCAGGAGGCATACACAATGCTGCCGTGTCTGGACAGGACCCGGGCTTCATGCTCCTGATCAATGAGCCGCAGCCGATACGTGGACGCCAGCGCTTTCACCAGAACCACGCCGGCCCTGGGCAGAAGGGTCTGCAGGATCTTCCGGCTGATCCTTGATTTTTTTGACATTTTGTGATATTTCTTAGGTTGTGGTTTCAGCCTCCGGCCCGGAGGGGCCTACGTCCCGGAGGGGTGCCTGGTTTCAGGTTTCAGCGCCAGCCGCTGGCAGGCCTGACATATAATTATTTGATATTTAAAATAATATACGACTGCGCTGTTATGCTGTTCATTTAAAAACAACGACTGCCAGTTTGATCAGTGAAGAAACTTTGGGTCACCCCTCCGTCATTCCGGCGGCTTGTCACGGCGACCTGTCACGTCAAAGCTTCTGAGCGAAGACGGAAGCTTCTTTGCGAAGCAGGAAGCCGGAATCCAGCCCGAAATTGTAAGAGCTGGACCCCGGTCCCGGATCGGGGTCCGGGATGACGTTCCTGAGCCGGGGTGACGGAGGAAGAAAAATGAAGTTTCATACGAGGGATTGCTTCGGCGAAGACGCCTCGCAATGACGGGTTACGGCGACAGTATGCCGGTAAAACAATGTTTCTTCAAAGATCAAACCGGCAGTCAATGAATTCAGCATCAGCGTAGTGGCATATTCTTATATTTGCAATTATTTTCTATAGATATATGTCAGCTTTGCCGGAGGCAAAGCTGACACCAGAAACCAAAAGAATGTCCAATTTTAAGAACATTCCAGACATTGTACATTACTGTAGAGCGTTAAGTTTCAACGGCGTACTGGCGGTACGAAGTCTGTAGTTATTGCCAGGACCCGGATGCAACCGTGTCCGTGTCTGTAAGCATTGTGCTTCAGTCCTGTTTTGTCAAGCCAACCAGCGACACCGCCCCTTCCCTCCACGCCTCCCCTTCCCAGTAAAGTCATTTCCGGTAAAAAAATCGTGGAAGGGCTCATTGTGATATCCCTCATCCTGTTTGTGGGCATGCGCTTATTTTCTCGAGAAATATCAATTGACAATTTTTTTGTGTGAATTATTCTCTTGTAAACGCTTTGACCCAAGACAGTCCAACCGCATGCATTCTTCATTCTGGACGGTCTGCTGTCTCGGGAAAAGCAAGAGACTTACGGCCTGAATGTCGAAGGACGAGCGAATGTTTTACCCTGCAATCCGAGGAGGCTGAATTATGACCAATTTTGATTTTCCAGATGTCTGCCTGTCCGAATCCACTGATGAGTGCAAGATCACCCCGCCGGACCTGTCAGCGGCCAGAGAACGGGTGCACAAGATCCCCGAAGGCTTTACCAAGACCATGCTCCAGAGCCTGCAAATGGCCTTTCCCGACAAATTCTCCAATCAAGAAGAGGCCTATATGGTATTTGACGCCATGAAAGCTGTCATCGCCACCGGTCTGGCCAACGGGAACAAGGTCCATCTGGACGGCCTGGGCGAATTCAGCGTCCAATCCGAGGGCGGCAAGAAGCGGGTGGGCTTCACCGCTGAGGAGTGCTTGAACGCTGTTTGTAAGTAATCCATAAATTTTGGCATGTTACCCTTTTAAACAGCTACAGGGGCGCTTGATGCGCCCCTTTTTTTGGGCTAGACTGAGGGTCGTCATCCATTGAGGTTGTGCCTGTTCGAAATTCCGGCAACAGCTGTTCACAATTTCGGAGTCGTGCACGGTATTCCTCCCGTAAGTTTTGATAAACGTTCGGTTTCCATTTGCAGAACAGTCTTATGCGTGATTCGCAGCCGTCTTCAGTGTCGTCCGAGACCAGACAGATCCAGCGCATTTCCCTGTCCGCCTTTTTGATCAATCTGGGGTTGGCCGGTTTGAAAATTATTCTGGCCCTGAGCAGCGGCAGTCTGGCCATTATGGCCGGGGCGATCGATTCAGCCACGGATTCCGTGGCCTCCCTGGCGGTCTACGGCGGGGTGCGGCTTTCTTCCAAAAAAACAGCCAGTTTCCCCCTGGGACTCTACAAGATCGAAAATCTCATTTCCATAGGCATTGCTTTTTTCATTTTTTTTGCCGGCTATGAGATTGTCCGGCAGACCTTCAGTTCGAGCCAGACGGTTCCTGATGTCTCCCTGACGACCCTGCTCCTGCTCTGCCTGACCCTGGGAATCATTCTGTGGTTTGGGCAGTATGCCCTGCAAACGGGCCGCAAAACCGGCTCCCCGACCCTGATTGCCGAGGGCAGGCACCGGCAGGTGGACGCCTTGTCCTCCCTGGTGGTCATTGCTTCAGCGTCTTTGAATTATTTCGGATTTCACCTGGCCTTTCTGGGCATCAGTATTGACCGCTTTGCCGCTCTTCTCGTGGTCCTGTTCATTCTCCGTGCCGGCTGGGAATTGCTCAGGGACGGCATGCGAGTGCTTCTGGATGCCTCCCTGGACCGGGAGACCCTGGAAGAAGCCAGGAGACTCATCCTCAAAGAACCGCTGGTCACCAGGGTCAAATCGCTGGTCGGGCGCAACGCGGGCCGTTTTCGCTTTATCCAGACCGATGTGGTAGTGCGGACCGAGGATTTGAAAAAGGCCCACCAGGCCAGTGGGCGGATTGAACAACGGATTCGGGACGAACTGGCCCATGTGGAGCGGGTACTCGTGCATTTCGAACCCCAAACCAGGCAGCGGATTCGGCTGGCTTTGCCCCTGGCCGATCTGGACGGCCGCCTGAGCCGCCATTTCGGCGAAGCCCCGTATTTTGCCCTGGCCGATCTCGATCTTGCCGAGGGCCGTTCCCTGCAGCGGAGCATCCATGAAAATACCTTTGCGGATCAGAAGCGGGGCAAAGGGCTCCGGGTTGCGGAATGGCTGGTGGAGCACAAGGTGGATCAGATCCTGGTGACGGAAGACATCAAGCACAAGGGCCCGGGCTATGTGTTTGCCAATGCCGGGGTCGCTGTGAACATTACCGATGAGGAACAGCTTGAGACGGCTCTGGATGTTTTTTTGCACAAACAGCAACCAAGGAAATCCCATGACAGACATGACACACCATATTCAGGAGATGGCTGAGGATATCATCGGCATCAGACGCCGGGTGCACCAGTTTCCTGAGACCGCGTATACCGAGGAAAAAACCGCTCAGTATGTGGCCGGGCGCCTCAGGGAAGAGGGTCTGGCGGTGCAAACCGGCATTGCGCAATACGGAGTGGTGGCTGATCTCGACAGCGGCCGTCCGGGACCGACCCTTCTGATCCGAGCGGATATGGACGCTCTGCCCATTGAAGAGGCCACCGGCCTGCCCTTTGCCTCCAGGCATCCGGGTCGGATGCATGCCTGCGGACATGACGGGCATGTGGCCATGGTCCTGGGGACCGCCAGGGTCTTGAACAGACTGAAAGAGAGTTTTACAGGCAGCATCCGTTTTGTCTTTCAGCCGGCGGAAGAAGGTCCGGGCGGGGCCAAACCCATGATCGAAGCCGGAGTCATGAACAATCCTCCGGTGGACTACTGCCTGGCCTGTCATCTCTGGCCGGATATTCCCGAAGGCAGCATCGGGGTCCGTTCCGGGCCGTTCATGGCCGCCATGGACCGCTTCGATGTGCAGATTACCGGCCAAGGCGGTCACGGAGCCATGCCCCATCTGTGCGTGGACGCTCTGGAGGTGGGGACCCAGGTGGTGGGAGCCCTGCAGCGGATTGTCAGCCGGCAGCTCAGTCCTCTGGGGACCGCGGTGGTCACCGTGGGCAGCTTCCATGCCGGGCAGGCCTTTAACGTCATTCCCGGCACGGCTGCATTCAGCGGCACCACCCGGACCTTTGATCCGGCGGTCTGGGAGAGTTGGAAGGATCGTCTGGAGACCGTGATCAGCGGAGTCTGCGCCTCTATGGGGGCCGAATACAGCCTTGACTTTCAAAAGGGCTATCCAGTGACGGTCAACGACAAAGGCATGGCCGATCTGGTCGGACGCGTCGCGGCCCGGATCGTGGGCCGGGACCGGGTCCTGGTTCCGGAGCAAACCATGGGCGGCGAGGATTTTTCTTTTTTCCTTCAGAAAAGCAAAGGGTGTTTTTTTGCTGTAGGTGTCGGGCGTGAGGGCGGTGCGCCGGTGCACAACCCCTGTTTTGATTTTAACGAAGACATGCTTCTGGTAGGGGTGGAGACGTTTTGCCGGACTGCCTTGGAATTGCTCGGCTGATCAGTGCCATATCCCCCTGGAGTTGCCTATGGACGAATCGAGCCGCTCCCGCGTGAACTGTTATCAGTGCGAACATTTCTACATCACCTGGGAAAAGGCGTTTCCCTACGGCTGCCGGGGAATGGGCTTCAAAAGCAGACAGATGCCGTCCCTTGCAGTGTTCCAGTCCTCGGGCGAGAGCTGTCTCCTGTTTAAGCCGAAGAAACAGCGGGAGAAGACATGAGCACGTTGAACATCGAACGTTGAACGTTGAACGTCCAATGGAAGAATGAAGAATGTTGGAAGGGAGAAGAGAACGTTGAATGAGGCGTGATAAGCAATGGAAAAAAGACTCAAAACCCTTGGCAGCTTGACTGCCGGACCGATGCAGGTGCGGCTGGATACGGTCCAGCTCGATGATGCGCAGCAGAAAATGCGCATCAGGATTGATTACCCTGAAGCGGCCGCCATTCTGGCCTTTCCCGAAGCGGAGCATCTGCTTCTGGTGCGTCAGTTCCGGTATGCGGTGGGGCATGAGACCCTGGAAATACCGGCCGGCAAGGTCGATCCTGGAGAAGAGCCGGCCGCCTGTGCCGTGCGCGAGCTGCGGGAGGAAACCGGATACCAGGCCAGGCGGGTGGAGCTGTTGTTTTCCTATTATCCGGCAGTGGGGTATTCCTCCGAGCGGCTGAGTATTTTTGCAGCCTTCGAGCTGGAGCGGCTCTCCGGTATTGAGGATGATATGGAAATCTCGGCTGTGGAAACGTGGCGGATCAAGGATGTCCTGGACATGATCCGGGCCGGCGGGGTGATCGACGGCAAAACCGCGCTTGGGCTCATGGCCTATCAGGCCGGCTTTGCAGCAAGGAAATCCGGCTGAAGGCCATGCCAGTCTGAGGAGCACTCTTCAAGGCTCCGGGTTCTAAGCGTTTATGATTTTTCATCCCCCCAGTACCGCTGTTTCGGCCTGAACACTGGATCGGTATCCTCTTGCAAAAGATCGTTGTCAGAGAGGAAGATCCGGAGTTCATTGTGTGAAAGCGGAGGTTCGTTTACAGAGGTGTAAGGCTTGTTGATTATTTTGCTTCTGATTTCCGGGTAGGTGTAGTCGACAGTTGTATACATTGAGGAAAAGGCAGGCTTCACCGCGAAGTAGCCGGGAAGTTCCACGGTTCTTCTGGTTTCTTCCTCAGTCATGAGTTCTTCGGCAAACTTTTCGCCCGGTTTGGCACCAATGCACTGGATGGGCAAGGCCTCGGGGTCCAAGCCCGAGAGCGGGGCCAACTCCTGGATCATGACTTCGGCCAGATCCTTGATCCGGATCACCGGCATCTTGGTCACAAAGACCTCTCCCCCCCGGGCCAGGGAGGCGGATTCAATAACCAGCCGGACCGCCTGCCTGATGCTCATGATGAATCGGCTCATGTGCGGATCTGTGAGTGTGACCGGCCCGCCTTGTTTGATCTGTTCCCTGAAGATGGGTATGACCGAGCCTCTGGAGCCCAGGACATTCCCGAATCTGGTGGATGCGAAAATGGAGCCGTTGCTCCTGAGCGTGCTGTTGGCAGCTGTCATCAGCCGTTCGCCCATGAGTTTGGAGGTGCCCATGACGTTGGTTGGATTGACCGCTTTGTCCGAGCTGGTGAAGAGAACCCGTTCAACCCGGTTGTCGAGCGCGGCCCGGATCACATTCTGCACACCGAGAATATTGGTCTGGACCGCATCAAAGGGGGAGCGTTCACACAGGCTGACGTGTTTGAAGGCTGCGGTGTGAAAGACCACTTGAACGCCTTTGAATGTCCTGGTCAGCTTGAACGGGTCCCGGATGTCGGCCAGAAAAAAACCGGCATTTCGGCACTGGAGGAAACGCTGTTCCAGGAAAAACAGATCGGATTCATTGTTGTCCAGCCCGATCAATTCCCCCACCTGATAATCCTCAAGCAGCTGGCGGGTCATTTCCTGTCCCACGGTCCCGCAGACCCCGGTCACGAGAACCCGTTTGTCCCTGAAGAAATCGCGTGACGGCATTCTGTTCATCATGTCCTCGCATTGAGGTTACAGAAAAAGCATGCGCAGTCCCTTCAGCAGGAAAAGGACCCCAAAGATCCAGAGGGCGATGCCCAAACCCCGCATGATCCAGGGATAGATCCTGGTCTGAATCAACGTCTTGCCTCTGTCCACAAGCAGCGCCAGGGCCATTTTGCTTCCCACCAGGAACAGATAAAAGCAGCCCAGAAAAATGGCTGCAGCAAGGCCCGTATTGGTCTCGGACGAGAAGAGGAGGGGAACGCCGACACTGAACCAGAACAGATAGGGATGGGGATTGAGGAAATTGGTCAGGATGCCTTTTTGCAGGGATTTGGGCTTTTGCTGTGGAATATCCAGATCCGCGGCTGTGATCCGCATGGCCTCCAGACCGAGATAGCCGAGATAGGCGGCCCCGACACAGGAGAGAACTGCCAGGAAAGGCTGGATGTCGGCCACCTGCAGGAAAAAGATGCAGGCCAGGGCGATGATGGGCGGATCGGTGATCAATGGGGCCGTGGCCACCTTGATGCCTTCACCGGCGCTGTATTGCACCGTCTGGGCCAGGACCAGGGCCAGCATCGGACCGGGGGCCAGCCCGGCGAACAGGCCCAGCGTGGAACCGGAGAGGATTTGGGTGAAAAGCAATGTCATGAAACTCTGAGTTCAGAGTGTGTATTCAGGGATTACAGGGGTGGTTCAGGCTATCCTTCGGCGAGGCGCTGCAGTTCATGCTTTAAGACTTTGCCCATGGTGTTTCTGGGGAGCTGATCCACAATGAAAAACTGTTTCGGACACTTCCATTTATGCAGGTGTTCTCTGCAGTAGGCCTGCAGTTCGGCTGTCTCGATTGTAGCGCCGGGATGGGGCACCACAGCGGCCGCGACTGTCTCGCCAAAGGTCTCGTCCGGAATGGGGAAAACAGCTGATTCAAAAACAGCCTCGAGTTCGTTCAAGCGGTTTTCGATTTCCTTTGGGGAGATGTTTTCCCCTCCGGAGATGATGATGTGCTTCAAGCGGTCTGTCAAATAATAATAGCCGTCTGCATCCTGTTTTCCCAAATCGCCGGTCTTGAACCAGCCGTCCTGAAACGCCGCAGCGGTTTCTGCGGGCTTGTTCCAATACCCCGGACTGATGGAGGGGCCTTTGAGCCAGATTTCTCCGACCTGTTCGGTTTGCAGGTCGTCGCCTGTTTCAGGGTCGATAATGCGTACCTGCAGGCCCGGGAGGGGGCGTCCGATGGAGCCAGGTTTCTTGACGCCGTGCAGGGGATTGGAAAAGTTCATGCCGGTCTCGGACATGCCCTCCCGCTCCACCGGGGGCTTGCCCAGCCGTTGGGCAATACGCTCAAACTCGGCCGGTTTGAGCGGAGCGGAGCCGGAGGTCCACAAACGAATGTGCTCAAAGGCCTCCGGTCCATGCTCCAGGCTGTCCAGAAGCTTGGTATACATGGTGGGAACCCCCATGAACAGGGTGCAGGCAGGATCCTTGGAGCGGAGAAAGGCCAGGACTTCATCCGCCTGGAAACGGTCCAGCATGGCGATGGAGGCGCCGTTGAGCAGGCAGGTGGTCAGGGCGAAGCAGAGGCCGTGCACATGAAACAGGGGCAGGGCGTGCAGGAGCCGGTCTTCGGGGCCGATCTCCCAGATTTTGATCACGTTCAGGGCGTCATGGGCCAGATTGGACTGGGTGAGAACGGCTCCCTTGGGAGG
>CAZUMF010000170.1:0-10372 GCA_964621385.1 uncultured Desulfohalobiaceae bacterium
GAAGTGTTACGGGGCCGAGACCCTCGCGGTCTGCCTCAACGGGGAAGGGGGGTCGGCCGAGGAACTGGCGGCCTATCAGGCCCAGCTGGAGCAGGAGATCGATATTCCGGTGCTTCAACCGCTCAGCCAGGGGGTGGAGGTTTTGCTGCCCTTGATCCGAAGGATCATGGGCTGATGCATGCTTTAGTGACTTATCCATGAACCACTGTCATAGAAAACAAGAAAATGTATCGCCTTTGAGCAGTTGAAGTCTTTGGCGAATATGGTTCACGGTTCCAGGTTCACGGTTCACGGTTTGAAGAGGGAGAAATTGGGAAGTAAGATTTTGGATCATTCGAAAAGCTCTTTTCTTTTTCTTAACCGTGAACGGTGAACCGTGAACCTGGAACCTTTGGGTTGTGGGCGAAGCCAGCTTTGGTTGTTTATCGTATCACATTTCAAATAATTATATATCAGATTTGCCAGAGGCAAAGCTGATATCAGAAACCGGCTTTCCCTCCGGAAGGCCACAACACACAAGGAGCGTGCCCCATGAAGTCTCGATTGCCTTGCAAACTCTTTCCTGTGCTGTTTGTTTTTCTGACGGTGCTGGCCGTTTTTCCGATTTCCGCCTCGGCTGAAAAAGTCCTGCAGGTTTCCGGAAGCCCCAACGAATTCGGAACCGGGACCCTGAACCCCATCAAGATGGTTCTGGCCCATCCGGCGCATTGGGTCATCTACGACCGCTTTTTCGAAAAAGGGCTGGACGGGGAATTCTATCCCGGACTGGCCAAATCCTGGGAGTTCAGTCAAGAAGGCCTCGTCTTGAACATGACCTTGAAAAAGGGGGTGACCTTCCATGACGGCTCGCCCTTTAACGCCGAGGTCGCCAAATGGTTCTTCAATATCATGAAGACCGGGGCAAGCGCCTATATGGTGGCCAACATCGATCATATAGAGATCAACGGCTCCCATGAGCTGACCCTGCATTTCACCCGCCCGGATCCGAACATTCTCTTCAATTTTTCCACCACCTTCGCCAATGTGCCCAGCATGGAAGCCTATGAACAATACGGGGAAGAAGATTACGGCATCGCCTTCACGGCCGGATCAGGACCCTACAAGCTCGAATCCTGGCGCAAGGGAGACAAGATGGTCCTGGTCAAGAACCCTGATTATACCTGGGGATCGACCCTGGGTGAGAACCAGGGGCCGGCCAAGATCGACAGGATCGTCTACCGGGAAATCCAGGAGGAATCCACCCAGTTTCTGGAACTCAAGACCGGGAACCTGGATATCCTGACCTACGTACCCACGATGTATATCGACAAGATCGCCGGCGACAAGAACCTGGACCTTGTGAAACTGCCCGGAAACGTGGTTTTCCACGTGGTCATGAATACGGCCGGAGAACCCTTGAACAACCCCTTGGTCCGAAAGGGCATCGCCCTGTCCGTGAACCAGGAATCCATCACCGAGAACGTCTTCGCCAATGCCGGACAACCCGCCTATACCTATCTGATCTCCTCGCTCCCTGCCGATGATGTCGGAGCAGAGTATGAGATCAGGTTCGATCCCCAGGAAGCCAAAACGGCCTTCCAGGAAGCGGGCTGGACCATGGGACCGAACAACATCCTTGTGAACGAAGAGGGCACGCCCCTCAAACTGCAGATGTTCGCCAAGAACGAATCCTCCTACCGCAGGCTGGCGGTGGTCCTCCAGTCCCAGCTGGGCGAGCTTGGCATCGACGTTGAGATCACCCTGCTCGATCCCACCACAATCCGGGATCAGCTGCGCAAGGGCGAGCATGACCTGGCGGTCCGCTCCTATAACTGGGAGAACGCCGACATTCTGGAATGGTTCTTCAACTCCAAGCGCATGGGCTATCCCAATGCAGCCATGTGGCACGACAACGAGTCCGACTACCTGATGCAACGCGCCATGACCAGGGCCACCAACATGAAGGAACGGATAGCCTACTTCAAGGACTATCACCGCTATCTGCTCAGCCAGTATATCTGGGCCCCGGTCTATCTCCCGGATCAGCTCTTCGGGGTCAACAAGCGCGTGGCCCTGCCCGATCCCATCGTGGAGAACAGACTGCTCGGGGCCACGGTCTGCGATTACGACGTCAAATAAAAAATTATGTGGCAGTATATCGTACGCCGAACCCTCTTGCTGATACCGATCTTTCTGGCGGTTTCAATGGTCATTTTCTCCCTCATTCATCTGGTGCCGGGCAATCCCATCGACAATCTGCTCACCCCGGGAATGACCAAAGCCGACGAACGCGAGCTCACAGAAAAGTATCACCTGGATGAGCCGGTCCCAATCCAGTATCTGATCTGGTTCAAGAATCTGCTGCACGGAGACCTGGGCCGCTCCATCATCCAGAAACGCCCGGTGTCGCAGTTGATCATGTACAATCTGCCCTTCAGCCTGGTCCTGGGTCTGACCTCGATCACCCTCTCCTTTGTGATCGGGGTCAGCCTGGGCATTATTTCGGCCTCGGCCCGCAACACGATCATCGATCACGCGGCCATGATCATCGCCCTGTTCGGGGTGACGATTCCCTCGTTCTGGCTGGGTCTGATGCTGATCTTGATTTTCGCCGTATTCCTGGGTTGGTTTCCGATCAGCGGCTCCGGCTCCCTGCTGAGTCTGGTGCTTCCGGCCGTGACCCTGGCCATGTATGCCGCCGGTTTGATCGCCCGGATCACCCGGGTCAGCATGCTTGATGTCTCCTCCAAGGATTTTGTCGTGTTTCTCCACGCCAACGGCTTGAGCAAAGTGGTCATCCTTCTGAAGCACATCCTTCGCAACGCGCTGATTCCGGTGATCACCATCTTCGGGCTGCGCCTCGGCTGGATTCTCTGCGGGGCCGTCATCGTGGAGATCGTCTTCGGACGTCCCGGCCTGGGCCAACTTTTGATCGACGGTCTGTACCAACGGGACTACCCGGTGGTGCAGGGGACCCTGCTCCTGCTCTCCATGGGGGTCATCCTGGGGACCTTTCTGGCCGACATCTTGTATGCCTTGACGGATCCGCGGGTCAGGGAAAAGCAAACCTGAGTGGAGCGCCATGAACATCAGTACCGAAACCGAAACTGTCGGCCGGAAAGACCACATGGCCTCGTCCGTCCCCAAGACCGATTTTCTGCGCTCGCTTCGCCGCTTCACCGCCAATCGGCTGGGCGTCGTCGGCCTGGTGATCATTGTCACCCTGATCCTGGTGGCCGCCCTGGCCCCGTTTCTGGCCCCGGACTCCTACAAGAAACAGAAGCTGATCAACATGAACCAGCCCCCTTCCATCGAACATTGGATGGGGACCGATGAGTTCGGCAGGGATGTGCTGAGCCGGGTCATCTACGGGTCCAGGGTCTCCGTCTATGTGGGCGTTTTGTCCGTGGGCATCAGCGTCCTTTTGGGGGTCATCATCGGTTCCTTTGCCGGCTATTACGGGGGCTGGCTGGACAGCCTGCTCTCCTCGGTGGCGGATTTGACCTGGTCCCTGCCCGAAATCCTGGTGGCCCTTATCCTGGTGGCCATTCTCGGCGGCGGGGTGGAGTGTGTCATCCTGGCCATCGCCCTGACCTACTGGGCCCAGTACGCCCGGCTCATCCGCGGCCAGATCCTGATGCTCAAAAACGAGCTCTACGTGGAGGCCACCCGTTCCCTGGGGGGCAACGATTTCACCATTCTCTTCAAGCATCTTTTCCCCAATGCCATTCCGCCGGTCGTGGTCGCGGCGACATTGGGCATCGGCCAGGCCATCGTTCTGGAAGCCACCCTCGGCTTCCTGGGTCTCGGGGCCCAGCCGCCCCTGCCCAGCTGGGGCTCCATGATGAGCAGCGGCACCGCCTATCTGTTCGTCTCCCCCTGGGTCATTATTTTTCCGGGACTGGCCATGATGATCACCGTCCTGGGATTCAACCTCTTTGGTGATGCCCTGGTGGACATGCTGGACATCAGATCCAATATTTCACAATAATTAAATTAAAGTATGAGCGGATGAGCAGCGTCTGATTCTTATGTCATTGTTAGAAGTCGAATCACTCAGCGTCCAGTTCAGGACGGAAGACGGTCTTGTTCAGCCCCTGGACGGCGTGAGCTTTCGGATCGAAGCCGGAGAAGTGGTCGGTCTGGTCGGGGAGACCGGTTCGGGGAAATCGGTTACGGGCCAGGCGGTCATGGGACTTCTGCCCTTTGTGAGCGGGAGTGTGACCAACGGCCGCATCCTGCTGCAGGGAGAAGATCTGCTTTCCCTTTCCGAACAAGAGTGGCAGGGCTACCGCGGATCCAAACTGTCCCTGATCCCCCAGAACCCCATGACCTCCCTGGACCCGGTCTACAAGGTCGGGCAGCAGATCGTGGAAAAGTTGCTGGTGCATGTGGAGATCGGCCAAGCCGAGGCCAGGCAGCGGACCCTTCAGATGATTCAGGCCATGCACATCCCTGACCCCGAGCGGGTTTTCAACCAGTACCCGCACCAGCTCTCCGGAGGCCTGAAGCAGCGGATCGTCATCGCCATGGGCCTGGTGACCGAACCGCAACTGCTCATTGCGGACGAACCCACCACCGCCCTGGATGTCACCATTCAGGCCCAGATCATCGAACTGTTTCATGAACGGACGAAAATGGACAAGATCGGATTGCTGCTGATCACCCACGACCTCGGGGTCATTGCCCAAATCTGCGACCGGGTCGCGGTCATGTATGCCGGAAGCGTTGTGGAGTACGGCGATGTCTTCACCATATTCGATTCGCCGAAACATCCGTATACCCGAGCCTTGATACGCTGCGTTCCCAAACTGGGGATGCCGGCGGCGGACCTCCAGGCCATTCCCGGACAGGTGCCCACGGTCTGGTCATTCCCGGACGGGTGCCGCTACCATCCCCGCTGCAATCATGTCCTTGAGAAGTGCAGAATCAGCAAACCGGCACACCTCCATCTGGAGAATGGACATTTCGTGGACTGCCACCTTTATCCGGAGAAAACCGCGTGAATGAGCTGATTCAGATACGAAATCTCACCAAGCATTTTCCTGTCACCGGCGGAATTCTGCATCGGACCATCGGCAGCATCAAGGCCGTCAACAATGTGAATCTGGAGATTGCCAGGGGGGAAACCTTCGGCGTCGTGGGGGAATCCGGCTGCGGCAAGTCAACCTTCGCCCGTTTGCTCCTGCGCCTGATCGAGGCCGATAACGGCGAAACCCTCTTCAACGGGCAGGATATCTTTGCCCTGAAAAAATCGCAGCTGCGCCAGTTTCGAAGCAGGGTCCAGATGGTCTTTCAGGACCCAGCTTCGGCCTTAGACCCCCGCTATTCCATCTATCGGAGTCTGACCGAGGTCTTCACCATCCAGAAGGTCTTCCTGCCGAAGCAGGAACTGTACCGGCGCATTTGCGACCTGGTCCGGACTGTGGGGCTCAATCCGGAACATCTGAACATGTATCCCCACCAGCTTTCCGGGGGACAGAAGCAGCGGGTGGTCATCGCCCGCGCCCTGGCCCTGACGCCTGAATTCGTCATCCTGGACGAACCGACAGCGGCTCTGGATGTCTCGGTCCAGGCCCAGATCATTCTCCTGCTCAAGGATTTGAAACAACAGTTCGATCTGACCTATCTCTTCATTTCCCACGACCTGGCCCTGGTCGATTATTTCTGTGACCGGGTCGCGGTGATGTATCTCGGTCATGTCGTGGAAATTCTGCCGAGCAGGCAGATTGCGACGGCCCCCCGGCACCCTTACACCAGAGCCCTTTCCGAGAGCCTGTTCGTTCCGGACCCCAAGGCCCGGAAAAAGACCGCGGCCCTGGAGGGGGAGGTGCCCAGCCCGTTCAACCTGCCGTCCTGCTGCGTCTTTGCCGGCAGGTGTCCGGCGGCGCAGGATCTCTGCCGTCAGGATCAGCCCGAGCTGGTGCGTTTCTCGGACAACGAATATGTTGCCTGCCATTTCCCGCTGTATACATGAATGGATCAAGTCTACGCAGGTGGAGGTACATTGTGATGCCAAGAGCTTGTTCGCTACTGGAATCTGTCAATGATATTGAAAAATCCGAAATTCGAAGCACGAAATTCGAAACAAACTCCAATGACAAAAATTCAAAATTCGAAACGTAAGAAGAGATACTGAGATATAACTGTTAACAAAAAGGCAATGGTGAGCTTATGTTTGATTGTGTTTTGAAAAACGGCACCATCATCGATGGAACGGGCGCAGCCCATTTTCAGGCGGATGTAGCTATCCGGGGAGATCGCATCCAGGCCGTGCAGCCCGGGATCGAAGCGGAAAGCCGGGAACAGGTCGATGCTGCAGGGTTGTGCATCAGCCCGGGATTCATCGACATGCACAGTCATACGGATTTCACGATACTCGGCCACCCCAGGGGAGACAGCATGGTGCGCCAGGGAGTGACCACCGAAGTCATGGGAAATTGCGGTCTCTCCCCGGCCCCGGTCACCGAGGAATACGGCGAGGTCCTTCGAGAGAATTCCAAGGAATTCGAGCGGCACCTGACCCGAAAGGGGATTGAATGGAACTGGCCGTCCATGGAGCGTTTTCTGGAACAGGTGGAAGAAACGGGCACGGCCCTGAACCTGGTGCCCCTCACGGGGCACCGCACCCTGCGCATCGGGGTGATGGGCTTTGCCAAACGGGCTCCCTCCCCTGAAGAGATGCAGCGGATGAAGACCCTGCTGCAGGCGGATATGGACAAGGGAATCTTTGGTCTGTCCACAGGTTTTATCTACAATCCGGCCACCTTTGCCCGGTCCCCGGAAGTCCATGAACTGCTCTCGATCGTCTCCGCCTGCAACGGACTCTACAGCACCCATATCCGCTGCGAAAACGACAGGCTCATCGAGGCCGTCACTGAAGCTGTGCAGGCAGCCCGGGCCACTGGAGTGTCCCTGCAGATCTCCCACCTGAAGGCCGAGGGCAAACGCAACTGGGGCAAGAGCGATCAAGCGCTCGGGCTCATTGAAAAGGCCCGCGCCGAAGGTCTGGACGTGACCTTTGATCAGTATCCCTATACCGCCTTCAGCTGCGGGCTGATCGAGGTCTTTCCCCAGTGGGTTAAGGAAACCGGAACCCAGGAGGTCCTGCGCAGCCTGTCCGATCCCGGGATGCGGGCCAGGATTGCCGAGACCCTGGAAGCCGCGGGTTCTCCCCCGGATGAGGCCATCGATTGGGAAGATATCGCCGTGATCGGCTTCAGCCGGGACCAATACGAGGCATTCGAGGGACTGCGGCTGACCGAGATCGCCCGGTTGATGGGATGCCAGGCCCATGAAGCCCTGATGGAGCTCTTTTGTGCCGAAAAAGGGGCCTTGAGAATGATCGGACACGGTATGTGCGAAGAGGATATCGGGAACATCATGGCCCATCCTGCCGGGATGATCGGCTCCGACGGTTTCGCTCTGGAGGAGGGTGCCCGGGTGAGCGCCCACCCCCGATCATTTGGAACGTTTCCCCGCGTTCTGGGACGCTATGTGCGGGAGAAAGGCCTGCTGAGCCTTGCAGAGGCGATTCGCAAGATGACCTCGCTGCCGGCCGACAAGCTGAACCTCAGGGGCAGAGGGCGGGTGCAGCCCGGCTTGATGGCCGACCTCACGCTCTTCGATCCAGACCGGATCAGCGATCGGGCCGGCTTTACCGCCCCCAGGGAGTTTCCGGTCGGGATCAGCCGGGTCATGGTCAACGGAAAAACGGTATTTGCCGGGGAGCGGCACTCCGGGGAGCTCCCGGGTCGGGTGCTGCGGCGGGGCTAGGGGGCGGCATATGATCCGGATGTCCTTGCTCGGCAACAGAATCGATGGCTACCGGCAGGCGATGATCGACCTGCAGGGGCAGCTGACCGCCATTCCGGCCCTTGGTCCGGAAAACGGCGGGGAGGGTGAATTCCGAAAAGCCGAGTGCGTCAAGGACTGGCTGCAGCAGCTCCAGGTGGAGTCTCTGCTGGAAGTCAACGCCCCGGACCAACGGGTGCCGAGCGGCCTGCGCCCCAATCTCCTGGTCTTGTTCAAGGGCAAGAGCAGCGCCAAGCGGATCTGGATTTTGAGCCATCTGGATGTGGTTCCGCCCGGGGATATCTCCCTGTGGGCCACTGATCCTTACACTGTCCTGGAGAAGGAGGGGAAACTCTTCGGGCGGGGGGTCGAGGACAACCAACAGGGTTTGGTGGCCTCGCTGTTCGCCGTCAAGGCCCTGCAGGAGGAAGGGCTGGTCCCTGCCTGCGACCTGGGTCTGGTCCTGGTCGCGGATGAAGAAACCGGCAGCGGCAAGGGGCTGGAATACGTCCTCTCCCAGAAAGGGGAGCTGTTTCGAACAAACGATCTGATCGTGGTCCCGGATGCCGGGAGTCCGGACGGCACCATGATCGAAGTGGCGGAGAAGAGCATCCTCTGGCTGAAATTTCACATCCAGGGCAAACAATGCCACGCCTCAACGCCGGAAGAGGGAATCAACGCCCACAAGGCCGGGGCTCACCTGATAGTCAAGCTCAATTCACTGTATGCGGTCTATGCGCAAACGGATCCAGTTTTCACCCCTGCCGTCAGCACCTTCGAACCGAGCAAAAAAGAAGCCAATGTTCCCAACATCAACACCATCCCGGGTGAAGACGTCTTTTACTTCGACTGCCGGATTCTCCCGGACTACGATCTGTCGCAGGTGGAGGAGACGATCCGCAGTATGGCCCGCGAAATCGAATCCGAGTTCGGGGTGCGCATCCGGATCACCCCCCAGCAGCGAGAACAGGCCGCTCCGGCCACCCCGCCCGGGGCTCCGGTGGTCAAAGCCCTTGAACAGGCCATTCTGGCGGTCCACGGCCGACAGCCCGTAGCCGTGGGCATCGGCGGGGGAACCGTCGCCTCCATCTTTCGAAGGGCCGGATTCCCGGCCGCGGTCTGGTCGAGCATTGAGGACACGGCTCACCAACCCAATGAATACTGCCGGATCGACAATCTCCTCAGGGATACAAAGGTCTTTGCGCACCTGTTTCTGCAGGAGGAATCTCTACAGAAAAGCCGATCCTGGATCAGTCCCAAACGGTTCTCAGATGCAGGGGGATTTGCCGCCATCGATGAGGATTTCGGCTCCGGTGATCGAACGAGCCCGGTCTGAGACCAGAAAGGCGGCCAGGTCGGCAATTTCCCCTGGCTGAATCATCCGTTTCAAAGGAACGCTCGAGGTGGTCTCCGCCCAGATTTCATCCAGGGAAACGTTTCTGGCCTCGGCTGTCTGTTCCGCCAGTGTCCTGGCCCGCTCCGTTGCGGTGGGTGACGGGGAAATGGCGTTGATACGGATGTTGTGCTCGGCCAGTTCCCGGCTCAGCCCCCGGGTGAAATTGATCAGACCGGCGTTGGTCGTGCTGCCCGGCAGAAAGGTGGCCGGGGGCATGCGGCCGGCCGAACCGACCAGATTGACGATCCGCCCGTCGTTTTGCTTGATCATCTGGGGCATCGCCGCCCGGATCATGCGGATGTAGCCGAAAAATTTCAGATTCAGGGCCTCATGAAAGTCCTCGTCGCTCAGCTCCAAAAAAGAGCCTGCTCTGGCGGCTCCGGCGCAGTTGATGAGGATATCCAGCCTGGAAAACCGCTCTAAAGCGGCCTGGATAATCCGCTCCGCCTCCCCCTCCTGGGTCAAATCGGCGGTTACGCCAAGAATTTCACCTTGAGTGTCTGTTTTCGATTTGAGGTCGTCCACCGCCTTGTCCACCTCCACATGGGCGGTAATGACTACATTCACGCCTTCAGCCGCCAGGGTCTCGGCGCAGGCAAAGCCTATGCCCATGCTGCCGCCGGTGATGACGGCTGTTTTTCCCGCTAGATTCAAATCCATTTGTTCCTCCGCGTGCTTGGTTTTTTTTCCAAGAAATGTGGACCACACCCCCCTTGCACAGGGCACCTCTATCAATCCGCCTTCAGCACCGCACCTTCCGAGGCCGAGGTGGCCAGTCTGGCGTAAATCCCCAGATAGCCTGTGCTGTTTTTGATCGGGTGAGGCTGCCATGTGGCCCGCCGTTGTTTCAGTTCTTCGTCGTCAAGCTGAACCTGGATGGACTGTTGGCCAATATCCACAAGGATCCGGTCGCCGTCTTTGACCAGGGCGATGGGACCCCCTTCGGCCGCCTCCGGGGAGATATGTCCCACAAAGCAGCCGTTGTTCGTGCCGGAGAAGCGGCCGTCGGTGATCACCGCCGTCTTCAGGGCCAGTCCCTGACCATAGAGGAGCTTCATGGCGGTGGCCATTTCCCGCATGCCCGGCCCGCCCTTGGGTCCTTCGTAGCGAATCACGAGTACATCGCCTTCCCGGATCTCTCCGTTCAAAATCGCCTCGTTGGCCTCCTCTTCAGAATCGAAGCAGCGGGCCGATCCTTCAAAA
>CAZUMF010000171.1:0-10351 GCA_964621385.1 uncultured Desulfohalobiaceae bacterium
GACGCAAGGCGGCAGCGGACATCTCCGCATGCGGATGGCGCTCCGCGCACACATCCAAGGCTATACTCGTTTGCTCTTCTCTCATTGAAGAAATCCTGCTGAAGCTTTCGCATCAGGCGTCCCCTGGCTATTCAATGAAATAACGATCGCCGGTATTCAACTCCTGTTTTAAATCTTGGAGTTCTTGTTGAATCAGCTCGTAATCCTTGAGCCTTACTTTGAAGAAGCGCTTGGCGACCTGGAGTTTTTCTTCGACGCCTTTTGGGGTCAACTGGTAGAGATAGGCCTGCTTGTTTCTGCTGTTCTTGAAATGCTTGGCCGTGACCGAGCCCCTGACCATGAGGGCCTTAAGACAGTAATGGACCTTGCCCAGGCTGACCCCGAGACATTGAGCCAACTCCCGCTGGGTGATGCCAGGTTTGTCCTGAATCTGTTTCAGGATATGGTAGTGGATACGGTCTTGCATTGTTCAACAAGTAAGCTGATAAGCTGGAACGGGATGTTAGTATTGATAGGCGGTATATTCTTCTTCATCCGGAAAGAAATCCGCACAAAGGCGATCCGGATCCTCGGCGTCGATGATGGACAGGGTTCGGGTGGACAACACATCGAAACCGGCTTTCTTGGCAAAATCGGACAGAAAATCCACTTCGTGCTGGTTGTGCCGCATCACCATGTAGCGCATGTGCAGAACGGGAAACATTTGACCAGCTTGTTGTTTTCTCTTCGCTAGGTGGCGCACCCCTTCCAAGGCCGGCTCAAGCTTGGCACCGACTCGGAAAACCGAATTTGTTGCATCGGTAAGTCCGTCGATGGCGACGATCAAATGTGTTGGCGGATTTTCCAACAGCGCATCGATGACCCCGTGGTTATTTAAATTTTGGCCGTTTGTGGACCGCAAGACAGCGACATGGTGAGCTTGAGCAGCAGCCAGTATTTCGGACAGACTGGGATGGAGCAATGGCTCACCCCATCCCCAAAGGGAGGTGGTGAGCAAATAGGGACCGGCCTCACGAATAATGCGGCGAAAAAGCGCCGGAGATATCGCTTCCGGTTTTCTGGAAAGCGCCTTCCCTCCGGTAGGGCAAACCGGACATCGAAGGTTGCAGTAGTTTGTCAGCTCAAATTGCATGTGGATGGGCATGCTCCAGGATCGGTTTCGGCGATATGCCATGTTCGCTCCGGCGCGGAAGAGATTAAAGCGTTTATTGAGTGACATCTGCCGTAAAGAGAGAGGAATCTGGTCGTAGGTAAAATCATACCGCCCCCGAACGAGGACCTCGAAAGTCAGCTTCGGGGAGTGAATCAAACCCTTGAGACGCTCTCTGCTTTTCATAATGAATCAGGCTTCAAATCAGTGCGGCCGCCGGCCGCACTGATTTATTAATTCGATTAAATATCGTTCAACATATTTATTTTAATAAATATATGCTGAATTCCGCTATGGCCAGGCTGATCCTATCAAGAAACTCCCTTTTGGGTCGGAATCTGTCATTTCATTTCCAATCCGTAAGAAATAAATACCTATGAGGCGTACATTGTATTTCATAAGTTGCGGCCGTCCCGGATCTGAATGAACTGCTTTTGATCCGTGATGTTCATAAACCGTTCCCGGTGAAAGTCGATATCTGTTATCTTATTTTCAGTGGTGCCTGCACCGAAGACATAACCAATGCATTCGCCTGCTGCATCCAAGGCTAGCAAGCAAAAGAGAGCCGCAAACAATCCCGAAGGCAGTCTCCCCCCTAAATCGGCGCGCTTTATATTAGCAGTAATCCGCAGCAGTCGAATCAATGGGATGAAGGGCGATCCGAACGTATAGGTCAGCCGCTTGAATGCCGGCCAGGATACACACCTACGACCACCGAACATCCGGCCGCAAAAAAACCGTAAGGCAATGGATGGGATCAGCCGAGAGAAGTTGAAATGATGCAGCCGGGCCGCCGGTTCCAAATAGAGGCGACGGCCGTTTTTCTGAAGATCCCAATGCAGGGTGCTCTCGGATGCCAGTAACGATTCCAGCCGATCACCATAGGCCAGCAGGCATTCGCGTTTGTAGGAGCTGTTGTGGCCTGGGAGATGCCCTATGGATTTGTTCTTTGTGGGGCTCATCCATTCGCTATACTCGATCAGAAAGTTGACCCAGCTAAACAGACTGGTCGAGTTTCCGTTGATAACCAAAGGCCCGACCACTGCATACCCTTCTCTATGTCTCCTGATCAGTGCTTCAGCCCATTCCGGCTCGGGAAAGCTGTGATCTTCAGTGAGCACTACAATAGCCGACTTGGCGGCCCGGATTCCTGCCGCCCGCGCGGTTGCAGCAGATCTCTGGACATCAGCCCGAAGTGCCTGGAAACCGGCAAACTCTTCCGAAGGGAAGCCTTCGATGGTTAATGTTTCGGGATTAGGGCACACCACAACGATCTCCAAAAGCTCCTTGACCGTTTGTCGCTGCAAGTGCTTCGCGGTCCCGCGAAGAGCTGCCCCATTATCCGGAGTCACCATAATCACCGACATCTCAGGCATCATCTTACTCCCTCTCTATGCCGTTGCATCCCCCTCACGGTATCCGGTCGCGAAGAGCTCTGTGTTGCTCCTATTTCCGGTTCCCGCTTGGCATCAATTGCATGACCGCTTCCAAGACAAAGCCGCTCACGTTTGCCCCTTGCCAGAGGATCATCAGGAGGATCAACGAACATTTTTCCTGCACGGACAACCCCTTAAGCGAGCGAAGTATTCTTCCGGCTGTTGCGGCGTAAAACGAAATCTCAAGTGTTGAGTTGCCTGACGAACGGCAACGGTGTCCGCGGTAAAATCGAAAGGCCCCCCTGCCATAGGCAAAATGCTGCCGCAAGAAGCGATGTATCGTCAGATGATGGAAATGATACACCACAGCGCTGGGCTCGTAGAACAGTTGGAAGTCCTTGTTTGTCGCCCTGTCGCAAAAATCGCGATCCTCGCTTGTTCTAAAAGAAGGATCAAAGCCTCCTACAGCATGGAATGTATCCGTAGCAAGCCCCATGTTGTTGGTTGCAAAAAACGTGATCCGGATTCAACGCCATTATCGTATTGGTAGACAAAGTCGACGATTTTCTGACTGGCTGCTGCATATGGGTTGTCTGGCAGACCGTTGACCGTCAGGCCACCGACAATACGGTTGGGCTCTCTCTTCAACTTTTTGCAAACACATGACAGCCAGATTGAGTCAGGGCAGCAGTCGTCGTCAGTAAAGGCCAGAAATCTGCCCCTGGCTTTTTTGACCCCTTGATTGCGGGCTGCCCCGGGTCCAGCATTTCGTTGAGCGAGCAGACAGATGTTCAGCCGGTCGGCAAACCGCTCGGTCACGGAGATCATGTTCTCAGGGCTGCCGTCGTCGACAACGATGACTTCGAACCAGTCGCATCCATAATCCTGTCTGGCAAGCGCCGCCAAACAATCCGCCAGCTGCTCTGGGCGGTTATGGGTCGGTACAATAACAGAGATGTCCGGCACTTCCCTGCGCACCTATGGTTCTTTGCAGAGGCATCTTAATTAAGGAACCCTTTTCCCGGGAACAGGGCCGATAAAAATCGGGCCATTTCATAGCGCTTTAGCTCGCCAAGGCAGTAAAAAAAGAGGAGTATGCCCAAAGAGCCCACCGCCAGTTTAAACAAGACAAGAATACCAGAAGTTACCCAATAGGTGGCCATCCCGTAGGCAAACACACAAATGAGCCCGCTTTTCAAAAGGGTAGTGGCTGGCCAGCCAATGCCCCACAGCCGCAAAGAAGCTCCCAGGACGGGGACGAGGGCGACAAAGGCCAATCCAGTTGCCAGCCAGGCCGCACCGAGAGGCCCGAAGCGACTGATCGCCAGAGGGTATAAAGCAGGTGCAGACAGTATCACCGGGCCTGTAAGAAGCAACGGGAGATTCGGCCGCTTGGCAGCTATCAGTGCGGCGACCGCCACCGAAAGGATGGACAAGAATACAGCCCCGAACATAAGTACTGCCAACAAAGGAGCTGCCCGGGAGAAATCGGATCCGTAAATGAGCCTGACCACCTCTAAGGATGAGCCTGAAGCGAGACCGGCCAAGGGCAGCATACAGATAGTCAATCGAAGGGAGTTGCCCAGCAGGGCTTGGGCTGCTTTTTTTCTTCCCGCCGCTGCGAGCTCGGCGAGCTTGCTCTGCAGGAGAGGGGAGAAGGAGGCCGTATACAGGCCCAGTATCAGGGTGAGATTCTTCGCCGCAGCATAAAACCCAGTGGATAGTCCGGAAGGATCGAAGGCCTTGACCAAAACGAGATCGATATTGCGAAAGGTGGTGATGCCTACAGTAAAAATAAAAAGAGGCCAGGCAAAATGCCACAGGCTGCTAAAAAAAACGATTCGTATAGGAAAGAGGGGAGGGCGTACCATAAGACGCGCCAGGGTGAGCACGATGAGCGATGCCCCGATGAAGGCCAGGATTGCAAAAGATACGGTTGGCTCCAAAGTGACGAAGAGAACGATCAAGGCCATTCTCGACAGCCAAAAGACTGCTGTCAGCACTGCCCTCTGCAGGTAGCGGCCTTGAGCAACCAGAATTGATTTGTGGTTGACTCCTAAAGTAAAAAGGGGGATGTCTAGGCAGAACAAGCAAAGATAAATGGTTAGCTCGGAAGAATGGAGCGCTCTAGCCACCATGCCGGAAAAGGCAGCCAGCAGCCCTGCCGCAATCAAACTGACCAGTAGCTGCATTTGCAGAACAGAACCGATCTTCGGCCACCGGGCTTTTTCATTTACGAAATGAATAAGACTCCGGTTGAAACCAACCGACACAGCTATTTCCACCCAGACGATTATCACGACAACGGTGCTCAGAAGGCCATAATCTTCCGGACCAAGACTGCGTGTCAAAAAACCCGCAGTGATGATGCCCGTTGGAAGACTCAGACCACCGGCCAGGACGTCGACGAGAGTGCCAAAGGTCGTCTGGCGTATATATAAAGAGGGATCACTGCTGTCCTGTCTCAAAGAATTCCCTCCGACTCTCTATCTGTTTGTTCAGGTGATTGTAGGGGCTTTTCCTCAGAAGCTTCTCCCGGAGGTTTTCTCCAAGCGGATATGGTATTGTAGAGTAAGGCCAGCAGCATCCCGGCAAGGGCACCGTAAGCAAATCCATAGAACAATCCGATCAGGCTCCCAGCAAGGGAGACCCGGTATCCAATCAAGAACTGGCTCAACAATTGGAGATTAGGACCCATTGGATCTCCCCCTTTGAGCACCAGCCAGTTGGTCATTACAAAAAGAACCAACCCTGCCATAGTGCCCAGTGCTAAGCCCACAGCCCTCGGGTTCAATCGGAGCACGTCCTGAAAAGGCAGATCGTTCTTGTTCGAGCGTTGCATCGTTGGCTTTAGAGATGGTCTAAAAAGTCTTTTTGCCTCGTGGCATTGTATTTTCGCCTGATCCGGTAGAGTTGGAAGGCAATGAGGATATTGCGCATCGAGGCGAACAACCATCCCAGGGCGCCACCATACATGAAGCCGTAACACCCTCCAAGGACAGCCCCTTTGAAATTCATGGTGTATCCAGGAAAGTAGTTCGACAGAAGTTGCAGATGGGGACCGACCACTTCTCCTCCCTTGATCAGCAGCCAGACGGTGGCAAGAAAAATGACAAGACAAGCCAGTACTCCGGTTGATATGCCAAAAGCTATCTGATCGATTCTGGCCAGGGTTCCCTTGACGAGGATTCGGGGAAGGGTGGAGGCCAACTTCTCTTCTTGTACCTCCTCGTGATACACCGGGACTGAATTCACCTGCCAGGAATCATGCCCGGCACCCAGGACGTTCTCTGCGGCCAGGATGCCGCTGAGCATGGAATGATCCATATTGTTATAGCGGTGGGTTCCGTTTCGGCCGACGCTTTGCAGGTTCTCAAAGCCGGAAAGATACGACCGGATCGTCTGAAGGTGGTCCTGATATCCTTGGGTGTAAACTGGATAGGCCTTGGGTTGACGTATGACGATTCCGTCTTCCACGGAGTCCCGGTTTGCCAGTCCCAGCCGGCTCAGTTCGGTTCCGGCGAGCTCCACCAGGTGCCGGTCCTCCAGGTTCCAGAGATCATCGTCTTCATCGCAGAAATATTCCAGACCCAGGCTGTCCTTTCCGGAATAGGGAACCAATTCCGGGCTCCAATTTTTAAAAACCTGAATGCGGCCCACTTTGACCTCCGGGCTGTGAACATAGATCCACTGGTCTTCCAAGGGCAACTCCTCGTTCAAAATGAGCCCGACAATAAGAAATGAGCGGTAGGAGAGGTTTTCGGCAGCTTCTAGAACCGGAGAAGGCGGCGGAGGATCCAGCATGGCAATCAGCTGCCCGAGGGGCAGCGTCGAGATGAGGCTGCCCGGTTTAACGGTGCATCTACCTGCTTCATCGCTCCAGGAGAGGCCGGTGATCCTGCTTTGATCATGGTGTAAACAGGTGACTTCCGAACGGAGTCGAACCATGCCGCCTTTTTCCTCTATCCGCTCTTGAAGGCGTTCCCACATCATTCCCGGGCCCTTGCGAGGATACTGAAACTCCTCGGTCAGGGATCGGGCCTTGCTGTTCCCCAGCATGGCATGAGAGAGGGCGGTCAGGAGAGAAAGCCCTTTGATTCTCTGAGCAGCCCAATCAGCCATGATCCTGTCGCAGGATACTCCCCAGACCTTTTCGGTGTATGTTTTGAAAAAGATTTCATAGAGCCTGCGGCCGAACCGGTTGGATACCCATTGTTCAAATGTCTCTTCGGGCGCATGCTTGCGCGCCTTGGCCCGCAGGTAGCTTCCAAGAATGCGTAAGCCCTCGACAGGTCCGAGTTTCAAGAGTGTATCGAGAAAGGACAAAGGATATCGCAGGAAGCGATCTTGATAGTAAATTCTTGACTGCCGGCGGACCGTGAGCAGGTCTGTGCCCAGCATATCCTCCCATATGCCGGCGATATGTTCAGATTTTGTGAAAAACCTATGCCCGCCGATGTCAAAGCGATAGCCACGGTGGTATTCGGTACGGGCCAGGCCACCGACATTCGAGTCCTTTTCAAGGACCACGGGATCGTGTCCGAAGCGGCTTAATTCCGAGGCTGCGATCAGACCGGCCGGCCCGGCGCCTATAATGATGCATGGTGCATGATGATGAAGAACGCTCATATGACCTGTGAACTCCGCCTCCTCTCTTAGTTGGCGAATCGTTTCTGTTTTAGCCTGGCTGCGATCTTTTGTGCAGAGAAATTAACCAGGCCCAGGATGAATCCAAGGCCGCTGTAGAAATAGTAGAACCAATGCCAGGGCACGACTGTCAGAGAGAAAACGAGGCCCTTTTTCTTTCGAAAAAACCGATACACATCCCGGTTGAGCCAGGCCAATGCACAGCTAATGCCCACAAGAGGAATGACAAGAGTCGGGGTGAAAAACACCCCTCCCCCCAACAGAAGCAGGCAGAAAGTCAGAACCACACTGATCCGGCTCGCACCTTTCAGGTTTAAATCGTTGATCCAGCCCCTCTTTCGCAGAATCAGCATCGTCCAGGGAAAGGCTCTCTGCGTCAGATCGGTCTTGAGCATGTTGACCCATGACCAGTGTTTGAGATGCTTGACCTGTAAATTCTTCAAAAGACGAATTCTGCCTCCCATTGCTTTGATTCGGTAGCCAAGCTCAATGTCTTCAATGGAAGGCCTGGTGTATCTCTCGTTAAAGCCGCCGCAGGCCAAAAATGCATTTCGGCGAATTGCCCCGCAGGCTCCCCAGAATGTAGAGGCCTCTTCATGAGCGGTTTGATGGACATAGTGGTGAAAAAGGTTTCGATATTGCGAAAGGAAGTTTGTTTCTGCAGGAACGTCATCATACGATCCGATGACGGCCGTCAAGGAAGGGTGTCTTCGAAAGGCCTCCTGAACCCTGTGCACGATATCTGGAGGGACTTGTACGTCTGCATCCAGAAATAGCAGGATCTCGCCGCTTGCCTGATTTGCGCCCAAATTCCTGGCCCGGGCCGGTCCTGCCTGTTTGCCTGTGCAGATGAAACGGGCATGGGGTCTCTCACGGATTTGAGCAGGATCATTCCTGGCCTCGTCAGCGACAACAATCAGCTCATCAGGCTGGGGGGAAGTCCTGTCGATGCTTTCTAGGCAGAGTCTGAACTGCTCCCCCCCCTGGTGCACAGGAATGATAACCGAAACGTGCAGACTTGTGTTTTGGATCATGCGAGCTGCTTTGATAACCATTTTATACGAAGAAAGCGGTGTGAGAAGCTGGTTTTGTGGATTTCAAACAGTTATGTTTTTTTCATTGTTCGTTGTGCCCGTCCCGGGCATGGGGGTTATTGGCTTTTTTTATCCCATCCCAGACAAAGGAAGCAGGAGATGCATGATGTCTTTGAGAACAATAAGTTGATTTGTACAGATTTGACTCCAGGTATAGACGCCCTGCAAGGGAATATAGCCGAAAGTATACTGGATGATGAGAAGGAAATTCCAGCCGATGAAACCAAACAGGCCGGGAAGTATGTATCTCATGCTGAGGGAACAATGGTTCAAAAGGGCTGCCAGGCCTGCACAGAATATAAAGGTACAATTGACGAAGGCCCTACTGCTGTAGGATACCCCGAAAGACCAGCCCTGCCAGTTGGCGTTGATAAGATATTGTCCCAGAAATAAGAGGAGAAAAAACAAACCGAATTTTTTATGATCATGAATGAAAAAAGCCAGTCCGAGCAGACAAAAAAGTAAAATTGGAGTCCAAGCGATTAATCCATGATTCAAAGAAAACAAGATGTCGATAAAATGAGAAGTGCTTTCTGCACCTCCGCTTGTGTTCTGGAATCCTTCTGTTTTGTAAGTATAAAGAAGAAAATCGCCATAAATGATTTTCCAGACCAACAACTGGGGAACGATTCCCAGAAGAAATCCGAAAAGAAAAGCAGCTCCCCGCCGGAACAATCTGTATATGCCCGTTTTCCTCCAGTTGAGGCTTACAATGCGATCAGTAAGTTCGAATAGGGGAAAGAGCATGAAAAGCCCGTTTTGATATCTGATAAGGGTCATGAGAGCGCCGAGAAGGCCAAAAAAGAAAAACTGTTTTTCGGTTTTTTGTCCATATGTCTTTGTCCCGTAATACATGAACAGCGCTACGGCGAACAAGGAAAAAGCGTGGGACATGGTTGACTCAACAGTCATGTAGTAAATCACATTGGTGCTCAAGGTAACGGTCAGCAAAGAGAGAGTGGCTGTTTGAAGAGGATAAAAAAAAAGTATGAGTCGAAGAATCAAGGTGAGACCGCAAATAGCGTAGAGTTGTGGTCCGAGTCCGATAAGGAACTGGTAGAACAGAGAATAGCCGTTTGCAGGTACATTGCCGCCAACCAGGCGCACAAGCCCGGTGAGTCCGTGGGCCAGGAAAAAAAATGGAGTCCAAAGCAGAGCAGGACCAATGGGATATTTGTTGGGAACAAGCCCGGATGCGGTTTTCGCATCAACGTTTGGAACTGCATGGTTTCGAGGATTGAAGTCTCTGAATTCGTTCTCGTAATCGAGATCGAAATCAATAACAAATGAACGGAGATGGGCATAGTAACCGAGACCATCAGAGCCTATAGACCACCCTGTCAAATAGAGCTTGACCACCAGGAGTGAAACCACAAAGAGAAACAATCCCCACAAGATACAATGGATGTATCGATTCATGATCAAGGTCCGCATTTCCTCTTGTGATAGACCATCATGGAAGGCACCTGGAGAAATCGAAGCCCGGCTTTTTTTCATTTCCTTATGGATCTAAAATTTTCAGTAGTTCTTCTTCATGTGGCCTTCTATCCTGTCTAGGGCTTCCCGCCTGTATGAAGCGTTGTTTCCAGGGACGTGCTCCGCTTCTTCGAAAGAAAACGGCAGCATCACATGGCTGTATTCGCAGAGGTATAGAGCCCAGTCAACGACCCGGCCGGTGCACTTACTTTCAGTTGCTCCCACAACTACCTGATATTCTTTAGTATGTGCTTTGACTTCAAAATTGTACATTCATTACAAGAAACAAGATGCCTCGCGCCCGCTCCCCGCACTTATTTAACCTTTGACTGGCTTTTTTTGAGCCACATGAGTTGCTATTACCACATACTGGACTTTCTCAAAGCAAAGTAGATAAGTAAATGCCGGGCAGGCGCAGACTCGCTTGAGCTATGGAGTACGCCAAGAAGAGCAAGAGCATTATTGTGTCTTTTTGCCCGGGTGAGAGGAATCCCAGTGAAATCCTGATAAACAGGACACTTCGTGTATTTCACGGGACAGGGAACACCCAGGCAAAAAACAGCATCGCCTTCGGCGACCGGGTTGCTTCATTGCCCGCAGGGCTGAGC
>CAZUMF010000172.1:0-10115 GCA_964621385.1 uncultured Desulfohalobiaceae bacterium
GAGGCCAATCAGCTGCTGGGGCTTTCCCGCATCCCGGGCGTGGTCATGGTCCTCGCCTCGGGCTGGCTCACGGACCGCTTGAGTCCTTCCCTGACGGTCTCCATGGGTCTGGGGGTGACCGGCGCGGCGGTGGTTATCCTGGGTCTTGGCCCGGATTGGCTCCTGACCCCGGCTGTTTTTATCCAGGCCCTGTCCGCGGCCTGTCTGTTTCCTCCGATTCTGTCCATGGCTTCAAAGATTTCCAGCCTGGAGAATCGCGCCCTGACCCTTTCCCTGAGTCTGGCCGTGGCCCCGCTCATCGGCAGCGGCCTGCTTCCGGCCGGCATCGCCCTGGCCGGCGACCTGGGATCTTTTGCCGCGGGAATGGTGGGGGCCGGTCTCCTGACCATGCTGGGCATTGGGCTGGTCCTGGGCATGAAACGCCGCAAGGATCCGGTTTGAGGCATTCGGCATCAGCCATTCAGGCCTTGATCCAATTTTCAGGGCCGCCGCCAGACCTGGCGGCGGCCCTGAAAATTGGATTGACAGAGGTTTTCAATGCTTGATATGTCAATGATGGCTCTGTAACCGCAATCCCATAGGAGATGACAGATGGACATTGACAACCGCTACATCATGACCGCCTTCGGACGGGATCGGGTTGGAATAGTTGCCGACATCACCGAGATTTTGCACGAACTCGGCTGCAACTTTGAGGACGGGAATATGACCCGGCTTTCGGACGAGTTCGCCTTGATCTTTCTGTTCACCCATCCTGACGAGATTGACGAGGTCCTGACCGAGGCCTGTGAGCGTTTGGAAAAAGAAAAGGGAATCAGCGCCTTTTATCGGCTCCTGGGTTCGGAGGCCATGAAACCGGATCTGTCCCTGCCGCGGCACACCCTTCATTTAGAAGGCATGGATCAAACCGGCATTGTCTTCAAGTTCAGCCGGCTTCTGGCTGAACACGGGGTGAATATCCTCTATCTGCAATCCGAACGGCGCAATATGCCCCAGACCGGAACCTCCATGTATCTGGTTGACATGGATGTTGAAATTCCTCTTGAGCTGAGCCTGGATGCATTGCAGCAGGGTTTGCAGAGCCTGGGGGATACCATGGGCGTCAGCGTGAAACTCACCTGAAGGCTGGACTACAGACCTCGTACCGACATTACGCCGTTAAACCTTAACGCTTTAAAATAATAAGGCATGACATATCACGGAATGTCCAAAAAACCTTAGAAAAAGAAGAACCATGAATATTGATCCACAGCAGTTCAAGGAAATCGATCCAGGCAAGCGAATCCTCATGGGGCCAGGCCCCAGCAATGTCCCGCCGCGGGTGCTTCAGGCCATGTCCGCGCCCTGTATCGGGCATCTGGACCCGGAGTTCCTGGGGTTCATGAACGAGGCCCAACAGCTCCTGCGCTATGTTTTTCAAACCAAGAATCCCTTCAGCATCCCTGTCTCCGGCACGGGCAGCGCGGGCATGGAAACCTGTCTGGTGAATTTCATTGAGCCCGGGGATACGGTTCTGGTCTGCGTGAACGGCGTATTCGGCATGCGCATGAGCGATCTGGCCCTCAGACTCGGGGCCGAGCTCATCCAGGTCAATGCCGAATGGGGGCGGGCCGTGGACCCGGAAGACGTCCGGCGGGCCGCCGCCGGCCGGGATCTCAAAATCCTGGCCGTGGTCCATGCCGAAACCTCCACCGGGGCCTGCACTCCTCTGGACGACCTCGCGGACATCGCGCATGAGGCCGGGGCCTTGTTTCTGGTGGACATGGTCACCTCCCTGGGAGGCATGGATGTGGCCGTGGATCGGCAGGGCATTGATATCGCCTTCAGCGGGACGCAGAAATGCCTGTCCTGCCCGCCCGGTCTCTCTCCCGTGACCTTTGGCTCCAGGGCCATGGAGGTGCTGCAAAACCGCAAAAGCAAAGTCCCGAGCTGGTATCTGGACATGAATATGGTTGGAAAATACTGGGGAGCCAGGCGGAAATACCATCACACCGCAGCCGTGAACATGATCTATGCTCTGCGGGAGTCCCTGCGCCTGGTGGCGGAAGAGGGCCTGTCCAAACGCTGGGAGCGGCATTTTCTGAATCATCAGGCCCTGGTGGCCGGCCTGGAAGCCATGGGCCTGCAGATGGTTGTGCCCGAGGCGGAGCGGCTGCCCATGCTCAATTCGGTCTGGATACCGGAGGGAGCCGATGATATTGCCACACGTCGGCATCTGTTGAAAGGATATTCCATCGAGATCGGAGCCGGCCTCGGCGATCTGGCCGGCCGGGTCTGGCGGGTCGGCCTCATGGGACATACCGCCAAGCCCCGCAATGTTCTGCTCTTTCTCTCAGCCCTGGAGGCCACGCTCCGCAAGCAGGGCGGGAACATCCATTCCGGCGGGATGGAGGCCGCGGCTTCGATCTATGAAGAAGCATGGTAGAAGAATTGACTATTGAATATTGAAGATTGAATATTGCTGAGGATAAGATTGGAGATTGAAGATTGCAGATTGCTGAGGAAAAGCCAATCAAAACCTTACAGTGAACAGATTTTTAAGCATTTCCTGCTATTCTCCAAAGCCGGCTTCGCCCGCAACCGTGAACCATATCCGACAAGGACTTCAGCTGCTTCGGAGCAACACATTTCCTTGTTTTCTAGGACAGCGATGAACCGATGAGTCACTATACCATGGCGCAGCCTTTGATCAGCCTGGACAATGTCACGGTCCGCCTCCGGGATCGCTGGTATCTCCGGGACACGAACTGGGAAATCAAGCCGGGGGAACACTGGGCCGTACTCGGACCCAACGGCTCGGGCAAGACGACTCTGGCGCGTACTGTGGCTGGACGCCTTCCTGTGGTCAAAGGAGCTGTTCGCCGTCATTTTCAGACCCCGGAGGATCTGGAACATTCCATTCTGATGGTCTCCTCGGAGGAGCGGACCGAAGTGCACAGGCAGGAAGGGGTCTTGGACCAGGCCCGGCATTTCAGCGGCAAGATCTTTGACACAACCCCGGCCCATGCGATGCTGCGGCCCTATCTGCAGGGGGATCATGTCGACTCCAGGAAGGCGCTGGAAACCGCGGGCCGGGAATTGGGCATCGAAGCCCTGCTCAGTCGTCCGCTGCTGTCCCTGTCCACCGGAGAGATGAGCAAGCTCCTGCTGGCCAGGGCTGTTGCGGCGCCTCCTGCCTTGCTGATTCTGGATGAACCGTTTGACGGTCTGGATATGTCTTCCAGAAAGCAGATGGAGGCTGTCCTCTCCAGGCTCATGGCCCGCCGGGTCCATATCCTGTTCATCACCCACCGTGTGGAGGAAATTTTTTCGGACCTGACGCATGTCCTGCTCATGCAGGACGGGAGCATTGCCGCCAGGGGGGAGAAAAGCGAGATCTTGCACAACGGCCGCCTGGGCGCCCTGTATCGGCCCAAGGCCTCCAAAGACAAAACAGAGCTTCCCCTGACCGGGACTGCCGGGCAGCGGAAGGACCTCCCTGCCGGGAGCCCCGTGATCGAGATGGAGCAGGTCCGGGTGCGCTATGGTGCTGTCCAGGTCCTGGAGGGTGTGAGCTGGAGGATGCACCGGGGTGAGAACTGGGCGGTTACCGGCCCGAACGGCGCGGGCAAGTCAACCCTGCTGCAGTTGATCACCGGCGACGAACTCCAGGTGTATGCGAATTCCATCAGACTCTTCGGGAAACAACGAGGCTCCGGGGAGTCCATATGGGCTCTCAGGCAGAACATCGGAACGGTCTCCCACAGCCTGTTGTCCCGCTATCACAAGCCAGTCACTGTTTTTGAGGCGGTCTGTTCGGGCTTTTTTGATTCCGTCGGCCTGTACAAGTCCTGCACCCCCGAGCAGAAGGCAGCAGCCCGGCACTGGATTCACCGGCTGGGGATCGAAGCCTTGCAGGACTGTCCCCTGCCGCACCTTTCAAAGGGACAGCGTGCGCTTGTGCTCATCACCCGGGCCATGGTCAAGTCGCCGCTCTTGCTGCTTCTGGACGAGCCCTGCGCCGGACTCGATGCGGGCACCAGGCGACAAGTCCTGGATTTGGTGCAGCTGATCGGAAGCAGCACGGCTACTGATCTCATCTACGTGACCCATTATCAGCAGGAACTCGTCCCCTGCATCACCCACAAACTGCAACTCAAGTCGGGCCGGACGGTTGCTGCCGGGCCGGCCAGAGGAAATTGAAGATTTAAGATTGGGGATATACTGATCCAATTTGGTTTTTGAAACAAAGACTGATTGTCATTGGACTTCAACGACAGAATTCTGAAAAAGGTAAGTTGGAGCAGTATATGAACGTTTCGACAAAGGAGGGAACTATGTTTCTGGACATCTTGAAAAAAAGGCGGAGTATTCGGTCTTATACAGAGAAAGCGGTTGAACAGGCAGCCATTGATCAGCTCATTGAGGCCGCCCTGCGCTCCCCGTCGGGCAGGAATCTGAATCCTTGGGAAATCATCGTGGTGACTGAGCGCGAGCGCCTGGAGGTTTTGTCCCGGGCCAAACCCCATGGAGCGGGATTTGTGAAGGACGCGCCACTGGCCTTTGTGATCTGTGCCGACCCCGGCGTCTCTGATGTCTGGATCGAAGACTGCTCCATTGTCTCTGCATCCCTTCATTTCATGGCGTCCTCCCTGGGCCTGGGAAGCTGCTGGGTGCAGATCAGGGAGCGGATGCACAGCGAGGGTCAGTCGGCCGGGGCCTTCATTGCCGGGCATTTCGACCTTCCCGATCACATGCAGGTGCTTTCTCTGGTGAGTATCGGCTATCCGGCTGAAGAAAAGCCGCCGCACAGCCGGGACTCGCTGCCTTTTGAGAAAGTGAGTTTCAATCAGTACGGTAGACGGCAAGGCTGAGGGGGTCCAGGGCTTGCGCCTGGGGGTTCGAGAGCCTTATCGATGAATCTCCATCAGAGATAACACCAAAATGTGGACTTCGAAATCCAAAATTCTATAGGAATACCATGGGACAGGATGCATTCATACGACTGCTGCAGATGGTCAAGTTGTTTGAGGGCTTGACCCGAGACGACATCACACAGATGGCCGCTCTTTTTCAACGGAAGCCGTTTGCAGCAGGGGACATGCTGCTGGAGGAAGGCGATCCGAGTCCGGGCTTGAATATCATCGGCAAAGGGAAGCTCAAGGTATACCTCCCCAAAGATCCCCGGCACCAGTCAGGCGAGCGGATCTCGGAGATTACCCTGAACCAGCTCAAGGCGGGCGACTGGTTTGGCGAATACTCCGCGCTCTCGGGTATGGCGAGTTCTTCCTCGATACAGGCCCTGACCTCAGGCCTCCTGTTCCGCTGCTCTCCCAAGGATTTTCACGGTTTTCTCGAAGCAGATCACCGGGTGGGCAAAACAGTCTACTACAACATCCTGCAGCAGTTGCTGCAACGATTCAGGGAGCGGGAAAGCGAGTTTGACTGTGTCATGCTCATGAGTTGACGTCTGCTCAATAGGAAAATCCGGGCGGCAGTCCCTGGTCCGTGTCCGATGATCCCCCGGTTTCAGACTGGGGTTCGAATTCGTGGCGGGAGATGGACAGGCCCAGCCTCTGCCCGGACTCGATATACGAGCCCTCGGCCAGCCGCTGTTCAAACAGGGGCCGAACCAGGATGGCGGCCCGGCCCTGGACCGGGCAGGCGTTTTCACAAAATCCGCAGCCCGTGCATTTCCTGGCATTGACAAAAGGAACATGGACCTCCAGCCCTTCCTGAGGCCGCAGCTCCACGGCCCCATACGGGCAGACCTCATCGCAGACCAGGCAGCTGCGGTCATAGTTCCAGGCCAGGCACTTGCGGCGCTCGATATATGCGGTCCCCATTTTTGCCCACATCTTTTCTTCCAGATCCAGAATCCGAATAGCCCCGGACGGGCAGACCCGGGTGCAGCCATTGCAGTCCGGTTCACAGGGACCGATCCGGGGAACGGCCACAGGAGCGAACTGGGCTGCCAACCCATGGCCCAAAGACTCCGGCTGGAGCATGTTGGTCGGGCAGACCTCCAGGCACAGCCCGCAGCGCAGGCAGCGGCTGAGAAACAGGGGTTCGGGAACAGCCCCCGGGGGGCGGATGACAGACGCGGGGTTGCTCTCCCCCTGGCCGGACTGTCCGAGAAAAGCCAGAAGGGCCCCGAGGCCGACCATCTGCAGCGCGGCCCGTCTGCCGGGGAGGTGCTGCGAATCGGACCGGTTGGTTCTGGAAAAGGAAAAGGTGATCGCCGCCTCTGGACAGATTCGCCGGCATTGTTGACAGACAATGCATTCCATGTTCAGGGTTTGTCCGGGATTGTCGGAAATGGCCTGCATGGGGCAGTGCCGGAGGCAGAGTCCGCACTGGGTGCAGGAATCGTTGACCAGCCGCCTGACGAGGGGGCGTTGTCCAATCAGTCCCAGCAGAGCGCCGGCCGGGCAGAGAAAGCGGCACCAGAACCGGGGAATCCAGCGGTTGAGCAGCAACAGGCCTGCAAAAAAACAGGTCAGAAAGGCCAGGGCGGGAAAGCCCTGCACAGGGGCCTGGGAACCCCCCGGAAGACCGGTTGTGCCCGAGAGCCATCCAAGCGGGACAGTGATCCAGTTGAAAAGGAAGTGCAGAAAGGGTTCGATAATCAGGATGTACATACGGGCGGCCAGAGACAGCGGCGAGCCCCAGTGCAGGAGATTCAAGCCAAACAGGGCGGTCAAGACGCCCAGAAGCAGCAAAAGGTATTTGACGCTGTGCAGGCCTTTTCCGGGTTTCGGCTGCGCAGTCTCTTTCTTTCTGGATGGGGCGACCAGGGGACGGCCGGCATCCAGGGTGGTGCCCAAAGGGCAGACATGGGAGCAAAAGAAACGGCCCAGGACAGCTGTGGCCGCAAAAAGGACCAGGAGTACGCTCAATCCGGTGATGAGCGTGCCGCTGCTCAGGAGCGGGCCGAGAAAGAGCAGAGGATCCAGGGCAAAGACCCGCGTGACCGGGAGCCAGTCCGGAAAGGGAAAGGCCGTGAGGACGATGAGCAGCAGAAACAGGAGCAGGCAGAGGAGCTGGATGGCCCGGCGCAGAGGGATCATAGGCTCATGCGCCGGACCAAGAGATGCTCAATGTCCATTCTGCCCAGGCCGCGTTCATGGGCCAGGCGGATGTGCTTGACCTTGCTCGGGGGGATGGACCGGTCGTACCATTTAATCATGCCGGTGACATAGGCGTCGGCCGCGACCATGTCCCTGGAGGCGACCATGGTTTCCGGATGGACCACCTTGCCCGGCCCGGAAGGGCCGTTGGTGGTCAGGGCCCGGCTGCAGTCCACAAGGGCCAGATCGGGCTTCAACAGAGTGCAGAGATCCACGATGGCCGTATGCAGATCAAAGCGATAATGAAAGCGGCCTCTGTTGAGTATCAGGCCCATCATGCCCTTCATGCTGAGACTGACGCCGGCGCTGCCGTGGTGTTTGGCCACGGGGGCGGCGATGAGCACATCCGCCTCCAGGACCTCTCGCATGACCTCGGTTCTTCTGAGCTGCTCCCCGTGGCTCAGTTCGACTTCCCGGAAGCGTTGCGGCGCGTGGAGCTGTTCGACCCGGCAGTGCTCGATGCCCTGAAGGGCCTGCTGCATGCCGCTGGCCTCCAGGCAGAGTTCGGCCTGGCGCAAGGGGTTGTCCAGGACGTGAATTCGGGCTGCGCCGGCCTCGCGGCACATGAGGCTCAGGGATCGGATGACCTCGGGATGCGTGTTGGAGGCCCGCTCCGGCGGACTGTCGAAGCTCATGTTCGGCTTGATGACCACTGTGTCGCCTGGACTGACGTAGGTGGACATGCCGCCCATAAGCTCCACCGCGGCCCGGCAGGCAGGGGCAATGTCTCCCTTGACCACGGCCAGGTCCGGCAGACTCCGGGCCTGGACTGTTCTTGGGGTGATGCCGTGCAGGCCGCAGCTGCAAAGCAGGCCTGCGGCGAACTGATACTTGAGAAAATCGCGGCGGGTGATGGTCATGGGTAATTACCGATTGAAGAATGAAGATTGAAGATTGAAACAAAGACTGATTATCCTGTGATTTCAACGACAAAATTTTAATATCAGACTTCGTACCGTCATTACGGCTTTGAACCTTAATTGACTAAAATAATTAGTAATATTTGAAAATTTGAATTTCGTGCTTCGAATTTACAATAAGCAGAGAGTTGTCCAAAAAATGACTCAAACTAGAGCTCTTGGTGAAGAGCTCTGAATATGGCACGTTGAATCAGTATAGCAAAGAACGAACAGGCGGTCAATCTCGGTTGGCTTTTTTGGAAATTTCAGCCCTGCCGCCGGCAGGGCTGGACTGAACAATCGGAGTGTGCATCGTGCTTGAACAGCTCATCGCCCAAACCCCGACCCTGGTCCTGTTGCTGATAATCGTCGTGTGCATTGTCCTGCTCTCAAAAGGGGCGGACTGGATGATCGAAGGGGTGGTCATTCTGGCGGAAAGAACAGGCCTGACCCGGATGGTCATTGGGGCCACGATCATTTCTCTGGGAACCACCATGCCGGAGGCCTTTGTCTCGGTGACGGCCGCCTATCTGGGCAATCCCGGACTCGCCCTGGGAAACGGGGTGGGCTCCATCATTGCCGACACCGGTCTCATCTTCGGCCTGACCTGCCTTCTGGCCAGGGTGCCGGTCCATAAATACATCCTGAACCGAACCGGCACCATCCAGGTGGGGGCGGCGACCCTGCTGGTGGTGCTGTCCGTCCTGGCCTGGCTGACATCAGGCGGCGAACCCCAGCTGGGCCGCTGGGTTGGCCTTCTTTTTCTTTTCCTGCTCGTTGGCTATATGTACCTGACCTATCGCTGGTCGGTGCAGAGTCTCATCACAGAACCGCAGGACGCTCAGTGCGAGGGGCAGGACACGGCCTGCCTCTGGGTGTGCTGGGCCATGACCCTGGGCGGCCTGGCCCTGGTGATCGCCGGCGCGCGGATCCTGGTTCCCAGTGCCTCGGAAATCGCTTTGCGCTTCGGCATTCCCGAAGATGTCATCGCCGCCACCCTGGTGGCCTTTGGCACGTCTCTGCCGGAACTGACCACGGCCATAGCCGCGGTGAAAAAAGGCTACCCGGAAATTGTGGTGGGCAATGTGGTAGGGGCCGATGTCCTGAACTGTCTGTTCGTGATCGGGGCCGCTGCCTGCGCCCGGCCTTTGCACATTCCGGACAATTTCTTCCTGTTTCATTTCCCGGCCATGCTGCTCATCCTCTATTCCTTCCGGGTCTTCATCTTCGCCAACACAAGCGGGTTCTTCTCCCGCCTGACCGGGGCCTGGCTTCTGGGGATCTACGCTGTCTATGTTGTGCTTCAGTACACCCTGAATCTGAACCTGAACGGGCATGGCTGAGGCAGGCTGCAGGAAAAAAACCGGAGAAGCGGCCACGCGCCGCCTCCCCGGTTTTTTCGGAGTGGATGGGCAAGTTTGATCCGCCTGGACAGCCGATTCAGGGATGGATTGTATCCAGACGGGGATCGTTGGTTACATGCCGGCCAAGACCGCCACGGGATCAATGCCCGGTTTGAGCAGCATTTTCGGCGATTGGCCGGTTCCCAGGGTCATGGTTTTCAGGACGGAGACAAAGGTTTCAGGCTGGTCGAGGTAGTCCAGAAACCAGAGATCCATGCCCAGCTTGTTCAGGATTGTGCTGTCGGACTTGGGTCCGGAATAGAGCTTTTTGGCCTTGACGAAATCAAAGCCCAGAATCCAGCCCTGCCAGGGCCGGCCCTGCTGCTGCACAAACACCGCTGTGCAGGCCCGGTTCAAGGGTTCGGGCCAGGCAGCCACCTGCTCCTTGTCCGGGTAGAGTACCCCGTAGCCCCTTTTGCCCGGGGTGGCGTTGAGCAGGGTGGTCAAAGCGTCTTCCTTGCACCAGGGATCCAGGCCCAGAACAAAACAGTTCGCCTGGGGATCATTCGGGAACAGTCTGTCCCGGATGAACTGAACCAGCAACACTCCTGAGGTCACCCCGGGACAGTAGTGGTCGTGGACTTCAATGGCCGTGACGAGCTCGTCCGGACAGTGAGCTGCCGCGGCATTGGCCGCGGTGACCACCCGGCGGGCACTGCCTCCGGACAGGCCCCGTTGGGACTCGGCCCGGAAAGGGGGCGGGG
>CAZUMF010000173.1:0-10063 GCA_964621385.1 uncultured Desulfohalobiaceae bacterium
ATAGCGCCGCACCCGGAGATCCGCCTGGGCCTTATGCCCCGCAAAACGCTCCACAGCGCAGAGCCGGGAGCAGTATTCGCCGATGCGCACGCTGGCCTCCGGGGTGCATTCCTGATAGGTGACGGTCTTGATGAACTTGCCCACCCAGAGTCCGCCTGTATAGCGGGCCCCCTGCTGGGTGGGGAGGGTATGGTTCGTACCGATCACCTTGTCGCCATAGGACACATTGGTGGCCGGCCCGAGAAACAGCGAGCCGTAGTTGGTCAACTCATTCAAGAACCGGCGGGGATTTTCAGTGAGCACTTCCACATGCTCCGCGGCAATGGCTTCAGCCGTTACCAGCATTGCATCCTCGCTGTCCACCAGGATGATCTCCCCGTAATCGGCCCAGGCCTTTCCGGCGATATCCGCCGTGGGCAGGGTCTGCAGCTGACGTTGGACCTCCTCCAGGGTCGACCTGGCCAAGGCCTCCGAGGTGGTCACCAGAATGGCGGGTGAGCTTGGACCGTGTTCAGCCTGTCCTAAGAGGTCGGTGGCCACAAGTTCCGCATCCACGGACTCGTCCGCCAGGACGAGAATCTCGGTGGGACCGGCCAGAAGGTCGATGCCGACCCGGCCGAAAAGCTGGCGTTTGGCTTCGGCCACGTAGGCGTTCCCGGGACCGACGATCATGTCCACGGCTGGAATCTCCTCAGTGCCGACGGCCATGGCGGCCATGGCCTGCACGCCGCCCAGGGCATAAATCGCATCCGCACCACCCAGATACATGGCCGCCACCGTTGCAGGATGCACCTCCCCTTGAGTCGGCGGGGTGCAGGCGAAAATCTCTTTGACCCCCGCGACTCTGGCCGTGACCACGCTCATGTGGGCCGAGGCCACCATGGGATACCTGCCTGCCGGGACATAACAGCCGACCCTATTGACCGGGATGTTTTTGTGCCCCAGCGTCACACCGGGCAGGGTCTCGATTTTCAGGTCCAGGAGACAGTCCTTCTGAGCCCGGGCAAAATGACGCACCTGTTCCTGGGCAAAAGCGATATCCTCCAGGGTCTGCTCATCCAGCGACTGAATCGACGCTTCGATTTGCGACTGGGACAAGCGAAACGCCTCCGGATTCCAGTGATCCAGCTTCAGGGAATAGTCCCGCACGGCCTCATCGCCCCGCTTTTCAATGTCTGCGATCATCTCTCGAACCGTGGCTTCCACCGAGGCTTCGGCCTGCCTGCGCACGGAACGCGACAGGCCTTTTTTGATATACTGCTTCATACGCTCCCTCCGTCTTTACTCGGCTTTTTCAGCATTGAAGCATATTCTGCTGAAACACGCAATCTGTTCCTTCAGCGCCCCTTCATCTCACAGGCATGCGCCAGCTGAACGGAGCCTCTCCCCAACGCCTCCAAACGCGACACGGATCGTCCAGGCATGTCTTCCAGGGGCGCTTCAAATCGACTCTCGTCGACAAGGACTCGATATGAAATGACTGATGCCCAAGCTTGAGCCCTACAAAAATCCAGTCTTCAAGAGTTGATTGAAGTTCGGCTTCACATTCACGCAATGTCTTGCCAAAAGCAATGACCCCTCTACAGTCTGGTATTCGGCCAGCATATGTTCCGTCTTCTAACTTATCATATTCTGCATCTGACAACCCGCCACGCAACCTCAAACAGGAAGATCGAATACGAGAAGGACAATGCAGGCCAGGACAAGGGCGATGGCGGAAACCAGGTAGAGGAGCCTGCAGGCTTGGTGGATCGCCTCTGGTCCAGGTGGGGGAAAGCCCCGCCCGATAAAGGGCTTGTCCACCAGCTGCCCGTGGTAATGGTTCGGACCGCCGAGCTTGACCTGCAGGGCCCCGGCAAAAGCGGCTTCTGAATATCCGGCATTGGGGCTGGCGTGCTGCCTTCCCTCTCTGAGGGCGGTCTGCAGGCTGGACCGGAACCGTCCCATCATCAGCCAGGCGGCCAGGCTGATGATGATCACCGAGAGCCGGGCCGGGATCCAATTGGCGGCATCGTCCAGGCGCGCGGCTGCCCTGCCGAAATCCCTGTAGATCGCATTCTTATACCCGATCATGGAATCCAGGGTGTTGATCATCTTGAAGGCCAGGGCCAGAGGCGCCCCGCCCAGGACCGCATAGAACAGGGGGGAGAGCACCCCGTCCACGAAGTTCTCCGCCACGGTTTCCACAGCCCCCCGGACCACGCCGGATTCAGACAGCGTTGCCACCTCCCGCCCCACGATCATCTGCAGTCTGCCCCTGGCCGATTCCAGACCCTCTGTGTGCAGACTTCGGCCGACGTCTTTGGCTGCCGCTGCCAGCGATCTGAGGGAGAGACAGTAATAGAGGCAGAGCGCCTCCAGGCCGAAGTGCAGCCAGGGATGGACCAGCAGGGCCAAATAGAGCACCAGCCGGCTGAGGACAAAGGTCCCGGAGACCAACACCCCGGTGAAGCAGGCGCCGGCAAGAATCTGATTGCTCGAAATTCGCCGAAACCCGGGTTCCAGGACCTCTATGGCCCGGCCCATCCAGCGGATCGGGTGGGGAAGGCCGGACGGATCGCCCAGAATCAGGTCCAGGGCAAAGGCCAGGAGCAAGGCCCAGGGAGAGGGGAACCAGGCCATCACAGCCTGCTTCCCGCGCTGCACAGCTGTTCCCGGGGCATGCTCAACCTCAGGAGCGAGTCCACGAGCAGCTGGTTCTGATTTCTGGTCTTCAGGGATATCCGCAGAAATCCCGGAGGCAGCCCCACGAAATTCCCGCAGTCACTGACCAGGATCTTTTCATGGCTCAGATGCCGGCAGATGTCCTGAATGGTTCCGGCCCCCTGCAGGGAGGCCAGGACAAAATAGGTCGCTCCCGGGAAAAAACACAGTTCAGGGCAAGCGGCAGCCGCCTCCAGAAAGCGTGCTTTCTCCTGGAGCATCAGCTCCCGGCTCTGCTGGACAAAGGCCCGGGTTGCCTCTTTTTGGCGCATGAGAAAACAGACAGCGGCCTGGGCCAGGGCGTTGACCGACCAGGGCTGGTCAAATTGAGCAAAACAGGGCATGCGCTCCTCCGGGCCGATGAGAAAGCCGACCCGCAGACCGGGAATGCGGAATATTTTGGACATGGAGTTGCAGACAAACAGATTCCGGCGGTGGGCATGGATCAGGGTCACCTCTTCAGCCCCGGGCACAAAAGGCAGATAAGACTCATCGATCACAAAGCGCACCCGGGGATGCTCGTCAGCCAGGGCCAGAATATCAGAGCGAGGGATCAACACGCCCGTGGGATTGTTGGGATTGCAGATAAAGACGAGATCGTGTTCAGGCACCGCCCGCGAAAGAGCGCTCATATCCACTTGAAAGGCCTCCTGGGCCGAGGCCGCAAAAAACGCAGGCTCCAGGCGGTGCATCCGGCAGGCCCGGGCGTACTCGGAGTAGGTCGGGGCGAGAATCAACGGTTTTTCCGCGTTCAAGGCCGGGGGAACGGTGTCGATCAACTGCGTGGTCCCATTGCCGGCCTGGACCCGGGCCGGGTCCAGATCGTAAAAATCGGCAAAAGCCTGGATCATCCCGGCGGCGTCCATTTCCGGCAGGGCGTAAATCTCTTGGAGGTGTTCCTGCAGGTGCTCCAGAAGACCGGAGGGCGGTCCAAAGGGGTTCAGATTGCTGCTCATGTCAATGATGTCCTCGGCCGGGCAGCCCAACTCAGCCGCCAGGCTCCGGACATTGCCGCCATGCTCCGGGATCACAGCAAAGCTCCTTTCACGGTATCGGGAAGCATGCCTTGAATATCAAGATGCTCTTGCATGTGCCGGGCCAAGCGATCGTATTCCTGCTGCCTGGCCTGGCGCCAGCCGCTATCCCGCGGCAGGGAAAGCGCCTCCAGTCCGAGATGCTGCAGCCAGGCGGCCAGGATTTGGGGTTCGTCGAACAGGCCGTGCATGTAACAGCCCAGGATGCGGCCGTCTGGTGAAATGCAGCCGTCCAGATCCTGACAGGCCTCATTGTTGCGGCTCTCCACTTCCAGCCAGGGCTGGGCGCCCTCCAGGAGGACGCTTCGGCCCATGTGGATCTCATAGCCCGCTCCCTTGGCCGGTCCCCAGGCAAAGGTACTCCAGGAGGTCGTCTTGGGGGACTGGAGGATGGTCTGCAGGGCAAGCAAATTCAGACCCGGAGTGCTTCCCGGCGGTCCCTCGACCCCGTCCGGGTCTTCCACCGCCCGGCCCAGCATCTGATACCCGCCGCAGATTCCCAGGATGCAGCCCCCGTCTCGGGCATAGGTTGCGAGCTGATTGGCCCAGCCGGAGCCATGCAGCCAGTTGAGATCGGATCGCGTATTTTTGGAACCGGGCAGGATCACCGCCTGAAACCGGCTCAGATCCTGGGGCGACTCCACAAATCCGACACTCAGCCCTGAGATCCTGGTCAGAGCATGGAAATCCGTAAAATTGGAGATATAGGGCAGTCTGAGCACGCCCAGGCAGGGCCGGCTCCAATCAAAGCGCTGGTCCAGATTGGATTTTTCAATGACCACGGAATCTTCGGCCTCGATGGTGATATCCTGATACCAGGGCAGGACCCCGAAGACCCTCTTGCCGGTGTGCTGCTCGATCCACTCCACGCCATCGGCGAATAGGGAGACGTCCCCCCGAAAACGGTTGATCAGAAAGCCCTTGATCATGGCCTGCTGGTCCCGGGACAGACAGGCCAGGCTGCCCACAATCTGGGCAAACACCCCGCCCCGGTGGATATCCGCCACCAGGACGACACTCGCCTCGCCATAGGCCGCCATGCGCAGGTTGACAAAGTCATGCGCCATGAGATTGACCTCGGCGCAGGAGCCCGCGCCCTCCATGATCACCAGGTCAAAGTCCCGGCGGAGACGGTCCAGGGCCTTGCGGGCCTCGGTCTCCAAATGGGTCTTGTCCTGATAATACTCCCGGGCCGTGCTGTTGCCGTAGACCCGGCCGAGCAGGATCACCTGGGAGCCTTGTTCCCCGCTCGGTTTCAAAAGCACGGGATTCATGTCCACCCGGGGGGCCACACCGCAGGCCTCGGCCTGGACGATCTGAGCCCGCCCCATCTCCAGTCCCTCGGGGGTCACCCCGGAATTGTTGGACATGTTCTGGGCCTTGAACGGGGCCACCCGAATCCCCATCTGACGGCATATCCTGCACAGGCCGGCCGCCACCACGCTTTTCCCGACATCCGAGCCCGTCCCGAGGACGGCCAGGCAGGGGGCGAGACCGGAGGTATCTGCAGCTGTCATTCCAGAGTTCTCCCTTTCAAAGCTGATATTTCCGGGCATAGCCGCGCGGGGTCAGCATAAAATCCAGATAGCGCCTGGACTGGGTGCTGCCGATAAACACCGTGGTCTGCATGTCGACCTCGGCCTGCTCCAGTTCGGCCAAAGCACACATGCTCACGGCCTGGCCGTTGCGCATGGCCTTTTTCACGATGCCCACCACGGTCTCCGGCCCCCGGAAGCGCCCAATGATCCGAGCGGCCTCTTGCAGCTGCCAGTGCCGCTTCCGGCTCTTGGGATTATAGAGGACAATGACGAAATCCGCCCGGGCTGCGGCCTCCAGCCGGCTGGCGATGCACTCCCAGGGGGTGAGCAAATCGCTCAGGCTGATGGCGGCGAAATCATGGGTCAAGGGGGCGCCCAGCAGCGACGCCCCGGAGGACAGGGCCGGAATGCCCGGGACAATCTCCAGCTGGAGCCGGGGGCCTTGCGAGCCGGCCGGCCCGGGCTCCCGGGGTCTGAGCACCTGAACACCCTTTGCCTCGCAGCTTTCCAGAACCAGGCCGGCCAGGGCATAAATGCCCGGATCCCCGCTGCAAATCAAGGCACAGGAGCGGCCGGACAGACAGCGATCCAGGGCGGCGCTCACCCGCTCCACCTCTTTGGTCATGCCTGTACAGATGATCTCCTGGTCTGTGAGCAAAGGGCGGATGAGTTCGAGATAGGTGCTGTAGCCGGCAATGACCTCTACGGACTGGAGCACCTCCAGGGCTCGTTGCGTGAGATGATCGGGGTCTCCGGGTCCAATGCCGACGACAGAAAAGGCGGGCGTTGTCTGCTCAAGGCCACGGTCACATTGCCCAGCTTCTGCTTGGGGACGATCAGCGGTTCCCCGTTCGCGGCCTGAATCGCTGCTGCTTCGCATACACTTGTGACTCCTATCCATTGTTCCACTGTGGAAGACGGGGTTTTGATTCCTGTGACCCTGGCAAGCTGGGATCGGCTGTAAAACACCAGGTTGCACTCCAGGTCTTCGGCGGCTGCCAGCAACCCGGCTTCATCCTGTTTCAGATCGATGGAGGCCAGGCAGGCCAGACTGGCCCGGGACAGATCGAAGTCCCGGCAGACCCGGGACAGGGCCTCCCGGATCTCCCGGGCCTCGGTTCCCCGGTTGCAGCCGATGCCGGCGACCAGGCTGCGCGGCCTGAGCACGAGCTGTTCATCGCTGCCGGCAGTCAGACGATCATCCACCACCAGGCCGGTCCTGGTGTTCCCAGCGGTCTCCCGTAAGACCACCCCGGCCTTTTTCAGATCCGGGCCAACGAGGCCGTAGGGATCATGAATCCGAATCGATTCCCGGTTGAGAATGGCCATGTTCAGCGTCTTGATCCGCCCGGGGTTGTCGATGTGCAGGCCCTTGCTCTGGGCCAGGACATCAATGGCCGGAAGCCCGCGGATATCCGTGGCCGTGGTGATGACCGGCCTGGCCCCGGTCAGGGCGGCGATGTGCCGGGCCAGATCGTTGGCCCCGCCCAGATGTCCGGAGAGCAGGCTGATGCAGTGCCGCCCCAGGTCATCGACGACCACCACGGCCGGATCAGCCGTTTTGCTGCCAATCCAGGGGGCGATCATCCTGACGGCGATCCCGGCGGACATCACAAAGACGTGGCCGGCAAAACCCTGAAAGTGCTCGGCCACAGCCGACCTCAGAGAGCTGAATCTCTGCCCTGTCTTCAGCTCACCCCGCCCCCCGGCGGCCGATTCAGAGGCAAAGAGCACCGCTTCGGGCATGGCCGCCGCAATGGCCTTGCCCAGACGATATCCATCCGGGCTGACCACCCACAGGGCGACCGATCGTGTGTTATTGCCTGAATCCATGACTGAAATGCTCGGCATAGAGCCTGGACGTGGCCGACAGGGTTGTATCGCTTCCAAACTCCAGGGTTTTTCCGATAATGATCAGGGTCTGCCGCTTGATCTGCTCCTGTTCCACAGTCGCGGCCAGATCCTTGACCGGGATGCAAAAAAAGCGCTCTTCCGGCTGGCTCACCCGGCAAGCCAGCACACAAGGTGCCTCCGGGCCATAAGCCTCAATGAGAATGGCCTCCACCTCCTCCACCAGAGAGATGCTCAGGTACACGGCCAGGGAGCACTGATGGGCGGCCAGGAAACGGAGATGCTCTTTCTCCGGCACCGGGGTCCGTCCCGGCATCCGGGTCAGGATCAGGGTCTGGGTCACTTCCGGCAGGGTATAGACAAACCCCATGCCGGCTGCCGCGGCAAAGGCCGCAGTGACCCCGGGAATGACCCGATAGGGGATTTTATATTTGGCCAGTTCCTGGACCTGCTCCAGCATGGCGCTGTACAGGCTGGGATCGCCGGTATGCAGGCGGACCACCTTCTGGCCCTGCTCCCAGGCGCTTTTGAGCCGTTCCACGATCTGATCCAGATGCAGCGGGGCAGAATTCACCGTCACCGCCTCCGGCTTTTTCCATTGCAGCACCGCCTCTGGGACCAGGGACCCGGAATAGACGATACAATCCGCCTGCATAAGGGCTTTTTGCCCTTTGACCGTGATCAGTTCGGGATCGCCCGGCCCGGCTCCGACAAAGTCAATGGGATGGGTTGTGCTCGGCATACAAAACTCTCAGCTTTGGGATTTTCGAATCGCGTTTCCCGATTGCAGGCGCCTGTCTCAGGGGGCACCCGGATCCTGCTTTCTTCCCTGGAGAATCCAGACCGGATTCAGGGCCTTAAGTCTGTCCCCCCAGGGCATGGTCTGGCTCCGGCTGACCTGGACCTGGACCAGTTCGGTCTGCAGGCCCATGGCCTGCATGGCCTGCCGGCCGGCCTGGACGTTGTCCAGCAAAACAGTATTGACCACCATGATGCCGTCCTGGTTAAGGTATTTCCCGGCTTCGGCAAGTATTGCCGCGAGTTTTTTCCCGCCGCCACCGATAAAGATGCGGTCCGGTCTGGGCAAGGCGTCAAGGCCTTCCGGAAGTTCGGCCTGGACAAGCTCCAGGTTGTCGACCTGAAAGCGTTGTTGATTGTCCCTGATTTCCGAAATCCGCACCGCATTTTTGTCCACGGCCACCACCCGGCCCGAAGCGGTCAAAAGCGCGGCCTCAATGCCCACGGAGCCGCAGCCGGCTCCCAGATCCCAAACCGTGCAGCCCGGGGCAATGCGTAACTGAGACAGGGCCACGGCTCGAACTTCGGCCTTGGTGATCAAGCCCTGGCTGTGAGCGAACCAGTGATCAGGCATCCCTGGAACAAACGCACGGAATGCGCCCGGCAAGGGACCTTTTCGTTTCAAAATCACGAGGTTTGGATCCTGAAAGCTCTCCTGGGCCGCCTCTTCCAGGGCAAGCCAGCGGATTCGTTCCTCAGGGCTCCCCAGCCGTTCCAAAACGCAGAACTCAAAGGCGCTCAGGCCGTCCTGAATCAAGCAGGAAGCCAGCCAGGCCGGAGTCCGTGTGCGATCGGTCAAGACCGCCCACAGATCATGGGCGATCAGCTTCGAGCCCAGATTGTCCTGTGGTTTGCGTCCGTGCAGACTCAGCAGGCCGGCTTCGGACCAGGGTTCCTTGATCCTGGCGAAGGCAGCAGCCACCGAGGTGATATTCGGATGAATCCGGACCCTGTCCCGGCCCAGCCTCTGGGCCAAGACCGATCCGATCCCGTAAAAGAGCGGATCGCCCGAGGCCAGGACTACGACCTTCTTCCGGGGCATGCGCTCTTCAATCGCCCGGTAGACCGCCTCCATATCGCCGCTGATCCGGATTTTTTCCTTCGTGAGCTCCGGAAACAAGTCCAGGTGCCGGGAACCGCCCACCAGGACCTCGGCCTGCTTGACCAGCTCCAGGTGCTGTGCGGTCATATCCTGCAGACCGAGTCCGATTCCAATGATGTCCACCAGCGGCATGCAATTATCCTTGAAACACCGGTTTGCCTTCGAAGTCCAGGATAACAACCCGGACCTCCAGACAGTTATTGGCAAAATGCCGGGCGTTTTCCTGAATCCGCCTGCCCACCACGGGAATGAGTTCAGGCAGCCGCTCCTGAATCATTGTAAAGGTTTGTCTGGCCGTATTGGCCGACTGGATCGCCTGAACGAGTCGGGCGTCCCTGGAAAGGGCGGCAGCCCATTCCCCAAGTTTGTGCAGGCTCAGGGCGGACTTCGCAGCATGGGTGTGGGGAAAGCCCTGGGCCATTTTCACGGCCTTGCCCCAGAACATGGCCAGAACAAGGCTGGTGAAGCCATGTTCTCCGGCAGATTTGACGGCGAATTCAAAAAAATCCCCCATCTGCAGAAAGGCCTCTTCCGGAAGATCCGGACGGAGGGTCTGGGCATGACGTTCGCTTCGTCTGCCGGTGGTCAGGACCAGCGTGGTGCAGCCGGCGGCGGCAGCCACCCGGATTCCGGCAAGGATGCTGGCCTGATAGGCCTCGTGGGACAAAGGATGCACCACCCCGGTGCTTCCCAGGATGGAAATGCCGCCCAGAATACCCAGCCGGGCATTCATGGTCTTTTTGGCCAAGGCCTCCCCCTGGGGCACAAAGATCTCCACGCCAACCGAGCCTGCGGTCCCTGTCTGCTCGAAAACCTCCTGGATCTCCCGCAGGATCATGGTCCGGGGCCCTTCGGTCACCGCCGGCAGCCCTGGAGCTATCTCCAGGCCGGGCTTGGTCACTCGTCCCACCCCGGTCCCTCCGACGATCCAGACAGTCCCGCTCGAACGGTCCAGGGGAACCTCGATGGCCTCTTCCCTTCGATCGCCGTCCTCTGTCCTCTGTCTTCCGCCCTCCGTCTTCAGCCCTCCGTCTTCC